>JALORE010000171.1 GCA_025459125.1 Planctomycetota bacterium | reverse complement strand
ACGAGCCGGATGTAACCGTCGGTGACCGCGTTGGCCTTAACGGTCGTCTCCACCGCCTCGCTCAGCGTAGCGCGGGTCATGGGCATGGACAGGCGGATGGCGCGCGCGGACTCGAACAGCCGCCGGATATGGGCCTCCAGCTCAAACACCCGGCCGCCGTAGACACGGATCCCCTCGAAGACGCCGTCCCCGTACAACAGGCCGTGATCGAAAACCGAGATGCGGGCGTCCTGCTCATCCACCAACCCCGTGTCCAGCCAGATCTTCAATGCCATACGAATACCTCATACCTCCACACGGCTCGTGCTTTTCACCCGGCCGTCCGCCAGCGTGATGATGCGCTGCGCCCGGTGGGCGACCCGTTCATCGTGGGTGACCAGGACAATCGTCTGCCCGGCCCGGTTCAATTTCTCCAAAATGTTCAGGATACCATTTCCCGTCGCGGAGTCAAGATTTCCCGTGGGCTCATCCGCCAACAGCAGTTGCGGCTGGTTCATCAGGGCGCGGCCGATGGCCACGCGCTGCCGCTCGCCGCCCGACAACTGGTAGGGCTTGTGCCGGGCCCGCTCGCTCAGACCCAACTCGTCCAGCAGCTCGCTCCCCCGCTGCCAGGCCTGGCGCCGCGTCAGGAGCCAGCCGGGGATGCTGCGCGCGATCATGGCCGGCAGGACCACGTTCTCCCACACGCTCAGCTCGTCCAGCAGGTGATAGAACTGAAACACGAAGCCGACCGTCTCATTGCGATACTTGTTCAACCCGCGGGCGCTCATCCGATTCAGGTCGCGTCCCTGGAACTGGACCACGCCTTTGTCGGGCCGGTCCAGGCCGCCGAGGATGTGCAGGAGCGTGCTCTTGCCGCTGCCCGAGGCGCCGACGATGGCGACGAACTCGCCCTGCCGGATGGCCAGGTCCACGCCCTTGAGCACGACCACGCGGGTGGCGCCCATCCGGTAGGACTTGTGCACATTCTCGGCATTCACCATGACGGGCGATTCACCCATAGACAATCCGACCCTTTGCAGCCACGATTGAGGTCCGCGAACCGGCGCCGCACGCGCCCGCCCCGTTCATACCGGAATCCGCCGGCCGCGTCAATGCTGAGCCGGCCCCCGACCAGGATTAACGCCCCGTGGCGGGGCAAATCACGTCGATGTCATGGCGAGGAGCGCCGCGACGAAGCCATCTCAATTCATAGGGTGGAGATTGCTTCGCTGCGCTCGCAATGACATGCCGGGCGGATGGCATCGTCAAGGCCGCAGGCTTGACGCAGGCCTTGTCGACGACGGACGGGCCAACCATCGGCAAGCTGGCGCTTGCCGTGCCACCCGAAACCCACCGTTTTGGGATGGGTGGAGTGCTACAGGCGGGCCGCGTGCAGGATCTCCACGGGCCGCAGACGCGCGGCCAGGTAGCTCGGAATCAACGCTCCCATCAGGCAGGCCAGGATCGCGCTGGAGAGAATGACCGCCAGCACCGGGAATTCCAGGTGGTGCGGGATGTCCTCGATCACGTAGATCGTGCGGTCCCACAACTGCACGCCGAAGTTCTCGTAGCACCACTGCTCGACCCGGTTGATCTTCGACAGGAACAGCCACGCGAACAGAGCGCCCGCCGAGGAGCCGATCAGCCCGATGCCGAACGCAAAGCCTTGAAAGAGGAGCAGGACACTCGCATTGGAGGCCCCCACGCTCTTGAGCACGCCGATATCCTTGCGCTTGTTGCGCACGATCATGTAGAAGACGACGGACACGATGAAGACCGTCGTGATCCCGACGAGAACGAACATGCAGCTCAGCATGACCTGTTCCGTCTCGACCGGGGCGATGACCGCCCGGCGGTACTCCTTCCAGGTCTGCACGGTCACCGTGTTCAGGAGCCCGCGGTCCGGCGCTGCGGCCTTGGCCGTGGCCTGGGCGTCCTGGAACTGCTCCCACAATTCGGCGACGCGGCGCCGGCCCGCCTCGACCCCGACACCCGCACGAAACTTGATGTGGATCGCCGTGACGCGTTTTTCCTGGCCCTCCATGCAGAGCACCTGGGCATCCGCCAGCGGGATGTAGACGTAGGCGTCATCCACACGGGCCAGTCCGGTGCGGGAGTTGTCGCTGTAATAGAAGCGTTTCGTCTTGGCGATGCCGGCCGGGCCCGACAGGGCCCCCTTGGCGTTCAGCGGGAAGCACGTCAGCGTCACCGGGGCCCGGTGGGGACTGTCAAACTGCACGTACTGGCTCTGCGCGTTACGCGGCAGGACCTTGTCGATGCCGACCACGCAGCCGGGAGCGCTCTCGTCGTACAGCGGCAGGAACGCCTTCGCCACGTTCTGGGTGCGGAAATACAGCGTCCGGCCCCAGTTTGTCGCCTGGCTGTGCCGGACGGGATCGAGGCCCACGATCTCCACGTCATCATCGGGGAACCCGTTTTCGGTGTTCAACAGTGCGTAAGCTTTGACGACCGGCGAGACCCCCACGGCGATCCCGGCCTGCTCCACGAGCCGGATGAACTCCTCATAATATGGAAAGCCCACCAGCGAGTCGGTCCCGACGACGCAGTCGCCGACAAAGGCGTGGTTCTTCTCCTTGAAATCCCCGACCAGCCCGGTCATGACCGTCATCACGACCACGACGATGAAGACGCACATCGCCACCGCCAGCGTCGCAAAGTAGGTGATGCGCCGTTTCAGCAGATACCGCGCGATGAGTGTCAGCTTGTACATTACTCGTTTCTCAGAACCTCCACGGGCCGCGTGCAGGCGGCCACCAGGGCCGGCACCAGGGCCCCGACCGCGGCGCCCGCCATCGCCATCGTCCCGAAGAACGCCGCCGAGCCCCAGTCGATCTGGTTGGGAATCTCGCTGAACATGTAGACGCTGCTGCGCCAGAGCTTGAGGCCGAAGAGGATGCGGATGCCGTGCTCGACCTGCTCGATGTGCCGGGTGATGAGATAGCCCAGCGCCGCCCCCAGGCCGGAGCCCGCGACGCCCACCGAGACCCCGAAACCCAGGAACAGCCCGATCACGGACGAGCTCGAAGCGCCGCAACTGATCACGATCGCGATATCCTTCTGCTTGAGCTTGACCATCATGTAGAAGATGCAGAAGACCAGGACCACGACGCCGAAGCTGATCACGCTGAAGATCACCTCCAGGATGTCCTTCTGCTTCTCGAACTCGGCCACGTAGATCCGCTGCATCTCCTGGGCGGTCTTGATCTTCTCGTCGCTCGTCAGCCGGACCGCCACCGGACCCCAGAGCAACTCCTGCGCCGCGAAGGTCTCCCACAGCTTACGGATTTGCGCCAGGGCCGCCTCGGGGTCCACACCGGGCTTGAGCTTGATGCTGACGCTGTTCGCCACGTCGCCGGTCTGCGCCGGATACAGCTCCTTCTGCAGCACTTCGATGGGCAGAAACACCGTGCTGCTGTCGAGCTGGTAGACGCCGCGGAAGACCACGTCGACGATGCGGAACGGGATGGTTCGCTTCTTGGCGACCTGGGCGCCCTCGGGGGTCCGCTCGGCGGTCCCGGCCGTCACCAGGACGCGCTTGCCCAGCATTTCCTTGAGGATCGCATCCTGATCGTACTCGTCGGTCCTTTCGTCCGGCCGGCCCAGCAGGCCGATCCCGACAAAGCCGCCGACGCTGTCGGGCGCCTCCGCGACGCGGAACGAAGGAGGGTCCGCGGCCCGGCTCTGGCAGAGCAGGCTCTTCTGGAAGCCCATGACCCGCGCCCGGCGCTCGGGCTGAATCCCCCAGATGCTGACCGGGCGGACGTTACCGGGCCCCAGGTGCAGCAGGCCCGCCGACGTGAGCGTGGCCGTGGCCGCCTCGACGACCCCGGTCTGCTCCAGTTGCGCGATGAGCACGGGGTACTTCTCGATCGGGAGCACTTCGGGCGCGATGATGATGTCGCCGATCGTATCGACGGCGCTCTGCTGGAAAGCCGCGATGAAACCGGTGAAGAGACTGGCCACGACAATCAGCAGCGCGACGGATACCGCCACCGCGATGACGCTCATGAGGATGATCCGCCGCCGGCGAATGTATTTGAGCCAGAGAAAAAGCTTCAGCATCGAGCCACCCGTCAGAAGGACAGCATCTCGGAACGCGTGTGAGAAGCCGGTTCGTCGTGGCATGGGCTTGGGGTCCCCAACGCGAAAGTCGGCGTTGGGTGCCTCTTCCAGCCCAGGCAGCATCGGCAGGATGCGTATGCCACAAGACCGCACGGGCCCTTCCCACGCGGTACTACTCCGCGCCCGGTTATTTGTTCTCGGGCGTGACCGGCTTGAGCAGCGGAAACAGGATGACATCCCGGATCGTCGTGGCGCCGGTCAGAACCATCACGAGCCGGTCGATCCCGATCCCCAGCCCGCCCGCGGGGGGCATGGCGTACTTCAGCGCCGTGACGTAGTCGGTATCCATCTTCGTGAGGGATTCTTCCTGGCCGCGCAGTTGGTGCAGGAAGTTCTCGTACTGCACGGCGGGATCGTTCAGCTCGGTGTAGGCGTTGGCCAGCTCCATGCCCACCACGAACAGCTCGAAGCGCTCGGCATAGCGCGGGTCGGTTCTGCTGCGCTTGGCCAGGGGGCACAGCACCGCCGGGTAATCGATCACGAACGTGGGCGCAGTGAGGTTGCGCTCGACCGTCGTCTCGAAAACCTCATTGACCAGCACTGCGTCGTCCATCCCGGCGTCATCGATGCTCAGGGCACGCGCTTTGGCCCGGAGGGCGGGCAGGTCGTCGACGGCGCAGCCGCTGTGCTCCTGGAGCAGGTCCGCATAGCGTGCCCGCCGCCAGGGCCGGGCAAAGTCGATCTGGGCGTCGCCGAACTGCACTTTTGTGTTCAAACCGAGCGTCTCAATGCACGCTCCGACGATCTCCTCCGTGAGATCCATCATCGCCCGGTAATCCCCGTAGGCCTGGTACAGCTCCATCATCGTAAATTCGGGATTGTGGTGCCGGCTCAGGCCTTCGTTGCGGAAGTTGCGGTTGATCTCGAACACCCGCTCCAGGCCGCCGACCAGCAGCCGCTTGAGGAACAGCTCGGGCGAGATCCGCAGATACAGGTCCAGGTCCAGGGCATTGTGATGCGTGATGAACGGTTTGGCCGCCGCCCCGCCGGCGATGGTCTGCATCATCGGCGTCTCGACTTCGAGGAAGCCCCGGGCGGTCAGGAACCGGCGGATGGCCGCCACGATGGTGCTGCGCTTCTGGAAGCGTTCCAGGACCTCGGGATTGGCCCACAGGTCCACGTAGCGCTGCCGATACCGCTGATCGATATCCGCGAGTCCGTGGAACTTCTCCGGGGGCTGAAACAGGCACTTGCTCAGGAAGGTCAGGCCGCCGTCTTCGACCCAGATGGTGATTTCGCCGGTCTTGGTCTTGCCCAGCTTGCCGGCGGCGCCGATGATGTCGCCGATATCAAGCAGCTTGGCCAGAGGCCATTGGGCGGTCAGCAGGCTTTTGCTCAGGCCGACCTGGATCGTGCCGGTGCGGTCGCGGAGTGTGATGAAGATCAGCTTGCCGATATCCCGCAGCAGCACGATCCGGCCCGCGCAACGGGCCCGCTGGCTCTCATCGTCGTCCCGGTACCGGGCCTTGGCTGCCGCAGCCGGCTCGACGTCGTCGTACCGCGACCCGTAGGGGTCGATCCCCATCGCCTCGATCTGCGCCAGTTTCTCCTGTCGTTGCTGCTCGAATCGGTCCGTATCGGCCTGGTTCGTCAAGGCTCCACTCCCAAGTAGTTCACGCCTCGCGGCATAAAAAGCGTGGGGCGAACGCTGCCGTTCGCCCCACGAATCGGACACGTCTCTTAATTCGTTGCGGCCAGGGCGTTGGCTTCGATCAGCTTCGTCTTGGCGACCAGAAGTCCGACCGCCAATTGGGGGTCCGCCTGCAACGTCTCTTCAACGGTCTTGCGGGTGACCGTGGCCTGACTCCCGTCCCGGTGCGCCTGGACGAGGACGTCGTTGCTGCGCTGGGTCTCCAGCATCTGCCGGAGCTCTTCGCTGGTCAGGGTGACCTCGATATCCGGCCCGACGCCCCAGTCCTTGCGTCCTTCCTTCTCCACCTCGTCGCGGCTCTGGACCCGCTGTCCGGAGGGCAGATGGTAGTACGCCATAGTGTATTTCAACTGGGCCCCGCCGCCGGGATAGTACGTGATACCCTGCACACTGCCCTTCCCGTGCGTGCGCGTGCCCACGAGAATGGCACGCTCATGCGCCGGGTCGGCCAGGGCGCCGGCCACGATCTCCGAGGCGCTGGCCGAGCCCGAGTTGATCAGCAGGACCAGCGGGTAGTTGGGGTGCGTGCCGCGCCGGTTCGCCTTCTCGATCGAGGGAATCCCGTTGTCCTTGGGCTGCGTCCGCACGATCAGGCCCTCGGACAGGAACTTGTCGCAGATGGCGACGGCGCTGTCCAGCAGACCGCCCGTGTTGAAACGCAGGTCCAGGATCAGGGCCCTCAGACCCTCGTCCTCCAGGTTCCGCAGGGCTGTTTCCAGATCGTTCGCGGTTTCCCCGGAGAAGCTCGTCACCCGCACGTAGCCGATCCGCTCGTCCTCGTCGACCAGGTAGCGCCAGTCTCCGTCGCCCGTGCGCTGCCAGCCGCGGACCGTCGGGACAATGATCCGGTCGCGGGTGATGGTGAGACTGCGGGGGCTGGCCTCGCCCGACCGGCGGATCGTCAGCGCGACCCGGGAGCCCTTGGGGCCCGTGATCTTCTTGACGGCACAGATCAGGCTCATGTCCTTCGTGGGGACGCTGTCCACCGCTTCGATGACGTCGCCCGCATCCAGTCCGGACCGATAGGCCGGTGTATCCGGCAGCAGGCTCGCGACGGTCAACAGACCCTTCGTCCGGGAGATTTCGATGCCGATGCCCGTGAACTGGTTGGTCATCTGCTTTTCGAAGTCCTGCACCTGCTGGGGCCAGACCACGACCGTGTACGGGTCCAGCACCGCCAGCGCCGCTTCGGAGAAATGCGCGACCAGCGCCTGGGTGGGCAGTTCCACGGTGGCCTCATTGAGGGACAGCACCTTGTCCAGCAGGGCGAACAGGCCGGCCTTGCCAAAGCCCTCGCCGGCGCGCTCGACCTCGTCGCGCAGGCCGGCCAGCGCCGCCGACCACGCCGTGACCCGGGCCGGATCCGGCGTGGTCAGAGAATTCGTGCGGGCCAGGTTCGGGTCCCGCGCGCAGATCGTGACCAGCACCTGCGCCAGCAGGTCGCACCGCTTCAGGGCCTTCGTCGCCATCTGGGAGTAGTTGATGGGCCGGACATAGTGCAGATCGAGAACGTCAACCGCCTTCTCCAGCATGCGCTTCTCGACGCCCTCATAGCGCTCCTTGCGGGACTCGCAGGGGCTGTCCTGGAACGACGCGGCAATCCCCGCCCGGTCCAGGAGCTCTTCCGTATGCTCCGTGTAACCACGGTTGTTCGGGTCCACCGCCTGGAGCCAGACGAAGTAGTTGGTGTACGCATCGAGCCACTTGCCCTCGGCTTCGAACGCCACGCTGCGGTCGATCGCGGTCTGCAGCGCCTTGGCCACGAAGGCGTCGCTGAGAAGCTCCTTCTTCTGGCGGCTGTCGGCAAATTCGGACGCCTTGGCAAGGACGGCCAGCACGTCGGGGAGATCGTTGGGCTCGTTCGCATCCCGGGCGGTCGCCGCGAGTCCGTCCTCGTTCAGTGCCGCATGGTGGTCCGGCCTTTCCAGCACGCCCGAGGCCTTCAGCCGGTCCAATTCGACGAGCTGCTTCTTGAACGCCTCCTGTTTCGCTGCGCCGCGCTGTTGACCAAGCTCCGCGTACTGGTGAATGATGGCGGCCAACTGCCGTCCGAGAGGCTTCTCCGTCGCCCCGGACTGCTGGGCGGCCTCCCCGGCGGCGGCGAACTGGCCGCGATAGATCATCCGGCAGGCCCCGGCCACCGGATCCAACGGCCGCGGGGCTTCCCGGGGCACGCCGGTCGGGGCCGGTGTGACGGCCGCCAAGCTCCGGCCCACCGCGATCCTCCCGGGCTGCGCGGAGCAGCTATGGCCGCCAAACCAGCACGCCAGCACCAGGGCCGGAATGCAGACCAACGTCATCAGGGTGACGCGTACATTACGACCGCGCACCGTCCGCCCCGCACCAGTGAACACGATCCGTCTTGGTTTCTGAGGCTCCAATGAATCACCCCTTTCATTGAGGATGGATGATCTGCAAGTTATGACTTGGCCGTCCATGGCCCAAGGAGTGGCTTGCCGCCCTTCCAGTTCAAATCATAAATCATGAATCTATAGATTCTTACAGGCACTCCCCTGCCTTGCCGGCGCAACCGAGGACGTGCAGCTTGTGACGCACCATCTCGCGGATGGCGTCCCGACCCGGGCCCAGGTACTTGCGCGGGTCGAATTCGCCCGGCTTCTCGGCAAACACCTGCCGGATCTTCGCCGTCAGAGCCATGCGCAAGTCCGTGTCGATATTGACTTTACAGACGGCCATCTGCGAGGCTTTGGTGATCATGGCCTCGGGGACGCCCATGGCATCCGGCATCTTGCCGCCGTACTTGTTGATCAGGGCCTTGAATTCCGGCAGCACGCTGCTGGAACCGTGCATGACGAGCGGAAAGCCCGGCAGCTTCTTGCCGATTTTCTCTATAACGTCAAACGCGATCGTCGGTTCGGTCTTAAACTTGTAGGCTCCGTGACTGGTCCCGCAGGCCACGGCCAACGAATCGCACTTGGTCTTGTGCACAAACTCGACCGCCTGGTCCGGGTCCGCCAGATGCTTGCTGACATCGTCGACGCCGACCACGTGCTCCTCGATCCCGCCCAATTGTCCCAGTTCCGCCTCGACGACCACGCCCCGGGCATGGGCATACTCCACCACTTTCTTCGTCAGGGCAGTGTTCTCTTCGAACGGCAGGTGGGACCCGTCCACCATAACGGACGTGAACCCGTCGTCGACGAACTGCTTGCAGGTCTCAAACGTGTCGCCGTGGTCGAGATGGATGGCAATCGGAATGCTCGGATTCTCCGCGACCGCCACGTTGATGATCCCCTTCAGATAGCTGTTCTTGGCGTATTCCCGGGCGCCTTTGGAGATCTGCAGAATCAGCGGGGCCTTCTCCTGCGCGATGGCATCGACGATCCCCTGGGTGATCTCCATGTTGTTGACGTTGAAAGCGCCCACGGCATACCCATTCTTGTAGGCCATCTGGAACATCTTCTTCGTGGTTACCAACGGCATAATCGACTCCTTAGAAAACCATCCAACCCTTCGCACGACGCGTATTCAGACCGCACAGAATACCGGAAAACCGAACTGGACTCAAGCCCCGCCGACGGAATCCAACCACCAATTCCGCCGCCTATTTTATCCATCCCCACCGTAGGTTTGCAAGAGGAGAAGTGGGGCAAATTGAGGTCACCCCGCACTGGGGCGTGCCACCCGGCGGGATGGAAGAGCCCAGGCGAAACACGCACAGGCGGAAAGCCTTGGTTTGTGGTGTGCCCATAAGGGCATACAGGATAACGCCTTACGGCGTCACTACGAACCTGACGTGCTTGACGCGGCCATGCGGGAACCCCGACCGCGTTTCCTCACACACCCGCTGAGAATCCCGCGGGCGCGCGGCGGGCGACTCAGTAATACACGTCCGAGGCCCCGAGGCCCAGGTAACGGCGCTGTCCGAAGGACGCCTCCGGCAAGCCCTCCGGCCACAGGCTGAGGAAGATCCGCCGGTCGTCCAGCGCATCGCTGATGTTGAACGTCAGCCCCAGATTCAACCGGTGATACTTGCGAACCAGGGTCACGTCGGTGGTAATATTCGCCTGGTAGACGAAATCGTACTGCTCGGACAGCACGAGCGAATACCGCGCGTCCAGGACATACGTGGCGCTGAACGTCAGAATGCGGGCGCTGCGCGGGCCCTGGCCGATGTCGTAGGTCCGCAGGTACCGGGTGCCCAGATAATAGCTCAGGTCCGGCCAGACCGTGCGGGAGAAGCCGACGTCCGCCTGTTCGAGGGCGCTCGTCTGCATGCCGAAGTAGACGCCGCCCATCAGCATGGTGGTGTCGCTCACCTGGAGGGAAGCATCGGTGCTGACGTAATCCTGCCGCGGTCCGAACAGGTCCGTCGCGCGCCGGTCCAGCGGCGGGACCATCCGCCCCGCCCGGTTGGCCAGGGGGACAAACGGCCAGTTCCAGAGAAGCCGGTCCGCCCGGGCCGACTCCGGCTCGTCCGCGTCGACCCAGACGAAGTCCGTGTTCCACTGGAGCCAATCCACCGTCCGCGGGTCGTCGGCGGGCCCCCGCTTCGTTTGCCAGCGCTGGGCCAGTTGCAGGTCCAGCGTGTGACGCTGATCGGCCACGACATCGCTGGCGGCATACCCCACCGCGGTCAGGCTGGGCGCGAGGACATGGCGGAACTGATTCAAGTCCCACAGACGCGACCGGACCTCGGGGTACACCGCCCAGTACGGCTGCAGCGACATCCGCAGGCCCGCTTCGCCGATCCCGACCGCGTTCTCCGGAGTCACCCGCTCCTCGTCCAGGGCCGCGCGGAAGCCCGCCCCGTCGTCATAGCCGAACGTCCCAGCCACAAAGGGCACGACCTTCGTCGTGCCGACCGCCAGCGGCAGGTCCAGCTCGTTGCGCGTGCCCGTGAACAGGAAGAGATCCTCCGGTCCCCGCGCGGGGTTCTCCCGGCGGACCCGGTAGCGGTACTGACTCACCTGGTTGTCGCTGAAGAACGTGAACCGATCGTCGAACAGCGACTGGCCGGTCAGGTGGTATTCGGCGGACGGCAGTTCCTCCACCTGATCGAAGAAGTCGATGGTGCGCACCTTGCCCAGGAAGGCCAAGCCCCAGTTGTCCTGGATGCGCTTGAGGTACAGCAGCGTCTCCTGCTCCTTGCCGACGTTGTACTCCGTGGGGTAGAACTGCTCCAGGAAGTTCTCGTCCGACAGGTAACTGGCCTCGGCCGTCAACTGCCAGCCGTACGGCAGGTAGTGCCGATGCTGGAGCCGCAGGCGGCCCCGCAGGTTCTCCGGCACCTCGATGTCCCGGCGCGTCCGGCTCAGGCGATCCAGTCCGTGGTCGTCGATGACATAGCCGAGCAGCGAGCCGAAGTAGTTCTCCCGTTCATACGTGATCTCGACGCCGCCCGCGGGACCGCGTTTGCCGTAGTAATCCAGGGCCAGCGTGCTCTCCGTGCCGGGCGGCTCGCGCAGGCCGAGCAGCCGGTTCAGATACCACCGGGTCTCGACGGTACTGCCGTAGGTGCTGTCATACCCGACGCGGACACTCCGGATCGGCACATCCGGCCTCTGGCGGTTGGCCCGAAGCACCGGCCAGGCGAAGACCGTCAGGTTGCCGTACTTGAGCCGGACCTTCCGCATCTCGAAGTCGGAGGCACTGTCGGCCGCATCGACCGCCTCGGGCGCGGGGGGCGTCTCGTCCAGCTCCGTCTCGGCTGTCTCATCATTGATGCGGACATGCGCGGCCCGGAGGGATAGTTGCGGGGTCCAGAACTCGCTGGTCGTCACGACCACGGTGTCCGCCTCGTACCGATTCTCATCCACCTGCCGCAGTTGTTCCGCCCGGAGGTAGATGGGGATATTGCGCACCGGATCGAAGGACCGCATCACGACGTTCGTGGCGACCGCGCGTTTTTGGCGCAGGTCGTAGTACAACTCGTCCGCGGAGATGGTCCGCGGCCCCTGCCGGAAGACGACGTCCCCGCCCACGTAGATTTCGCTGACATTTTCCATCCGCGCCGCGAGGAGGTCCGCTCCTTTCGCTCCGGCCCCGGCCGCCCGGCGCCACATGACGAAGCTGTCCGCCTCCACCTCGAGCAGCTCGGGCGCCCGGCCTTCCCCGTCGCGGGGTTGCTCCCACCAGAGATAGGTTCGCCCAATCAGGGTCGTGATCTCATCCCCATTCTCCGTGACCTGCCGTTCCAGCTTCGGGGCCACGTCGGTGAGCGGCGCCAGGTTGATGGTATAACCCGAACCCGGCCGGTTGGGCTCGGCGGCGCCCGCCGGGGCGGAGGGCTTCCCCAACGTGACCAGCCGCGTTGGGGGTCCCGCAGGCCCGCCCGCCGAGCTGGGCCTGGGCGGCAGCCGCCAGCCGGCCCCTTTGAACCCCGCGATCGCCTCCTGGTACAGAGGCCGTGTCCAGGGGTCTCCCGTCTCATGATTATCGGCCGTGACGAACACCTCGCCGTCGATGCTCATCCTGACAGCCAGAACGCGGTCCCGTTTGAGCGTGACCTCCTCCAAGCCGTCCGCCCGCGCCGCGCCAATCCCGCGACTCGAGACCCGCCCGTCCAGATACACCTGGAGGTGATAGCCCCGACTCGGGCCGCCCGGCGCTTCGCCCGCGCGCGGCGCGATCCATACCAGGCCGCGCCGGCTGGTGTACTGTCGGCCGGCCACCGTCATCGAGAAACCGTCCTGGCACAGCAGGAGATGCTGTCCCGGGGCTACCCGCTCCGTCAGAAGTGTGCCGGTCGTCAGACGCAGGTCCGGTGCGGGTCGTTCCGGGCGCAGAGAAGGCACGTCCTGCTGCCCCCCCGGGTTGGGCCCCAGCGCGTGGCCGGCAGCCACGCGACCGGTGACCTCAAGCAGCACGAGCAGTACGCCGATCATCGCCGATTGACACTGCTTGGCTGACATTCGACGAGATTATAGCCGACCGAAAGGAAGTTTGAAGTGGGAAGTGGGAAGTTTGACGTGAGAAGTCATGAATCAGCCGGGCCGCACCAAGATGCTTGAAAAGCCGCCTCATGTCGGGGAGAATACCCTACGGGGAGTAATGGAATAGTGGAATGCTGGGGTCGGCGATCCACCCTACCCGCCCATCATTCCATTGCTCTTATATTTCATTGTTCCAGGCTGGTACGGCATGAGTGATGTCACACGCATCTTGAATGCCATTGAACGGGGGGAGGCTCACGCTACGGACGAACTCTTGCCGCTGGTCTATGAGGAGCTCCGACTCCTGGCGGCCCAGAAGCTGTCCCATGAGACTCCCGGCCAAACCCTCCAGGCCACGGCCCTGGTGCATGAGGCGTACCTGCGGTTGGTCGGGGACGAACCCCAAGGCTGGGAGAACCGCGGCCACTTCTTCGCGGCCGCGGCGGAAGCCATGCGGCGGATTCTGATCGAGAATGCCCGCCGCAAGAAGAGCCCGAAGCACGGCGGGGGGCGTTGCAGCCTCGATCTGGACGCGGTGGAGCCGGCCGTTCCCACGGCGTCGGACGATCTGGTCGCACTGGATGAAGCCCTCACGAGACTCGCCGCCGAGGACCCCGTGAAGGGGGACCTGGTCAAGTTGCGTTTCTTTGCCGGGTTGAGCATTGACCAGGCGGCCCAGGCGCTGAGGATCTCGCGGGCAACCGCCATCCGTCACTGGTCCTTTGCCAAGGCCTGGCTTTTCCACGAACTGCGCCGGGGTTCGTAGGTCCGCTCCCCCGAACAAGTTTTTCCCAGTCTCTTCAAATTATCGTGAGTCGGTTCCGACTCGGAATTCGCATTGGAGTACGAAGACAGAATCGAAGGAGCCACCGTGCCGCCGACCTTGAAAGAGATCGAAGCAATCTACCACGCGGCCCTGGGCACAGAACCCGGGCCGGCACGGGAGGCGTACCTGGCCCGCATCGGCGCCGGGAACACTGCTCTGCGAGCCCAGGTGGAGGCCCTGCTGCACGCGCATGAGGAGGCCGGCGACTTCCTGGAGGTCCCAGCCCTGGGTGGCGACGAGACCATCGATATGTCCCCCTTGTCGGAGGGCCCCGGCACGGTGATTGGGCGATACAAGCTCCTGGAAAAGATCGGCGAAGGCGGCATGGCAGTCGTCTACATGGCCGAGCAGCAAGAGCCGATCCGCCGCAAGGTGGCCCTCAAGATCATCAAGCTGGGCATGGATACGAGACAGGTCATCGCCCGCTTCGAGGCCGAGCGGCAGGCCCTGGCCCTTATGGACCATCCCTGTATCGCCAAGGTCCTCGACGGCGGCGCCACCGAGACCGGCCGGCCCTACTTTGTCATGGAATTGGTGCAAGGCGTCTCTATCACCGAATACTGCGAACAGAACCGCCTCAGTACCAAAGACCGGCTGGCCCTGTTCCTGCAGGTCTGCCACGCGGTCCAGCACGCTCACCAGAAGGGTATCATCCACCGAGATCTTAAACCTTCGAACGTGATGGTTACGCACCACGACGGTAAGCCTGTCCCCAAGGTCATCGACTTCGGCATTGCCAAGGCCACCAATCAGAAGCTGACGGAAAAGACGCTCTTTACCCGCTATGCGCATCT
>JALORE010000170.1 GCA_025459125.1 Planctomycetota bacterium | reverse complement strand
CCACGTCGATTTCGACGGGTTCCAGGAATTCTTCGTAGTCGGTGACGTTGTGCGTGTCCCAGAACTCCGCCGCCTCTTCAGGCGATCTGAATTCGCCCGGGAGAGGATCAATGGGCTTGTCTTCGCCGGGCATAGCAGCGCCTGTAATCCGCATCCGTTTACCTTCACGACCTATCGCACTGAGGACATACATGGCCTGCGAATGCATAGCCGTTTCGTAGGGGAGAAAGGGGACAAAGGCAGGAATTGGTCGGGAGACGGTTTGGTCTTCCCGATTCCGGCCCTGGCTCACGGTGCAGGCGGACAATCCTGTTGCCGACGGTCTGTGTTGCTGTTGTCGTTGGGCAGCTGGCAGTGGTCCAGGCGGGCGGCGAAGTCACGCAGGAAGGCTTCACGCCACTGGCTTACCGTTTTGGCGCCGATGTGCGGGCCCTCGGCGAACGGCGGGGCGGGATCATCGGTCCACCAGTGGGGCAGGCGGGGCGAGGGGTGCTCGGCGGCGTTCGGCGCCGGACGGACGGAGGTCAGAGCGCCGGTCTTGCCGTCGAGGGTGGGGACGTTGCTGCGGACCGTGTAGGTGTAGGTCTTGGCATCTTTGGGGGCGAAGCGAAAACGCATGACACCGTTCGCGTCCACTGCGCCCGTTGACTCCTGGTTTTCGATTACCAGGCGGGCTTGTGGTTGTGTTGGCGCCGGGGCGCCCAGGGGCAGGGCCAGCTCGAAGACGCCGAACTGCTCGATTTGGTCCGCGGCGGTCGTGAGGCGGGGGAAGATCCTGTGGGGGCGCTCCCAGGCGCGGACGAAGCGACCGCCCCAGCTTGGTTGCGCGGGGTCGGCAGGCGTGCCGTGCAGGAGGTAGGCGACGGAAGGGGAGTCACCCATCTTGAGGGTGCCGCCGAGGTGGGTCGCGAAGAAACTGCCCAAGGCGCCGTGGCCGGCGATATGCGCAGCGACGAAGGCCTTGTTGCCCCATTCGCCCGTCTGGTTGCCGCCGACGAACCAGCCGCGATAGGTGGCGTTGGCCTCGATGAGCCAAAGCTGCGGATGGTGCGTGACGAGGTACTGATAGGCGTCGACGCTCCACTTCTTGTTCGGGCCGCCGATGAAGTAGATGCGGAGCTTCGGCAGGACCTCGGGCGCATCACGCAGCGCCTGAGCGAGATCTTCGATCCCGCCCCATACCAGGACCCACAGCGGCCGGGGATCTTCCCGCCGGGCGCAGTGGACGATCCAGTCGGAGCCTTCCGTCGGCGCCCCGAATCCCTCCCAGCCCGCGCCGTCGACGGCACCCTGTTTCGTGATGGCCCGCAGGGCGGCGGGCGTGGGATATTGGTCGGAGTGCGTGCCCAGGTGAGGGTAGTCGCGTTCGTAGAGATCGATGACCTGGAGAATGTGCTCCTTGCGGCCCGGGCCGTAGGGGGACGAGATCAGCCCTTCGAGGTCGAAGCGGTCGGCATAGAGCAAGAGATGAACCATCGACTGGAAGTCGTCCGGATCGGTGCCGCCGATATCCGTCGAGACAATCACCCGGTGCCGTGGTTCGGTCGCGGTGCCGTCCCTTTCGGGAGCGTCACACCATCTCCCACAGCCACTGAGTCCCAGCAGTACGGCGAGCAACACCCCGGCCTTCACGTTCAGTCCCCGGCTCCTTTGTCTCATCCTTCGTCGGCACGCGGTCCCTGATCGCCCAATTCCATCCCCTCTTCGACGATCCCGATGTGAGCCGACTCCATCGTCTTCCGCACGCCCGGCGATACGCGTCCGGCGGCTACCAGCACGGTCGTGACATTGGGATGGGATGCCGCGTAGGCGTTCACATAGTTGTTCACCTCGTCCGTGGTGCGCAGGTAATCGTAGGGGCAGATCAGGACATGGGTTCCATTGCTGAGCACGGCCAGGGGCAGCCACCCGAGAGACTCCAGGAGCCGGAGCGCCTCTCGCCCGCGCAGGTCGACCAGCATCTGGCCCTTGCGGATGGCGCTGAGGGCCTCGGCCTCGTTGTGTGCGTTCGCGGCCACCTCGAGGAGAGCCACCCGATTCTCCACGCCCTCCAGGGCCCGGAATTGTCCCATGAGCTGGAGACGCTGCACTGTGGTGAACGCCGTCGAGTAGCGGAATCGAGATCGGACAGAACTCTCGACCCCGGCGGTTTCGAGCTCCTTCTCGATCTGCCGGTTGATCGCGCTCGGTGGGCTATTGACCAGCAGTTCCTTCATTTGCGCCGTCATGGGGAGCGCGCCCAGGCCCCAGACGGGCAGGAAATACATGCCGCCTTCCGTGAGAAGACTTCCCCCCACCGCGTAAAGTGACAGTTCGTCCAGCAGCTTCTTCAACACGGGATTGCGCGTCTCCGGGTCGCAATTGAGTTCGGTGGCCAGCTTCCGGCGCGCGGGAGGGCCCGCCCGCCGATCGGCGGGATCGGCATACTGGTCGACGATGAGCCCGAGGCCTTCGGGAACCGCCTCGAGCGATTCGAGTGGCTCATGGAGGATGAGATCCAGTCCCTTGCCGGTATTCTTCAGCGGCGTGAGGATGCCATCGACCAGCAGTCGATACCGGTCCACCTTCCGGGCGGCGGCAAGCGCTTGCAGCTCGCGCAACCGCAGGCCGAGCATCGGCCGCCCCTGGGCGGTGATCTCGCCGAAGTCCGACTGGACCGTGAACACATAGTGGTATTCCTGCACCGAAACGTCTTCGGAAAGCCGGTAGTTGGCCCCCTCAAGAACCGTGGGAGGAAGCACCTGCGTCACGCTGAACACGGGCGTTCTCTCCCCCCAAGACCGCCCGGCTGGGGCTTTCGGCGTCGTGGCACACCCGCAAGGGGCTGCCACCAGGATCGCGATAACAAGCATCCGTTTCATGGTAGGCATGTCTCTTCCCACGATACCAGGAGATTGACGACACGATTATGCCGGAGGGGGACGGGAGAGGCAAGGGAGAACGACAGTGACAACCGTTTTTGTCGTGAGGCGTCGTGCGTCAATGCCGGCGGGGATAATGCGTGGCCAGCCAGCGGATATCGACGTTGTCGGCGTCGCTCAAGCCGGTCATGTCCGGATAACGGGTGCCGTTGCGGATTTCGTTGGACCAGCGCTGCGTGCGCGGATCGTCCCAGGTCTTCTTGGCGGAGTGGCCGTCGGCGTAACCGAACATGGTGATGTTGTTGTGAAAGACCGCGATGGTGTCGATCAGGATGAACTTGTACGGGTCGAAGGCCCAGGCATCCATGTTGTAGTCCCGGTTGTCGTTCTCTTCGACCAGGACATAGGTCGATGCGGGATTCCGGATTTCCGTGATGCGGACGATCCGGTCGGAGCCGGCCGCAGCCCCGTACCGGCTGGTCAACTCGGACGCCGGCGCACCGAGGTGATAGGGCAGCGAGTACGTGCGGTAGCCGCCGGTGCCGCCATAGCCGGGGTACGTCGGGGTCCGTACCCAACGCTTGTCGGTGGGGCAGTTCATCAGCTTGGCGTTCTTGTAGTAAGGAAACAAAGTGCCCGTTTCGATGCCGCGGATTTCCTCTTCCGCGACGAAGTTGGAAGTCTTCGCGGCGCCGGTCATGAGGTCCCGGGGCGGTCCCACCCAATCGAACCGCGGACTGCCGGGGATGCCGGTCATCGGGCCGCACAGGCGGTAGTCGTTGTCCTCGGCGTACATCATCCAGGCCAGCACCACCTGCTTTTCATTGCTCAGGCAGACGGAGGAACCCGCCTGCTGCTTGGCGATGTTCAAGGCCGGGATGAGGATCGCCGTCAGCAGGGCGATCATCGCGATGACCACCAGCAATTCAATGAGGGTGAATCCGCTGTCGCCCGCCGCACGTCGGTCCGGCCGGGTTGAAGTCAGGACTGTCATGAGTCGCCCTTTCATCAAGGGTTTGGCGCCGAGCATAGTATGCCAGATCCAAGCGGCGCTGGCAATGTCTCTGGTGCTCGCCCGAAACGGCGATCTCAGTATTGAAAACGGGTTTCCGCACTAATCAGGGGGGTGTCGTGTGCAGGTTGGCGCCGACGTCTCCCTCCGCGATTCGCTATTATCCGCACCTTGCGGCGGGCCAAAACTTAAGCATTCAAAGTGCGGAGCCGATAAAGCCTGAGAATGGACGATTTGCGCTTCGCTATTTGTGGTTTGAGCAGTCGCAGAACCGCGCTGGGGCTCACCCTCTGTGCCCTGGGTGCGGTCTTGGCCGGGTGCAACAACAAGGTCCTGGACCCGGCTCAGATCGGGCGTTTCCGGCCCACACCGGCGGTGAACGTGATTCTGAACTCGCTCGGTGTGGCGGAAGAGAATCCCGTCGCGTGGGAAAGCGGTCAGGAGCCCCGGCCGGGCGATATTGTGGCGATCAAGGAAGACTATGCCCTGCGACCGGGCGATCTCGTGCGGATCTCCGTTTTCGAGTTGTTCCAGGAGGGCGTGCCGGTCGTCAACGACTACATCGTCTCGGAGACGGGCAAGATCTCGATTCCCGACGTGGGCGTCCTGGCGGCGGCGGGGCTGACCGAAAGGCAATTGGAGGACGAGATCAAACGGGTCTTGTCGCCCAACGTGCTGCGGAATCCGTCCGTCACGGTGACCCTGCTGGACTCGCAGCAGCGGACGTTCTCGATCCTGGGCAACGCGGTGGCACGTCCCAGCCGGTACCTGATCCCCCGCTATGACTTCCGTCTGGCCGACGCCCTGGCGACAGCCGGGGCCCAGATGCAGTTCAACGTCAGCTACGTCTACGTCTCCCGGCGCGGCGATGGGACAGCGCCGGCAGATGCGGCGCCGGCGCAACCGCTGCCGGAACTCGACTTGCTCGAACCGGGCTCGCAATCCCGCGCCGGGCGAACCGCCGCCCCTCGGCCGACGACGACCACATCCTCCCCACCTCTGACCGGGGGCCGCCCGCCGCAGGTAAGAAGGGACATCCCGGAGCCCAAGGAGCCCGCCCAGAGGTTCGAGACGGAACGGGAAATGTTCGAGTTGATCGCGCCACGGGCGCAGCACACCTGGCCGCAGAGCGAGAAGGTGGCCGGCCTTCTGCCTGGCACCGTGGGGGACAACAGCGTGACCGCGTCGGTCCTGCCCGACGGCCTGCGCGTGCTGACGCCGTCGATGGGGGATCCCTGGAGGATTGCTTCCGCGGAGATCGTGCCGTCGCCGGTGGAGTTCGGCACGGCCACACCGGCCGAGCCGGCTGCCGAGCCCCGGGCCCAGGAACGAGTCGAATGGGTCTTCCGCGACGGCAAATGGGTCCAGGTGGTCGTCACGGATGGGCAGAGCCGTTCGCCGACTCCTCCGGGATTCCGCAGCACATCCGCCCAGGCCGGGCCAGGCGAAGGCCTCGAATGGGTCTTCCGCGATGGCCGCTGGGTCCAGACGACCAAGAGCACGCTCGCGGAACAGAAGCCCCGGGTTCCGGCGGTTCCGGAGACGACGGGCGAGAAGCAGGAGATGCTCGTTCCGCCCCGTCCCCCCCGGGCTGCGTCCCGCGTGCCCGCGGACACGGTCCCGCTGGACGATGCGTGGGAACAAGCTATCCAGACCCGCCTGATTCGCGTCCCGGCCGACAAGTTGCTGGCAGGCGATCCGCGTTACAACATCGTCATCAAACCGGGCGACACGATTCACGTTCCGGTTGATATCATCGGCGAATTCGCCATCATGGGCAACGTCAACCGCAGCGGGTACATCGACATCACCGGCCGGCCGATGACGCTGAAGATGGCGATTGCGGCGGCGGGGGGCCTCGGTCCTCTGGCCTGGCCCAAGAACGTCGAGGTCACCCGGCGGATCGGCACGGCGCGCGAGGAGATCGTCATGGTCGATCTGGACAAGGTCGCCAGCGGGGAACAACCCGACTTCTTCATCAAGCCGAACGACCTGATCAACGTGGGGACCCATCCGACGTCCCGCTGGCGGGCGGTGTTGCGGAATGCCTTCCGGGCCACCTACGGCTTCGGGTTCGTATACGACCGGAATTTCGCCGACATCGACTACGGCACGGGGTTCCCCTGGTTCCGTAACCTCTAGGGGGCATGCGGGGGTATGGCTCACGCCCTGACCATCGTCCAGCGGACGCACCAGCCGCGCTGGCGGGATATCGGCCGGCACCACCTGGTGAAGATTACCATCCTGGCGGGATTGCTCGGTTTTCTCTTTCGCACAGAGATTATGCAGACCGTGCGCATCTGGCTGACGGACCCGAACTGGTCGCACGGCTTTCTGGTTCCGCTGTTCAGCCTCTATTTTCTTCATCAGAGGAAGCAGGACATTCTTAGCCTGGAGCAAGTCCGAGATCCGCTGCTGGAACGGCTCCGAGGCCATCGGCCGGCGCCCTTGCAGCCGGGACAGACGCGTGCCAATTACCTGGGCCTGGTCCTGTTGGTACTGGTCCTGGCGGTCTACGCGTTCAATGTGGTCAGCCCCGCGGGATATGCCTACCTCCGGCCGCTGTCCCTGCTGGCAGCGATGGGAGCGGTGGTCCTCTTCCTGTGGGGATGGCGCCTCGTCCGCCTCACCTGGCTGCCGCTGGCGTTCCTGGTCTTTGCGATTCCGGTGCCGCGACGCTACTACGTGGGTCTGACCCTCCCCCTGCGGCACCTGTCGGCGGTGGCGGCGACCGCGTTTCTCAATCTGGTTCCCGACCTCGACGCGACGACCAGCGGCGCGGTCATCGAAATCGTCTACCGGGGTCAGCGCCTGGAGCCGGCGTTGAACGTGGCGGAGGCCTGCAGCGGGATGCGCCTGCTGATGGCCTTCCTGGCCCTGGGCGTCGCGATGGCCTATCTGCATGCCCGGCCCCCGTGGCAGCGGGCGGTCCTGCTGTTGAGCACGGTCCCGATCGCGATTCTCTGCAATGTCGTGCGGGTGACGGCGACCGGGTTTCTCTCTGTGTTGGCCGATCCGAAGTACACCCAGGGCGTGTACCATGATCTGCTCGGGCTGGCGATGCTGCCCCTGGCCTTTGGGCTCTATGAATTGCTCGCCGGGTTCATGGCGCGCCTGTTCGTCGAAGAGGACGAGAACGACCGTGACGGCGTGGTTCACCGAAAGCGATCTGCTTCATGAGCCAGCAGCGGCACAATCTCGCAGTGTACCGGGAGCCGGCGTTCCTGATCTGCGCCGCCGTGCTGGCATTCGCCGGGATCGGAATGTCCCTGGCGACTCGGTGGTTGGGCGTGTATCTGCAGAAGGAGCCCTTACCCCTGAAGAAGCCCCTCGATACCCTGGATGAGTCCAGGCTCGCGCCGTACCAGGTCACCGCGAGAATCCCCATTGAAAATGAGGACCTCCGCCGCTCGCTCGGGACCGAGGACTACATCCAATGGCGACTGGAGGACCCGCGTGAGTCGTTCGAGAGCCCCGTGCGCAAGCTGCTGCTATTCATCACGTATTATCGCCGGCCGGACCGGGTGCCGCACGTGCCTGAGGAGTGCTATACCGGGGGCGGTTATCAGCGCTTGGCGACCAGCGCCGTGGCCTTTCGCGTGGGCGCGTCGGACGACCCGCACATGATCCCGGGACGCTACCTGCTGTTCGAAAAGACGACCCCGGACATCGGCCCGGCGGCGACACAGTTTCCCGTGCTGTATCTGTTTCGCGTCAGCGGTGAGTATGCCGGCAGCCGGGACGAAGCGCGGATGGCTCTCAATCAGGGCCTGTTCCGCCGGCAGGCATACTTCTGCAAAATCGAGCTGGTCTTCAATCAAGCGCCGGCGGCTCCTGCCCGAGAGGCGGCGGCCGCGGCAAGTGAGAAGCTGCTGGGCGTGCTCTTGCCCCTGCTGGAGCAGGAGCACTGGCCCGATCTGGAATGACAGGGAAACCTCATGGCGAGAAGAAGGCGTCTGAACCGTAAGGTCGCGTTGATGGGCACGACGGTGCTCCTGATCTTCACGCTGGCCGTCGTGCTGATGATTCTGCGGCTGAACCGCGACCCGGCTCTCTACCTCGCGGAGGGCGATGCCGCCGCGGCCGCACGCGATTATCGCACGGCCGGCGAGAATTACCGGCGTGCCTACGGCCTGATGAAAGCGCCGCCGGAGAGGATCGACGTGCTGTTCAAGCTCGCCGAGGCGTACCGCCAACTGGGGCAATGGGACAAGGTTCTCGGCTGCTGGGCGCAGATCGCCACGCTGGAACCGCAGAACCTCAAGGCCCGGCTCGGGCAACTCAAATACGGCTACGTTCAGGCCGACGGCTTGGGCGACGCGGGACGGAGCATCAGCGGGTACTGGCAGGAGGTGCTGTCGCAGGCGAAAAAGACGATGGAGATCATCGAGAAAGCGGGCCTCGCTCAGGAGGAGAGGGCCCGGTGGGAGCCGGCCTTCGGGGCCGTTCCGGATCGCATCTGGAGCCGCGGCGCCCCGCGGCTCGGACCTCATCTGCATTTCGTCCAGGGTCGGGCGGCGTTCGAGCTGGCCCGCCTGGGGGCGGTCGCGTCACCCGGCGCGTTGCTCCAGGAGGCCCGCGGTGCTCTGGAGGAGGCCCGGAAAGTCGATCCGAACAATGCCCAGGTCTACCGCTATCTGGCCGAGGTGTTCCTCCGGGAAGGAGAGGCGGCTGCGGCCCGGGGCAACCAGGACGAAAAGGAGGCCGCCGAGCGACGGGCGGATGAGTTGCTGGCAGAGGCGGTGCACGCCGCCGGGGACGCGCCTGAAGCGCACATCAACGTGCTGATGCGAACACTCGCGACCGCGCAGCGGTCCGGCATCACGGCGGCACGGGACCAGATCAAGACGCTGGAGCCGCAGTTCGAGGCCCTGGCCCGAAGGTTTCCCACTAGCGGGCCGGTCTTTGCCGCCGTCGGACAGTTCCAGGCCCTGTGGGCGGGCTACCTGGATTCCGCCGGCGGAAGACAGAGACTGCAGCAGGCGATCGGGGCCGCCGAGCAGGCTGCGATGCACGACAAGGGCAACGCCCAGTACGCACTGCAGACGGCCAGCTATTACTACCGCCAATACTCCGTCTACGATGACGTGGCCGCCTTGGACCAGGCGATCGAGCTGACGGAGAAGGCTTTGCAGTGGCCCACGGCCCAGGATGTGCCGGGTCCCATGCAGTTCGCCCACCGCCTCAATCGGCTGTCGCTGTGTGGCTTGCTGGCCAAGTGTTGTGTCGAGCGGATTCTCGCCCTGCCTGTGTCGGACCCCGCCAGGAAAGGGCTTCTCGCACGCGTGGAGAAGGCGGTGCACGACATCGGTCAGATTCGCAGCAGCCCGGAGGATCCCGAGGTCCGGAAGTGGCAGGGTATGCTGGATCTGGCGCAGGGGCAACCGGGCGAAGCGATTCGGAATCTCTACGCGGCCTACGAGCAAATTCAGGCGGCCAATCCTCCCGAGCAGCGCGACCCGTTCCTCGCGTACACCCTGGCGAAGCTCTTCGAGCCGACCGCCGAGATCGGGGCCGTGGTCGATTTTCTGGCGACGGCCTTGAACGCCGGAGTCGTCCACGTCAAACCGGAGGCGCTGCTCGACTACGGGGATGCCCTCCTGCGCGTCGGTTCGCACGACGGGGCCTTGGGCACCGCCGGTCTGTTCGAAGAACGCTTCGGAGGCAATCGTCGCAGCCGGGCGCTGCGGATCAAGGCTCTGCTGGCGAAAGGCCGCCTCGCGGAGGCCGAGGAAGGTCTCGCCCGGCTGGACCTGGACGACCCCAACGCGCTCATGCTCCGTCTGGATCTGGGCCGGGCCCGGGGCCTGCCGGCGCCGGCCGACTGGCAGCGCCAGGCCGGGCTCCTGCAGCGGCTGTTGCAGACCGCCCCCCAGATGCCAGGGGAGAGCTATCTGGCCCAATTCTGCGAGGCGCTGCTGGCGCAGGGGGAGACGGGCACCGCGCAAACGATCGTCGCGGCGTTTCTGAAGGGGACGCCGGAGAATGTCACGGCTCTGTTCTATCAGAGGCTTCTATCGGAGCCGGACCCGCGGAACTGCCCGGCGTCTCGGCGCCGGGAGATTCAGGAGCAGGCGGCCCGGGCGTTGTCCGATCCGATCCGCCGGAGCCTGGAACTCGGACAGTTCTACCTGCTGGCACAGCAGCCGGACCGGGCGATATCGCAGCTGCAAAGTGTCCTGGACGCCACCGCCCGCGATACGGCGATACCGGCCTACACTACCGCCGGGTCGCCACACCCCCGTCGTGTGGCGGCGGAGCGTCTCTTTGACGTGGCCCGATCCCGCGAGGACTGGACGCTGGCGAGCCGCATCGCCGAGACCGCCAGGCGCGAGAATCTTGACGGCTGCGGCGGCCGGGTGTTCGCGGCGAACCTGGCCTCCGCCAAGAAGGAATACGGCCTCGCTCTGACGCATCTGAACGAAGGTCTCCAGCAGCGGCCGGTCTTCTCCTATGGCTACGTGCTTCGCAGCGAGGTCCAGGCGGCGCTGGGCAAAGACCAGGAAGCGGTCGACGATGCCCGCCGGGCGGCGCATCTGAACCCGATGGACCTCATGGCCGCCAAGGTGCTGGCCAAGGCTTTGTGGACCCGCAACAGCAAAGTGGGCGACCCTTTGTCTCCCGAGCAGAGGCAGGAGACGCAGCAGGCCCTGGAACACGCGGTCCAGCTCGACCCGCGCGACATCGGCCTGTTGAACGCGTACGTCGATTTTATCAGCCCCGACGAGCCGGAGAAGGCGGTGGCCCTGCGGCAGACGATCCAGGCGAATGCTCCGGGAGCGGACAACGCGGTGAAACTGGGCGTCTTGGCCACGCGGGTGGCGCAGGCCGCGACGGATGCGGCGAGGCAAAGGGCGTTCGCGACGATCGCGCAGACCGCTTTCCGACAGGCGCTCGAGCTGCTGGACCGGAGCATCGCGGCCGCCGGGCCTGAGACGGATGCCGGCCTGGAGCATGCCGCGGCCAAGGCCCAGGCGCTCACCATGGCCTACAACGTCACGTCGGATAAAACATACCTCCGGCAGGCTGTCGCGGTTTACGAAAGTCTGCGGGTCAAATGGCCGAAAAACAGCAGTGTCTTGAATAATCTGGCGTACCTGCTGGCCCAGAACGATGAAAAACTCGCCGAGGCGCTGGGGTATGCCGCGACGGCCCTTGAGCTGAATCCGGATGAGGTCACTTATCTGGATACCTATGCCTACGTGCTTTATAAGAACGGCAAGCACGCCCAGGCCGCTCAGTCGCTGGCGACGGCGCTCCAGAAGTATGAAGTCCGGGGGACGGTGCCGATCGATGTCTACGAACATCTGGGCCTGGTGCAGGAAGCGTTGGGCGACCGGGCTGTGGCTCTGGACGCCTATCGTCGTGCGCTGGCGGCGGGGCGGGACCCGTTGCCCGAGCCCGTCCGGCGCCGGCTCCAGGCGGCGCTCGAACGCCTCGCGCCGTAACGCGAGCGCGGACGCCGGACCCGTGCGGCGCGCCGCGCGGATGATCGGAGAGCAACATGAAGAGTGACCCGACGGTTGCGGGCAGGATGCCGAAAGCACGCGGCACGCCCAGCGCCTCCGACGCGGCCCTGACGCCGAAGGAGGCCCTGGGCATGCTGCGCCGGCACCTCTGGCTCACTTTCTTCATGGTCGTTCTCGGCGGGGCGGCCGGTTCCGGTGGCTGGTACCTCGTCCATCGCTACTTGCCCCTCTACCGGGCCGAGACCGCCATCAAAGTCCTGCCGCCCATCGACACCGATCCCATGAACATCGTGGTCGCCCAGGTCCAGCAGGATATCCGCTACGGCCATCGCGTCTCACTCGCCAACCTGATGAAGAGCCAGAGCAGCCTGCAGAGCCTGCTGCAGCGGGACGAGGTGCGCGCCACGAAGTGGTACCGCCAGACGATGAACGGCGATGCGGTCAAGGCGCTGCGCTACCTGGAACGGAACCTGGTGGCCTTTCCGCACCGGGAGGCGGAGCATATCCAGGTCTCGATGACGTGCGGCGGTGCGAGCGAGGCGGCGCTGCTCGTCAACCAGATGGTCAACCTGTTCATCAGCCGGCATGCGGAGACCGAGAAGGGGGACGTCCGCGACAAGCTGGCCGACGTGACGCAGCGGCAGAACGCCGTCCAGCAGGAGATTCGCCAGAGCGAGGCGGATCTGGCGAACGTGACGCGCCGCACCGGGATCACCGATCTCGATCGGCCCGCGGGACGCTACTTCCAGCATACGATTACGCTGCGCCTGAATGATCTGGACCGCCAGGAGAGCGATCTGAGCCTGGCGATCCGGCAGTTTGAGGCGGAGATGGGCAACCTCCGACAATTGGCGGAAGGCCCGATCACCGCGCAGATCCGGCAGGTGGTCGAGCAGGACCCGGTGATGGTCGCCCTGGCCCAGCAGTTGGCGGTGCTGGAGGCGCAGCTCCAAGGCTGGCTCACCAAGTTCGGCGAGACGCATCGCCAGGTCCTCAAGACCCGGGAGCAGATCGGGGAGACCCGGGCGAAACGCGAGCAGCGCCGCCAGGAAATCGCCGAGCAGACCCGGCGGGCCAATCTCCTGAACGCCCGCGACGGGCTGCGCGTTCTGGAAGAGCGGCTGGCGGAGTTGCAGAAACTGCGCACGGCGGCCCTGGAGGAACAGAAGAAGCTGGACGACGCGCGCAGCGAATACGAGCGGGTCCTCAAGGTCCGGGACGAGCGGATCGAGACCCTCAACCAGATCAAGATGCAGATCGAGAAGTACCGGATCCTGCTGGAAGACCCGGAGACGCCCAAAGTGCAGGAAGTCGGCCCGGCGCCGGAGCCGCTGGAGATGGTGCTCTCGCGCAATCTGCTGCTCTGGGCGCCCGGCGGCACCCTGATAGGGCTGATCCTGGGCCTCTCGCTGGCGCTGCTCGTGGAGATGCTGAACGACCTCGTTCGGACGCCGAGCGACGTGCGCCGCTTCCTGCGGATTCCGCTTTTGGGCGTGATCCCGGACGCCTATGAAGACCGCGCCGTGGACGATGTCGCCCTGTGCGACGTGGTCCAGGAGGCGCCCGATTCCCTGCTGGGTGAGAGCTACCGGCGCTGCCGGACGCATCTGGAGTTGTCCGCGGGGCAGCCGTTCAAGACCGTGCTCATTACCAGCGGACAGGCCGGCGACGGCAAGACCTCGATGGCCTGCAACCTGGCGGCGGCCTTTGCCGCCAAGTACGAGCGCGTGTTGCTGATCGACGGCAACCTGCGCCAGCCCAGCCTGCACATCGCGTTCTCTTCGGAACAGGACGACGATCGGGGCCAGGTCGGATTGACGAGCTTCCTGGCGGGCGAGTGCACCTACCCGCAGGCGATCCGGCCGAGCCGCACGGCCGGCCTGGACCTCATGGTCGCGGGGCCCGTGGTGCCGAACCCGGCGGAGCTGCTGGCCGGCCCACGCATGAAAGAGCTGATCGAGCACGCCGTGCAGGAATACGACCGCGTCATTCTCGACAGCCCGCCCGTGCTGCTGGTCAGCGACGCCAAGATTCTGGCGAAGCTCGCCGATGCTTCGCTCCTGGTGCTCAACGCCGCCACGACGAAACGCGGGGCCGCCGAGCGGACGATCTTCGAGCTGGAAGAAGTCGGAGCCAACCTCGTCGGCTGCGTCCTGTTCGGCGCCGAGGCCATGAAAGGCGGCTACTTCCGCCAGCAGTTCCGCGCCTATCGCCGCTACCTCAAGCCGCAACGGGCCCGGTGATTTACGATTTATCATTGATGATTGATGATTTCGCGTTTAGGATCTGTCGCCGAGGTCAAACTGGCGTCGTGAATCGAAAATAGAAGCTTTTAATTCGTAAGTCGAAAATGGCAAATCATAAATCCGAGAGATTTCTGGTGACGGGGGGAGCCGGGTTCATCGGCTCGAATATCTGCCGGCGGCTGGTGGCGGAAGGCTGTTTTGTCCGGGTCGTGGACAACCTGCTGACGGGCAAACGCGCCAATCTGGCGTCCATCATGGACCGGATCGAGTTTGTCGAGGCCGATATGGGCGCGCCGGAGGTGGCCCGCGCGGTGGTCCAGGGGATCGACGTGGTGCTGCACCAGGGGGCGCTGCCGTCGGTGCCGCGGAGCGTGGACGAGCCCGCCTTGACGCACCAGCACTGCATCGATGCCACCTTCACCCTGTTGCTGGCCGCCCGGGATGCCCGCGTGAAGCGGTTCGTCTATGCCGCCAGTTCCGCCGCCTACGGCGACACGCCCGCGCTGCCCAAGGTCGAAACCATGGCGCCGAGTCCCTTGTCGCCGTACGCCGTCGGCAAGCTCGTCGGCGAGTACTACTGCTCGGTCTTCGCCCAGGTCTACGGCCTCCAGACGATCAGCCTGCGCTACTTCAACGTGTTCGGGCCCGGCCAGGACCCCGCCAGCCAGTACGCGGCCGCCATCCCGGCGTTTGTGACCGCCATCCTGCG
>JALORE010000169.1 GCA_025459125.1 Planctomycetota bacterium | reverse complement strand
ATGCTGCCTGCCGACCAAGGGCAAGCTCACCCTGGAGCAGGGCGCCCTGTGCGAGCCGCTGACGATCGGTTTTTACGCAGTCCGGCAGGCTCATCTGCCCCGGGCGGCCGACATCGCCATCCTCGGCGCGGGACCTATCGGCCTGAGCTGCATGCTCTGCGCCAAAGCCGAGGGCGTGCGGAGCTGCTACATGACGGAGAAGATCGACGCGCGGGTGAAAACGGCAACCCTGGGCGGTGCCACCTGGGTCGGCAATCCCCTGAAGGAGGACGTCGTCGCGGGTCTCCTGACACGGCTGCCGCTCGGAGCGGATGTGGTTTTCGAATGCGCCGGCCAGCAGGAGACCATCGATCAGGCGGTCGACCTTCTCAGGCCCGGCGGCAAGCTGATCCTGGTCGGCATCCCCCGGGAAGACCGTATCTCCTTGTCCATCGACAAGATACGGCGCAAAGAAGTCATGATCGTCAACATCCGCCGGCAGAATGGCTGTACCCAGGCAACGATGGACCTGGTGGCCGCGCAGAAGATTCGCGGGGATTTCATGGTGACACATCGGTTCAAGCTGGACCAGATCCAGGAGGCCTTCGAGCTCGTGGCCGGATACAAGGATGGTGTGGTCAAGGCGATGCTCGATGTGTAGCAGGGAATCCGTGCAAAACGGACCAGACGCTGTGGGTGATGAACACATCCAGAAGGCCGGTATCGTCAGTGTCGGCAACGAGTTGCTGAACGGGCGGACCGTCGATACGAACGCCGCGTACATCGCGGGAAAGCTGCGTGCGATCAGCTTGCCCGTAGTGAGCGTACACACGGTTTGCGACGAAGTGGACGCGATCGAGCGAGCCTTGGCCTTGGCTGCGAGTGAGGCGGATGTCGTGGTGGTCACCGGGGGCCTGGGACCGACGGATGACGACCTGACGCGACAGGCCTTCGCCGGTTTCCTGGGGGGTGGGCTGGTGCTCCGTGAGGAGTTGCTGGAGGGAATCCGGCAGTTCTTTGACCGGCGCGGGATGGAGATGCCCGGACGGAACTCTATCCAGGCCTGTATCCCGCAGGGCGCGCAGGTCCTCGACAACGAGAGAGGCACCGCTCCCGGCATCCAGGCGCGTAAGGGCGGGAAGTGGCTGTTCGCTCTGCCCGGCGTACCGGACGAGATGAAGCACATGCTCGATACGAAGGTGCTGCCGCAACTGCAGCCGCTGACCGCCGGGCAGACGCTCGTGGTCCGACGGTTGAAGTGCTTCGGGGCGGGAGAGTCCCGGATTGCCGAGATGATGGGCGACGCCATGCGGCGGGGACGTAATCCCCTGGTCAACTGCACAGTGCACACCGGCGTGATTACCCTGGAGATTGTCGCGACCGCGGAGCGGCCGGAAGATGCCATGCGAATGGCTGATGCCCAGGAGCAGTCGCTGCGTGCCGTGCTGGGCGATCTGGTCTATGGGACGGACGACCAGACCCTGGCCGAGGTGGTGGGCGAGCAACTGGCCCGGTCCGGCCGGACTCTGGCCGTGGCCGAGTCCTGTACCGGCGGTTTGTTGGCCAAGTTGATTACGGATATCCCCGGTTCCAGCCGATATTTCACCCATGGATGGGTGACCTACAGCAACGAAGCCAAGAGGCACGACTTGGATGTACCCGTGAAAACGATGGAGGAATTTGGCGCCGTCAGTGAGCACGTGGCCGAGGCGATGGCCCGGGGGGCACGCCGCAAAGCCGGCACAGACTATGCCCTCAGCATAACCGGCATAGCCGGTCCCGGCGGCGGCACCGAACAAAAACCGGTCGGATTGGTATACATTGCTGTGGATAGTGCGGACGGTACGAACACGTCGAGACATGTCTTTTCGTTCGATCGAAGTGCAGTGCGTTTGCGGGCCGCGCAGACCGCGCTGAATATCCTGCGCCGGAGGCTGGATTTGACAGGCCCAGCCCCAATGTGATATAATAACGTGACCTGTGACAGCAGCACATGAGGTTCGTATGACCAAACAACGCATGCACTTAGGGGAAATCCTCTTCAAGGCAGGGTTGGTGGAAAAGCAGGCGTTGATCAATGCCATCAAGACGGCCAAGTCGAGCAACAAGCGCTTGGGCCAGGTCCTGCTCGAACTCGGCCTGATTAACGAGGAGACGCTGGCGAAGGCCATTGCCAAGCAATTCGGCCTGAAGTACGTGGACCTCGAAGAGGTCACGATTCCCCCGGATGCCGTCAAGATCATCCCGGAAGACCTGATCAAGCGGCACAATATCCTGCCCCTGAGCGTCAACAACGGCCGGCTGCGGCTGATTATCAGCGACCCGATGGATCTGGACATGATGGATTCCGTCCGGCTGCGTCTCAATAAGGAGCTGGAGTGCCACATCGCCAGTCCGAAGAAGATTCGCGAGTACATCGAGAACTCCCTGGAAGACAAGACCGTGGCGCCGGAGGATGACCGGCTCAAGCACAGTATCGACGCGACCGCCGCGGAACTGGCCCAGGCGGGCCATGAGCTGCAGGCCGAGGCCATGCGTATCCAGGCGGCCGGTGCCGGCGACGAAGGCCCCATCATCCGGCTGGTAAACCTCATTATCGACACCGCCTACCACATGCGGGCCAGCGATATTCACATCGAGCCCATGGCGGACCGGGTACGTATTCGGTACCGGGTCGACGGCGTCTGTCTCGAGAAAGACAACATTCCCAAGAACATGCAGGCGCCGCTGGTGACCCGTTTCAAGATTCTGTCGGGCATGGACATCGCCGAGAAGCGGCTGCCGCAGGACGGCCGTATCAAGCGGAACATCGCCGGCTCGGATATCGACTTCCGCGTGTCCTCCCTGCCGGGCGTGCACGGTCCCAGCGTCGTATTGCGTATTCTGCGGCCGGACGCGGTCAACATCGGCATTGAGTCGCTGGGCTTCGAGCAGGACAACTACGAGCAGTTCCAGGGCATCATCAAACGACCCAACGGCATCTTTCTCGTGACCGGACCGACCGGTAGCGGCAAGACCACGACACTATATGCCGCGTTGCAGGAGCTGAACAAGCCGGACAAAAAAATCATCACCGCCGAGGACCCCGTCGAGTACATGTTCACCGGCATGAACCAGTGCCAAGTCAAGGAGGAAATCGGCCTGACGTTCGACATCATTCTGCGGTCCATGCTGCGCCAGGCGCCGAATATCATCCTCGTCGGTGAAATCCGTGACCACGAAGTGGCCGATATCGCCATCCAGGCCGCTCTGACCGGTCACCTGGTGTTCAGCACGCTGCACACGAACGACGCGTGCAGCGCAATCACACGTTTGATCGATATGGGCGTCAAGCCCTTCTTGGTCGCCAGCTCCATCCAGGCCATCATGGCCCAGCGGCTGATCCGCGTGATCTGCAAGAAATGCAAGGTCGTGGACGAGAATCCGAATCCGCAGCACTTGCGGCTCTTGGGCATCGATCCGGCGGAAATCAAGAAGCGGCCGGTCTACAAGGGGGCCGGGTGTCCCGCCTGTCATAACACCGGCTACAAGGGCCGGCTGGGCATCTTTGAAATGGTCGAAATGACCCCTGAGTTGCGGGAACTCGCCTACAAGAGGTCTCCGACGAGCGAACTGCGGGCGGCGGCCCAGGCCGCCGGCATGCGCACGCTCGCGGCCGATGGCGTGCTCAAGGTCTTCAAGGGAGTGTCGACGGCCGAAGAGATCTCGCGGAATGCACAAGTCGAAGGGATTGTTGAGTAATAACCTTTGAGGACGATGACGAAATGGCAAGTTTGAACATGGACCGGCTCCTCCAGGCGTGCGTGACGCAGGGCGCATCCGATATTCACATCAGTGTGGGCCGTCCTCCCGTGTTGCGGATCGACGGCCATCTGCGTTCGCTCGAGACGAAGGTGCTCGAACCGGATGACGCCACTGCCCTGATGAAGAGCATCACGCCTGATCGGTGCCAGCAGGAGCTGCAGGAGGAAGGCGGAACCGACTACGGTTTTGCGTTTGGGGAAGCTGCCCGCTTCCGTGTGTCCGTCTTCAAGCAGAAGGGCTGTGTCTCGATGGTGCTGCGGCAGATTCCCTACAAGATGCTCACCTTCGATGAGATCGGTCTGCCCAAGATCGTTTCCGCCCTGTGCCGCCGGCCCCGCGGCCTGTTCCTGGTTACCGGACCTACGGGTAGTGGCAAGACCACCACGCTTGCCACTATGATCAACTACATCAATGAGAACTTCGACCGGCACATCGTGACGGTCGAGGACCCCATCGAATACTATCACAACCACAAGAAGTCGGTCATCAACCAGCGCGAGGTCGGCGTGGACGTGCCGAGCTTCGCCGAGGCCCTGCGGCGCGTGCTGCGTATGGACCCGGACGTGGTCCTCGTCGGTGAGTTACGCGACCTGGAAACCATCAGCAACGCCATCCGTGCCGCCGAAACGGGGCACTTGGTGTTCAGCACGGTCCATACGACCAGTGCGGCCGGCACGGTCAACCGTATCATCGACGTGTTCCCGGTGGAGCAGCAAGAGCAGATCCGCACCCAGCTCAGCGGTAACCTGATCGCGGTGCTGAGCCAAGAACTCTGTCCCCTGGCTACCGGTCGCGGCCGGTGTGCGGCGTACGAGTTCATGGTCGTGACGCCGGCCATTGCCAACCTGATCCGCGAGAACAAGACCTACCGTATTGACTCGAGCATTCAGACCGGCAAGAAGCTCGGCATGCAATTGCTCGATGAACACCTGTGGACCCTGTACGATACGGGCAAAATCACCCTGGAGAGCATGTTGGAGAAGGGTCGCCAGGCGGGCGCCCTGCAGCAGAAGGCCATCAACAAGATCCAGAGCGCCAAGGGTGCCAAGATGAAGAAAAAGGCTGAGGATGCTGCCAAAGAGCTGGACGAGATGGGTCCCATCCTCCAGACGTGACAGGCCGACGTGCACTCGGGGTGACAGCTCATACGAAGCTGTGGGGGCGGGGGACTGCCTCATACCGTGTTGAAATCTTGACTGTGAACCGTGTTTTCAACCATCTATCGATGTCTTATTAACCAGATGTCCAATTCGTAATTTTCTTTCTGGTCGCTATTTACTTTGCTACAATACGATCGTACTTGATTATAGGGTCTTGAAGGGTCGATCGCGATGGGTAAAAAGCCATTCGATAAGATTCCGCCGATTGATCAGCTCCGTGGACGGCTGCTGGGCAGGATCCTCATGAAAATGGGCGCTCTGAGCCGAGAGAAGGTTCATGAGTGCCTGGAGATCCAGAAGCAGCGAGGGGGAGGCGTTCGCATCGGACAGATCTTCCTGGAACTGGGGCTGGTGGACGAAACGCAGCTTCAGATCGCGCTGGCAGCCAAACGCGGGATGGAGTACACGAGCATCGACGGGCTGGACATCCCGGCGGACGTGCTCGAGAAGGTCCCCGCCCAGATGGCCAAGACCAGTCACATCCTCCCGATCGCCTTCAGCAAGGAGAAGAACGAACTGACGGTCGTGCTCGACAACGTCGACAATTTCCGCGCCACCGATGACCTGCGGACCATGATGGGGTTCACGGTGACGGCCAAGATGACCGACCGCGAGGGCCTGGAGGGAGCTCTGACGAAGTATTACGAGACGAAGAAAGAGGACGATAATATCACGGAACTGATCGACGAGATCCAGTCCGACGCCTTCCTCGCCGAGTTCGACGGACGCAATACCAGTATCGACCTTGACGAGTTGAAGGAACTATCCGAGTCCAACCCTGTTAAGAAACTGCTGAACCTGGTCTTGCTCCAGGCGATCCGGGACAAGGCCTCCGACATCCATTTCGAGCCGTTTGAGACGGAGTACAAGATGCGCTACCGTATCGACGGCGTTCTGTACGAGATGATCCCGCCGCCGAAGTACATCGCGGCGGCCTTGAGCTCCCGTATCAAGGTTATGGCGAACCTGGACATCGCGGAGCGCCGTCTGCCCCAGGACGGGCGCATCTCCCTGACCGTGCAGGGCAACCCGGTGGACCTGCGTGTCAGCGTCCTGCCGACGATGTTCGGCGAGAGCGTCGTGCTGCGTGTGCTGGACCGCAGCCAGGTGAGCTTCGATATCGAGAGATTGGGCCTGCGGCCGGACGACATCAAGACGTTCCGGGCGTTGGTCAACAGGCCCAACGGCATTGTCATCGTGACGGGTCCGACCGGGTGCGGCAAAACCACGACCCTGTACTCCGCCCTGAGCGAGCTGAACACGATCGACACCAAAGTCATCACCACCGAGGACCCCGTCGAATACGACATGGACGGGATGATCCAGGTGCAGATGAAGCCGGACATCGGCCTGACGTTCGCGCGGTGTCTGCGTTCCATCCTGCGTCAGGACCCGGACATCATCCTGGTGGGTGAGATTCGTGACCTCGAGACGGCGGAAATCGCCGCGCAGGCGTCCCTGACCGGTCACCTGGTCTTCACGACGCTGCACACCAACGATGCTCCCAGCACGATCGCCCGTTTGCTGGACCTGGGTGTCGAGCCCTTCCTTCTGACCGCGACCATCGAAGGCATCGTGGGCCAGCGGTTGGTGCGAAAGATCTGTGCGAACTGCAAGACGACGTTCGAGCCCGACCAGGCCCAACTCAAGGACCTGCATCTGACCGACGCGGAGATCCGGGGCAAGAAATTCTATTACGGACGGGGCTGCAACAAGTGCAACGGCACCGGCTACAAAGGCCGGATCGGGATTTTCGAGATCATGGTGTTCAACGATGAGATTCGCGAGCTGGTCATGCAGCGCGCTTCGACCAACGTCCTGCGCGTGGCGGCCCAGAAGACCGGGATGAGACAGCTTCGTGACAACGGTCTGGCCGCGATCTACGAGGGCATCACCACCGTCGACGAGATTTCCAAGGAAACGATGATCGAAGGCTGACGGGTCCGTGTGCGCGGACCGCGTGAGGGCGAATGGATCGGTTGAAAGTGAGGTAGGAGCATGCCTGTCTTTCAGTATGTGGCGCTGGACTCCCAGGGCGTCGAAATCAAGGACGAGATCGAGGCGCTCAGCGAGAAAGAGGCGATCAGCAAGATCCGCACCATGGGGTACTTCCCCACGAAGGTTCGTCCCAAGGGGGCGGCCAAAGCGGTTGCGGGCAAGGCGGGGGCCAAGCCCAAGAAGCGCCGCGGGGCCGGCGGCAAGGTCAAGGTCAAGCACATTACCCAGTTTGCCCGCCAGCTTTCGACGCTGCAGGACGCCGGCCTGCCGATTCTGCGCTCCCTCCGCATTCTCGAAGAACAGCAGAAGGGGGGCAACTTCAAACGCATCATCGGGTACGTGGCCGACGACATCGAGGGCGGCTCGACCCTCTCGGAGGCGATGGGCAAGTACCCGCGGGCGTTCGACCGGCTGTTCGTCAACATGGTGGCGGCCGGGGAGGCCGGCGGTGTGCTCGACCTGATTCTGGCCCGTATCTCGGACTTCAAGGAAAAGGCCATGCGGCTCAAGGCCCGCGTCAAAGGCGCCATGATCTATCCCATCGTGGTCCTGACGGCCGCGTTCCTGATCCTGCTGGGCCTGATGACCTTCGTGATTCCCCAGTTCTCCGCCGTGCTGACGGAAATGGTCGGTGGCAAACTGAACCCCTTCACGACGACCGTGCTCAACATCAGCTCGTGGATCGCGAATGATTTCGGCTGGGCCATCCTGGCCGGCGTTCCCTTCGGGCTGGTGGTGGTGATCCGCATCCTGAGAAAATTCCGCCCGGCCCGGGTCGTGCTGGACACGATCCAACTGAAGCTGCCGGTCATGGGGCAGTTGACCAGCAAGGTGTCCATCACCCGGTGGACCCGGACCCTGGGCACCCTGATCAGCGCCGGCGTGCCGATTCTCGACGCCATCAACGTGACGCGGGAGACCGCCGGCAACGAGGTCTACGCCAACATGCTGGGGAACGTCCACAACTCGATCCGCCAGGGCGACACGTTCGCCAGCCCCCTGCGGGCTTCCAAGACGGTGGACCTGCTGGTCAGCAACATGGTGGCCGTCGGCGAGGAAACGGGCGATCTGGACAAGATGCTCCTGAAAGTGGCCGATCAGTACGACGAGCAGGTGGACGTGCTCGTCGGCGGCCTGATGTCCATGCTCGAGCCCATCATGATTCTCACCCTCGGCAGCATCGTGATGGCCATCGTGCTGGCCGTGTTCCTGCCGATGATCCAGGTGATCACCAGCCTCAGTTCCGCAGGCTGATCCGCAAGACCGAAAGTCCAAGAGTCGTACATCTGAAAAGGAGAAGACCATGAAACCGACGAGAGAGCAGGCCAAGAGACGGGCGTTCACCATCGTGGAGCTACTGACCGTGATGAGCATCATCGTGATCCTCATCGGCCTGATGGTGCCGGCGCTGAACAAGGTCCGCCGCTACGCCCGGGACGTGCAGCAGAAGGCGCAGTTCAACGCGATCAACGCGGCCGTGGAGCTGTTCAACAACGAGTTCGACGGGTATCCGCCCTCCAACGCGCTGGACCCGACCGGGGCCCCGTATTGCGGCGCGATGAAGCTCTGCGAGGCTCTCATGGGCCAGGACCTGCTGGGATTCCACTCGAACGGCGTCTTTCGTCGTGACACCTTGGATGCCACCGGACAACTGACCCTGTATCCGCCGAATATCGACGCGATGACCGCCGTCCTGCGTGACAACAACCTGAAGGCCAGAAAAGGGCCCTTCCTCCAGATCGAGAACGCCAATGCCTGGCAGTTGGAGAAGATCTACGGTACGAACGTGGGCCCCTACCTCGGCAGAACCTTCGTGCTGTGCGATGTCTACTCCCGGCAGATGAACTCCGGCGAAAAGACAGGCATGCCCATCCTTTATTACAGAGCGGATACCGCCAACAGCTATCACGACCCGAATCGGTTGCCGGCAAACCCGACCGCGGGCCAGGTGGACAGCGGCGGGAATATCTATAATTACTGGGACAACCAGGGCCTGGTGGCATTGGGCAAACCCTGGCTGTCGGGCGGCCAGTCGGGTGGCGTATCGACCACGCACAAGCTGGCGGATGTCGCGCGGTTCTACCGGAATACGCGGAGCGAGCAGATCCGCACCACCGAGAGACCCTTGCGCGCGGACACGTTCATCCTGGTTTCCGCCGGCTGGGACGGGGAATACGGCACCGCCGACGATATCTGCAACTTCGAGTGGCGATACCGGGAATAAGCCCCGGTCCGGCTGCGCGTGCCACCCCGGGGCGACCCGGGATGACGCAGGGAATGCGACTCTTGGACAGTGATGTGGAAAGAGAACGACTGTGAAAACGAGAACGTCAGGCCTCACGATAATTGAGATCCTGGTCGTGGTCAGCATCATCGCGCTGCTGGCCGGGCTGTTGCTGCCGGCGGTGCACACGGTGCAGAAGATGGCCAAGGAAACCAAGCAAAAGGCCCAGTTGACGTCGATCGAGCTGGGGTTGGCGGCCTTCAAGAACGACTACGGCGACTACCCGCAGTCCTCGTTCACGGACTCGACACCCGGCGGCACCGGGAACTACTGCGGCGCCCAGAAGCTGACGGAGGCCCTGCTGGGGTTGGACCTGCTGGGCTTCCATCCCAACTCCAACTGGCGTGCCGACGGCCGGACGGTGAATTCGCAGGGCGTGGTCACCGACGCCGCCTACACGGCGGCGAACAACCTGACCAACCGCCGGGATCGCTACATCGAGCTGGATACGGCCAACGCCTTCTTTCTGGGCGGGGGTATGGATGGCGTGTACCTGAACACGGCCGGGGAGTGGAACGGCGCCCTGGCGCCCCGCACGTACGTGCTCTGCGACGTGTTCCCCGTGCGCGAGCGGAAGCTGCGCCTGGCGGATGGGCGGATCGTCTCGCCGGGCATGCCCATCCTCTATTACAAGGCCAATCCTGCCAGCAAGATCCTGGTGCCCGGGGCCAACCAGGGCCAGGTGGCGCCGGAGGCCCGGGTTTACAATGCCCGGGACAACTGGGCGCTCGTGAGCCTGGGGATGCTGGCCGATAACGCCAAACCGCTGACGGGCCGCCGGCGCCACAAGCTGGACGCTCTGTATCCCCTCAATCCCGAGGAAGTGAGCCGGCTCTACAATACGAACGACAGCTACTTCACCTATTTCTATCAGTTGTACCTTCGCGATCCCCGGGTGCAGGCGCAGCCCTGGCCCTATCGGCCGGATTCGTTCGTGCTGATCTCCGCGGGCGCGGACGGGATCTACGGTACGAACGACGACATTCGCAATTTCGGACAGTAGCCTCGCGGCGGCGCGAGGAGGCGGCGTATGATGGAATCGAGGCACAGCGGCGGCGTGACGCTCATCGAGATGCTGGTCGTGCTGGGAGTGATCCTGGTGCTGGCCGGCGTCGTGGTCACGGTGACCCTGCGCGTGGAGAGCCAGGGCAAGGAAGCTGTTGTCCAGAACGCCTTCACGCTGCTGGGCAGCGCCCTGCACGAGTATCACGAGGCGCGGGGGCAGTTTCCCCCGCAGACGGAGCGCAACACCGCCAACGCCCGGCCGCACGCGGAACTGATGTACCGGGAGCTGCACGCGGAGCCGGCCTCCCGGCAGGTGCTGGAGAAGCTCAACACGTCCCTGATCAAGAATACGAGCGGGCCGGCCGACCTGCGGTTCATCTGCGATCCGTGGGGTACGACGATCGATTACGTGTATGCGACGAACGATACCTTTCCGCGGTTGACCAGCGCCGGCTCCGACCGGAAGTTTGGCACGGATGACGATCTCGTCAACACGGGCCGATAACGGCCACCGGGGATCGAGTTGAGAGAAGACGGATCGGGTGCAGTGAAGACAAGGGAATCAGCGAGGAATCGCGACGTATGTCCCGTCGAGCGCACAGGACAACCGGTTTGACACTGATCGAGACGACCCTGGTCCTCGCGACCGCGGCCCTGTTGGTGGGCCTCGCGGTGCCGGCCGTCCGGGCGTTGCGCCACTCCTTCCACACCCGCAGCGGCGTCCGGAGCATGGTCGACGCCGCGCTGAGCTCGGCGCGGGCCATGGCCATGAGCCGTCACAACTACGTGGGCGTCCGCTTTCAGAAACTGTGCACGTCCGCTGACCCGGCCGATCCGATCCGCGGCGTCTTGAACGCGCCGCAATACATGATCTTCATCATGCACGATGAGCCCAGCCGGATGGGGGGCCTGGCCAACGGCTTCCGGGCCATCGAGGGGCTGGAGCCGGTCAAGCTGCCGGCCACGCTGGGGGTGATCGACCTCAGTCTGATCGACAGCGATCTGACCATCGACATGCTGCACGAGTTAAGCGACGCCACGACGTTCTCGATCGTGTTCTCCCCCGCCGGCAAGCTGGCGGTGCATCCGGTACGGGTCCGGAACCGGGAGGGCGTCAGCCGCCCGCGGAACGATCTGGGACCCTTCCAGATCTCGACCGACGACGTGTTCAATTCCGCCGACAACATCTGTTTGTTCCAGCAGGGCCTGTTCCTCCAGGATGACTATCCCTGGCAGGGCGGCACCAACCTGCGGGTCGAGCTCGGCCTGGGCGAGGAGAACAGCCGCACGAGCCTCGCGATTTACGAGCTCGATGCGTTGCGAGCGGCCTACGGGAGCAGGACGCCCTGGTCCGGGTATCTGGCCAGAGTGAAGAGCACGGAGACATGGCACGTAAGCCCCTACGCCGGAAACCTGATTTCGTCCCCATAGTCCAGCGAGTGCGTATGGTCAAGGACAGGCGACAACTTGGATTCTCGTTGACGGAAACGCTGATGGCGGTCGGCACCCTGGCGATCGGTCTGACGTTCGTCGGCGGCACGTTCCTGACGGGGATCTACTTTTCGAGCCTGTCCACGGAACGGTCCATTGCCGCGGTGGCGGCCGAGGAAGCCTTTGCCAAGATCCGGATCTACGGTCTGGACCCGAACCACGCCAGTCTGCAGACCGGCGGCGGGTCCACGCCGTACGAGCAGTTGGTGACAATTCCCGCGGAGGAATACCTGTATCCGACGACGAGCGCAGACCCCGCGCGGCAGTATTCCTGGGCGGCCTTGTGCCGGCGTGCGGATTCCGGCGGCCGGCTGGTGCAATGCACGGTTTTCGTCAGCCGCCAGACACCCAGTACCCGGTACTGGTTCCGCCGGAGCGGGGCGGACTGGCCGCAACTCGGGATCAGTGATGCCAATCTGCCGCGACCGTTGCGCATCAACCTCGTCCAGGACCCCGCCGGGGCGGACGCGAGTGAGGTCCTGTTGAAGGACGCCGTCCCGAGCGACCCCAACGATGAGTCGGCTTTGGTCATGGACGGCGCCCTGCTCGTGGACGATGGGACCGGTCAGATCTACCGCGTCCTCGAGCGGTCCACCCGTCAGCCGGACAGGATCCGCCTGGATCGTCCGTGGGGTGCGGCCGGCGCGAGCGCCGATGGGTGGGCGTGGGTCGTTCCCCCGGCGGTTTCCGGCGGACGGAATCCCCTTATCGCCGTATACCAACAGGTTCTTCGCTTCCCGGGTAACTAAGATGCGCAAGGCCTTCACACTTATGGAGTTGGTCGTCTCGCTGGGTATCCTGGCGATCGTGCTGTCTTTTGCCGGCGCCATCTTCCGGGTAGGCATTGGCTCGCAGCAACTGGCCTTGGCCAATGCCGAGATCATGCAGAAGTACCGCGCGATCACGTCGCAGTTGGAACGGGACTTCGAGGGGATGGTCCTTCCGTATAACGGCGTTCTGGCGGCCCGGCAGCTCCCTGCTCGACGGCAGGGCCAATCCGTGTCGGTCAATTCGGACGCCATCGCTCTGCTCGTGAGCGGGAATTTCCAGACGCTCAGGGAGTACGGGATGGGCCAGAAGGACTCGGCCGGCCGGTCGGTCCTCGAGCCGGTCGTGGGGAACGTCGCCTGCGTCTTCTACGAACAGCCCGACCCCAATTCGTACGGCAACACGCCTGCAGACGAATGGCTCCCGGCGGAGACGATTCTGCTGCGGCGGGAGACCATCCTGGCCGGCGGGCTCGGTCCCGACCCCGCCGATGCCAACTCCGGGCCGCACCAGGAGTACTACCGGACCTCGCTGGCCCAGTGGAAGGTCAGTCCGCCGTTCGCCACCCCCGAGGACTGGTTTTTGCACCCGCGGATCGACCGCGCCGCGGTCGCGGACTATCAGCCGACGTACCTGGCACAAGGCGTGGACAACTTCACGATCGAGTACGCCCAACGGGACCCGGTGACCCGCCGCGTGGCGACCGATTCCCGGGGCATTCGGTGGCAGCGTGACGTGGCGGGCGCGCCCGGCGGCACGGTTCTGCTCTCGGCGCTACGCTTCACCTTTACGCTCCACGACTCGCGCGGCCTGATCAAGGGCGGCCGGACGTTCACCCACATCGTCTACCTGGACAATTGACGGTACTGCCATGACGCAGAAGAATGGGACAAGGGAATATTGGAAGGATGGAATGATGGGGATCAGGAACGCCTCATGCCACCAAGTGCTCCAGTATTCCCGTATTCCGGTATTCCATTCTGCCCGCGGCTCAGCCCTGATCCTGGCGGTGGTCCTGACCAGTCTGCTGGCCATGGTGGGCGTGTTGTTCATGATGACGTCCCGGATCGACAAGATGGCCACCTCGGCCACCACGGACAACCAGGAGCTAAGTCTGGCGGTGGAGACCGTCGTAGCCCAGCTCAGCGAAGCACTGGCGCAGGATGTCCCCGGCGTGGGGAGAAACCAGGAGTACTACGACTATCCCGACGTCAACAACCCGTGGTTGGCGGCTTGGGAGCCCATGTCGGTTCAGGCGGGGACCAACGCGGACGGCTCGCCGAAATTCGAGTATCGCTGGCCACAGATCAGCAATCTCGGCGGCTTGTCCCCGGCCCAGGCCCAGAACGTGCGCCTGCGCATCGTGGGGGAGCGTGAGCCGATCGTGCCGGGCGATCCCAACGCCAACGCCGATCCCGACGGCGACGGGGTCGGGGACGCGAAATGGGTCGCGGTACCCGGCGTGATGTCGGGCAAAGGCCGGCCGATCTATGCCGCTGTGCGCGTCGTCGACAACGGCGGCATGCTCAACGTGAACACCGGTTACCGTTTCGATCCGGGCGATACGGACCCCAACCGCGTCGATGGCAGCAGTCCGCTCCAGGTGAACCTCCTGGCACTAGGCAAGACCGGCGACCCTCTCTCCACGCGCGAAGCCGGATTGCGGAGCGCGCGGGCCGCCAACCTGGCGGCGGCCCTGGACCTGGCCACGTACGAGCGGCAGGTGGTCTGGCGGTATCCGGGCGAGCCGGAGCCGAACCAGGCCTTGCCCTACACCCCCTTCGACCTCTCGGACGAGTTGGAGCTGCGCTA
>JALORE010000432.1 GCA_025459125.1 Planctomycetota bacterium | reverse complement strand
GGCCTCGGCATGGGCGGCCAGCAGGTAGGGCAGTAGCTCCGCGAAGATGGGTATCAGCCGGGTGCCGTGACCTTCATGTCCCTCGGTCTTGCTGGCATGAACCAAGATCGTGCCTTCCGACCAGTTGACATCGTCCCATTTCAGCCGGTAGGCTTCGCCTGCCCGCAGCCCGCCCAGCCGGCACAACGCCAGAATCAGCTTCCATTCGGGGTCACTGGCCTCGGCCACCACCTTCTCGAAGTCCGCTTGGTTCACGAAGTGCAGCCGCTTGTCGTTGCCGACGGCCGATGATTTCAGGTCTGCGAACGGGTTCTCCGCGACGAGCCGCTGGCGCATCCCGAACCGGAAGAACTGCTTGGCGTTCTGGCTGCGCTTGCGCCGCGTGGCCTCAGCCCATCCCTGTTTGACCATCCAGCCGCCCCAGAGTTCGGCGTCGCCCTCGTGGATGTCCCGGACCGGCTTATCGGCACCGAAGTACCCGACGAGGCTCTGTCTGGCCTGCTCCCACACGAGGGTCGTGTTGGCTTTGACGGACCCGGCCCGGCTCTCGCAATAGAGGTCGATGAGTTCGCCCAGCGTGACGCTCCGCACGGCCGCCCGCAGCTCTACGAGCCCCACCCGCGCCAGCTTGCGGTGCATCTCGTCGGACAGGCCCGCCACCCACCGGCTCACTTCATCCTCGACGGTCCCGCCCGTCAGCTTGGCCGCTGCTAGCGCTTCCACCTTGATGAGGACCGCCAACGCCATCTTCTCGGGAATCTTCCCCAGGAAGATCGCCCGCCGGACCCCATCGGGGCAGCCCACCAGTATGCGTTTCCGCCCGCCCGGATCTCTGCAAATCGAAGCCATGGTTCACCTATGCCTTTCCAACCTGCCTTCTATTGCCGGTTTGTGTTGTACAAATCGCCTTTTCTGCAACACAACGGGTTTTGTGTTGCACGGATGCAACTCAACGCCCCTTCTCCGTGATCTCGATCAGGTCCGGGAACACGAGAACGCCCGCCCGGCGGCCTTTTCCCGCCCGGAGATTGCCCACGAAACCTTCATCCTGGAGTGTCTTGAGTATCCGCAGCGCACTGTACTTGGGTATCCCGGACCGGGCGATGAAGTCCGTGCTCGTGAAGATCGGCCGGTCGAACAGGGCGTCAATGGCCTGAATCACGTACTGAGAACGGATGGCTCGGGGGGTTTCCTGCTTCATCCGTTCGTAGAGCGCCAGGATATCCCGTGTCTTGTCGATGTTGACTTGGGCCTGTTCTGCTACCGCTGCCAGGAAGAACTGAATCCAGCCGTTCCAGCCATCCTCTCGTGAGATAGCTTGCAGCCGTGCATAGTACACGTCCCGGTGTTCCTCGAAGTACGCGCTCACGTAGAACATGGGGCTGGACAGAATTCCCTTCTCGAACAGGAACAGGGGAACGAGCATCCGCCCAATCCGGCCGTTGCCATCCAGGAACGGGTGGATCAGCTCAAACTGTGCCTTGGCGACCGCCAACTGCACGAGCCGGTCCTTCTCCTCGAAGTGCAGGTACTTCTCCCAATTCCCCAGCGCTTCGTGAAGTCGGTCCGGCGCAGGCGGAACAAAGCTGGCCGTGTCAATCGTGCAGCCCGGCGGGCCGATGAAATTCTGCACCCGCCGGAACTCGCCGGGCGCCCTATTCCTGCCGCGCACACTATCGAGAAGCGTGGCGTGCACCTCCCGAACGATGCTCAGGCACAGAGGGCGCTGCTTGAGGCTTTCCACCGCCTGACCCATTGCCCGGCGGTAGTTCAGAACCTCCTGAATGTCGGCACGCTTCTCCGGCTCGATCGGCGCGCTCGGATCGGCCTGGTACTCCAGGACCTCTTCCACGGTGGCCTGCGTCCCCTCGATGCGGGACGAAAGCACCGCCTCTTGGTTCGTCAACGGGGACAACAGCACGCCGGGATTCACGATGCTCTGGAGCATCCCATCGTACCGGCCCAAGGCCGCATTTGCCTTGCCGATCAGGGCGACATGCGCCGGCCAGTCGATCCCCTCCAAGGGAAGCTTGTTCGGCTCGTATGGGTGGGCCATTGTCATTCACCTTTCAGCACTTCTGCCAGAGTATCCGCGATGTACGTTCCCACGGTCTTCCCATCGCGCTGGGCCGCTTGGGCGACAGCCTTGTGCAGGGCGGCCGTCAGCCGGAACGTCACCCGCACACTGCGGCGCTTTGCCGGGGGTATCGGTGGTCTTCCTACGGATGCCTTTCTCATGACAATAAGTGTCTGACATTTACGGCTCCGCGTCAAGCGCTTTTCTCAGAATTCTTAGCCCGCTCGATCCACCGCCGCAGGTCGGCCGGGTCATAGCGGATACCACGATTCCCGATCCGCACCACCGCGATACTGCCGTCCGCGGTGCGGGCGTACAGGGTTCGCTCGCTGATGTTCAACCACCGTGCGGCCTGCCTGGCGGTCAAGAGGATCGGTTCAATGGTACGTTCGTTCGGTTGTGCCAGCATGCTCATTTCTTTCTCCATAGATCGGTTTACTTCAATCGCCCAGGTATCGAAATCGCGTGGCGTTGCGTGGGTTCTCCGAAGTCCCGCCCTTCGTTACGACTCGCAGGATTCCATCCGACTCCAGCAGGAAGAGCCACCGACTGGCGGTTTCGCGACTCACACCAAAGTGTTTCCCAGCCGTCCGGCAGCCGAGATAGAACGGCCCTTCGCCGGCGCAGCGCTGCAACTGGCGGCAGAGGGAAACGAGAATCTGCAACCGCTCATTCTCGGGGTATGTCTTCACCGCAATGGGCGGTCGTTCCCCTTCCACCGCCCTTCGGAATATCTCCGCCATCGGCTCTGTTCCCATCGGATGGCGGACCCGCGGCCACGCCTGCAAGAAGTCGATCCACGTTTCCTCGAATGCCTTCGTGCGGATCTTCGGCAGCGCGCGCCGGTGCCATTCCCGAACGATCGCGCGCAAGTCTTTCGGATCGGCGTCGGCCAACTGAGGCAATGATTTGAGGGTGCGCGTCAGTTCGAAGACCTTCCGGTTGCGCGTGCCGTAGTCTTTCGGCAAGGTGCTCCGGATGGCTTCTTTCACCCCCACTCCCCACTCCATTGCGTCTGGTAGCTCTGTATGCTCAGTACGCTCTGGCTTCTCTGTGTTCTCTGTCTGCTCTGTCACATGCCCATCATTTGGCACAAGACCGGCAAGCGCTGGGTCCAGCACGATCAGGTTCTCCCGTGTCGGACGGATGATCCACTCGTACGTGATCCCGGCGGGATGCAGAGAGGGAGGCAACATGCAGTAACACCGGCTACCACGGAGTTCGCCGTCGCCAAGATCAGGACACCCGTCGATGCTCGCACGGAAGTAGACGTGATAGCCCTTTCGCGTCCGCACCGTCGGCAGCTTACTCGCAAGGTCTGAGTGTGCCTCTGCCCACGTCGCGTAGCTTGCCTCAACGTCAAAATCCCGGCAGGTCAGACCATTCGACACGGGCCCAACCATAACCGCGATGTTGTGCTCGCCACGTCCAAACCACTTCCGCACCTGCCCCCGGTCCGGCCGCTCGGCCTGGTATCGCTTCCACTTGATCCGGGCCTCCTTCTGGCCGTGCGGAATCGGGATGACACACCAGCCGAACTCGTCCGCATAGTAGAGAGCGCATCGCAGAATGATAGATTGTTCGGCCATCTACTCGCCCCCCTCCACGATCCACCACGTGCAGCACTTCGACTGCTTGATCGTGCAAATCCGTGGTTCACCTTTTCGCACGTGTCCGGCCCGCTCCAACTCCGGCAACCGCCGCGCCGGTGTCAGCCAATGCAGGCCCATGAAGGCCCCCAGTTCCGCGTGGGTGGCCCCATCGCACTGGCGCAGGGCCTCCAGGACCGCTCGTTGCTGGGCCCCCAGTTTGCCGGACCGTTTGAGGTCCGCCGCTGCCTCGTAGCTCGTCTGTGGATCGTCCCGATGGCTCAGGGGGCTGGTCGGGTCGGACGGCTTCGGCTGATACGGCATGTCGAAGAGAAGCCCCGTCATTGTGCCACCTCCTTCGTGTCGGCGTACACACGGAGTGCATGCTGGAATTCCGCAACGACGGAAGTACAGACTCGATGCGCTTGCAGGCGTAGCAAGGCAAACCCAAGCTCCTCCATCATGCTTGACACTGGAGTGGGCATGTAGTAGCCTTGTAACTGGCAATTCGGACTTGGGGCCACGGCTGTGAGGGCCGTGGTCCTCGCTTTTTCAGCAGTTTTCGCGTGCA
>JALORE010000431.1 GCA_025459125.1 Planctomycetota bacterium | reverse complement strand
GGCAGATGCTCCATTGGGCGACACGAGTGCCGGTGTGCGTCAAGTGGATTGAAGATATGATACTACGCTGTGTACCCCAGTTGCGGGCCAGGACCTGCTTGGGCAAATGTCTTGGACTGGACGATATCTTTCTGTTCGGCACAAGAAACGCGGGCACGATCAAACCATTGATCGCAAAGGCTCGCTCTGTGAGGGAAGATCAGGACCATACTCTGTAAGATGAAGGCGCCTGCGAACCCAAAGGTGGACACACTGCATATATGGGCATAAAGGGATCACCCAGCCAACCTTCCCGGCTACATCCGTACCGTTGCCAACGCCAAGAACCCTCGCGTCTTGGACCTCCGCACTCGAATCCTGAAATCCGAGGGCGGTGCGGAGAGAACAAAGAGCCGGGCACCAGTGGACGAAACCGGGATCAGGAAGGCGCAGCCGATACCACCGGTCCGGTACGGCGGCGGTCGCCGAGAAGGCCAGGTTCCGAAGGAATCCGCCTATGGGCCGCTCTGCCAAGGATGTCGGCCCATGACGGATCCTATCATTTAGGTCGGTACCGTAGGTGGTCGTACGACGAAGAGCAGGAGGCAGGGAAGCCGGGGCCACGATGGTCAATTCCCTGAACCGCCTCTTCTCTTCTTCCTCCTCCAACTTCAGGCTTGACACCGGTCACGCCAGACACGACACTCGCGGCGTGCCGTATCCCATGGGTAGGACCATAATTCATAGGGAGCAGTGTGCCGATGCCGGTGAAACGTATGCGATCGATTGCCGTGATGACGGGCGGGGGGGACTGCCCGGGACTGAACGCCGTGATTCGAGCGGTGGTCAAGACCGCCATCAACCGGTACGGGCTGGAGGTCTGGGGCGTCCACGACGGCTACCTGGGCCTGATCGAGAACCGGATGGACCGCCTGGCCTACAACGATGTCAGCAACATCCTGACCGTCGGCGGCACGATCCTGGGGACGAGCAACACGGCCAACCCGTTCCGCTTCGCGGTGCAGGCGGGCCGGCGGATGCTGTACCAGGATGTGTCGGACCGCTGCCTGCGGGCTCTCGCGGACCGGGGGATCGAGGCCCTCGTCTGCATCGGGGGCGACGGCACGATGGCGACGGCCGCCCAGTTCGCAAAAAAGGGTCTGGCCCTCGTCGGCGTGCCAAAAACGATCGACAATGACCTGTACGGGACGGATGTCACGTTCGGGTTCGACACCGCCGTGACGACGGCGACTGAGGCGATCGACAAGGTCCACACGACCGCCAGCTCGCACCACCGCGTGATGATCGTCGAAGTCATGGGGCGTTATGCCGGCTGGATCGCCCTCCATGCCGGGGTCGCCGGCGGGGCGGACGTCATCCTGATCCCGGAGATCCCCTATGAGCTGCCGAAGATCTGTGAGGCCGTGCTGGGCCGCTCGCGCCGCGGCAAACGGTTCAGCATCATCGTGGCCGCCGAGGGCGCCAAGGCGAAGGACGGCCGGATGATCGTCCGCACGCGGATCGCCGGCAGCCCGGACCCCATCCGCCTGGGTGGTATCGGACCCTGGCTCGCCCAGGAGATCGGCGCCTGCACGAGTCTGGAATGCCGCGCGGTGATTCTCGGTCACGTGCAGCGGGGCGGCACGCCCACGCCCCAGGACCGGGCCCTGGCGACCACCCTGGGCCACGCGGCCCTGGAGCTGCTGATGAAGGGGGTCAAGAACCATCTGGTGGTACTGAAAGACGGCCAGTTATCCAGCCTCCCGCTGCACCGCGTCGCCGGCCGGATTCGGACGGTTCCGGCGCATCACGCCCTGGTCCGCGCGGCCCGCGCCGTGGGCACCAGCTTCGGCGTATAAAACCGCAGCATGGAATAGTGGAGTAATGGAATCCTCTCGAAGTTGACCGTGGTCAGTTGACAGTTCCCAGTTGATGGGCCACTGACCACTGACAACTGGGAACTGTCAGCTTGCTTCCCCTGCTTCCGGCGTTGCCATACCCCTCCCGCGGGGATTGTGGTATTTGCTGGTAATCGCGATCCACCCAACGAATTTTTCCGCGCGGCCTGCTTAAGGTCTCTCCCGGTCCGGTCGATGAGGAAGGCGTATTCGCTGAGCCGCCAGGGCTCATAAGAGTGGAGATACCGACCATGCAATGCTGTGCAACCGAGCCATTTCGACTGGACCTCACGGAAGAACAGAAGCGATTCTGTGATTGGATCGCGCAGCAGGCCCGCACCGGCGTGCGACAGATCCGCTACCAGGAGGCCACCGCCGCGCTGGACCTGCACGATGAGCAGCTCACGCGGATGCTGCGGGGCATGCGGGAGCGGTGGGACGAGATCCACGCGATGGTGGAGTCGCCCATCCTGCACACGCAGGCGCCGTACTTCGAGGTTCCCCTGGGCGCCCGCTACATCTGGGACAACTACCGCCGGGCGGAAGAGCACGGCGAAGTCGATTGATGATCGATGCTTGAGGACTTGGGGCCCTGGACCGGTGGCCCCACAGGCGCGACGGGTGCCACCAAATCATCAATCATAAATCACCAATCATCGATGCGAAGAGAGGGTACTGATGAACTGCACCAAGACCAAGCCCAACCCGCTGACCGAGCAGCCGCTGAGTTGTTACCGTGTCTGGATGAAACCCAAGACGGTCAAGAAGACCGATCGGCACGGCCACACGCTGCTGGGGCAGTTCCTCCTGGGCCCCAAGAACGGCACGCGGGGGTGAGGGGGAGGTTCGATTTATGATTTATGATTTGTGATTGATGATTGGCGGCCGTGACCGCGGAGTCATGAATCTTCAATCTCGAATCGCAAATCGTAATTCATAAATCACAAATCACAAATCCAACGCGTACGCTCCCACGTCGAAAGGCGGGTGCCGGACGGCGCCGGTGAAGTCGAGCGGCGGCGCCAGGCTCGGGTCGGCGCGACCGATCAGGAGCGAGCCCGGGCGGGGCCGGTAGTCGTGCCCGGCCGGAGCGACGAATGCTTCTGAGAGATCGCCTCCCTCCACCAGGCGACTGGCATCGAGACTGACCCCCACCAACCGGCCCGACACGTGGTTGGCGCTGAGCTGGTGGCGCTCGACGCCGGCGGCGTCGAGGGCTGTCGCGCCCGGGCAGTAGACCGCGTTGTTGCCGAAGACCATCTCCGTCGCCTCGGACCAGCGCAGGCGCACCCCGACCCGATGATTGACGATCGTGTTGTTGACGATCCGGACGTTCCGCATCTGCGGCACCGCCGCATGAGGAGCCGCCGTGATTCCGGCGATCGTGCAGTCAAAGATGACGTTGTTCCGGATCACCGCGTCAGCAACGACTTGGATCCCCTCCCCGGCGTTCCAGATCCGGTTGCCTTCGACGATGTTCACACCCTGGCCGCCGCCATAGACAAATACTCCCGGGTATGGGCGGGCGAGATTCGTGTCGTGAATCACATTGTTGCGGACGGTGTTGTTGTAGGAGCCGTACTTGATCTCGATGCCGTCGCTGCCGCCGACGCTGGTCCCGCGCAAGTGGTGCACGTGATTGCCTTCGATGAGGGTGTTGGTCGTGATACAGGAGCCGTCATGGCAGCCGATGTACATGCCTTCGCCCTCGGTGGGACCGTTCTCGCGCAGGCCGGTATGGTGGATGTGGTTGTTCCGGATGAGGAAGGCATCGCAGTTGCCGCTGTTCATCGTCAGGGCGTTGTTGCGGGTCTCGCAGATCTCGCAGGCTTCGAACGTGATGTGATGGCCGCGAATGAAGCGGACGCCCGAGCTGCCGCCCTGGAAGCGCAGGCCGCGAATCACGAGGTGGCAGCAGTCCACGAACTCAATGTTGTTGTACCGGCCTTCGGCCGGGCGGGTCAGCGTGGGCGTCGCGTCCACCGCGGCGCGGATGAGGATCGGACGATCGGCCGTCCCGGTTAGCGTGAGGGCCCGCCGGCCGGTTTGGGAGTAGACCCCGCCGTGGAGAACCAGCTCATCGCCCGGCTGCAGGGCGTTGGCGACCCGTTCGAATTCCTCGTCGTCCTGCGCCACGGCCGGATGGATCTCCAGAACCTTCCCGGCCCCGAGGGAGGCCCAGCCCAGGCAAAGCAACAGCCCGACATGTCGGCATCTTCCGCTCATCCGATTCTCCTGCTCCAGGCCCGTGAACCCGAGTGAACCATGACAACGGCCCATCATAGGGGAGGGCCGCGCGCGTGTCACGTACGATTCGCCCACCGTTCCGACCGGCACGGCACAGACACGAATCCACGTCCGGTTCCTGTGTACAGCCGGGGGCCAAGCCGGTAGGATGCTCCGGATGGCAAGACTGACGTGGCGATCTCAAGTTCACCCGCGCCGGGTGGTGGCAACGGTGCTGCTCACCCTGGGCGTGCTCGGACTCACGCACCTGCCGCGCGAGGCCGTTCCACCCATGCTGGAAGGCTGCCTCTGGGACAAGGCGGAACACGCGCTGGCCTATGGTCTGATTGCGGCGTCCTTCCTGCTCTCGCTCCGCAGGCCGGTGCGTCCGTCGCTGCTGCTGACCGGCCTGGCGGCCATGGCGGTGCTCGGCGTTCTCGACGAAATCACTCAGCCCCTGGTTCGCCGCACGGCCAGTCCCCTGGATTACGCGGGCGATCTGATTGGTGTGGCCGTCGTATACGCGGTCTTTCTGGC
>JALORE010000168.1 GCA_025459125.1 Planctomycetota bacterium | reverse complement strand
GACATGGCCGGCAGTGCGTCGGGCGTCTTGTTCATGTCGATCTCGATGCCCTTGAGTCCGGCGGCGCTGACCGTCACTGAATCGGCGTTCACCGTGATCTTGGCGCCCATCCCCTTGAGATAGTCCACCGCCGCCTTGTCCGGCTGGCTGTCGTTGAAGTCCAGCCCGAGCAGCGTCACCTGCTCGCCGACCAACGCAGCGGCACAGAGAAAGAACGTCGCGCTGGAGAAGTCCGCCGGCACGGGCCGGTCAAACGCCTTGTAGCTCTGCCCGCCCTTGACACTGAACTTCTTCATCTGTTGTTTGCGATAGACGATCCCCTGGGCGTCCAGCCAGTCCAGGGTCATCTGGGCATAGCCGGGCTCGTTCAGCAGGGTGACGTCGATCTCGGTATCCTTCTCGGCCAGCGGCGTGCACAGGAGCAGGCTGGACAGATACTGGCTGGTGGAGCAGGCGATGGCGGTCTGGCCGCCCACCAGGTGTCCCGTCACCTGGGCCGGGGCCTTGCCGTTGCTCTTCATGCTCACGGCCCGGGCGCCCAACTGGCTGAGCGATTCCAGCAGCGGCCCGACCGGCCGGCTCTGAGTCTGGTGGTCGCCGACGAACGTGATCGTTTCGCCCTGGCCGGTGAGCGATGCCGACCCCAGCGCGATATTGAGCGTCGTCCCCGAGTTGCCGACATCGATCGGCGGGGCGGGGGGGGTGATCCGGCCGCCGGTCCCCGTCACCTTCCACAGGTCGGGATCGGAGGTGTCGATCACTGCTCCCAGAGCCCGGTAGGTGCTTACGGCCGAGGCGGCATCCGCGGACGCCAGGGGGGTGCGAATAAGACTCTGCCCCCGCGCCAGCGCGGCGAGGGCGACCGCCCGGATCGTATGCGATTTCGATGCCGGGATCGAGACCGTTCCTTGAAGCCGGGATTTCCTGGATACAAGCTGCATCATGACCTCTTTCCGAAACTACCCGATGAAATCGTGTCGAGAGTATACAGTTCCCGGTCGCTACGTCAAGTCGTGGAAGCCGCACCATCCCTTCCTGACCTTTCGTGCGTCTCACTCCCCATCGCCATCGTCCGTCCTGCGGATGATCTCCTCCGTAAGGTGCTTGAAGTCCAGGTAGCATTTCGACACCGCTGCGGCATGGGCGCCAATCGCTCCGTCGGCTGGCGTAAGCCTGAAGATCGGTTTTCGCGCATCCTCTGCAAGTGGCATCAGGCTCTGGTAGTTCTTGATGAATCCGATACGGTTCGGTTCGGCTTCCGTGTCCCCGAGGCAGCCTTTCTCGCCAAGAACGTACCGCGCGTACACCATCGGTATCTTCGACACCCATCGTTGGTAGGCCTTCACGGGCCGATTCTTGTGTTCCACGTGCTGCACGACCACATAGCCCGCCGGTTTCATGGCACCGGCCGGCATGGGAATGTCCAGATCGGCAGGTTTGGCCTTCAGTCGTTGTCGCCAGTTCTCTCGCCAGGTGCGGAGAGTCGGGCCCAGGTTCCTCAGGCCTTGGAGAGAAAACAAGCCAGGAGCGAGTGGCATCACAACGTGATCCGAGGCAATCAGCGCCGCGCGGTTGATGGCGCCGAGGTTCGGTCCCACATCCATGAGAGCAATGTCCGCGTGGACGTTCTCTACCGCGCGACGAATGATGCGGTGGAATGCGGTTATGACACGGAAGGCGGCCTTGTCATGATCCAGGCAACGTGGCCAACTGTCTGAGAGCTTGTCCTCGAACTGGGAGAGCCCCAGATCTCCAGGCAGAAGGTGCATTCCATGGCGAATCGGCTGAAGTGGTGGCTCTGCGATGTCGCCGACTCCGTCGATAATCGGCGCGATGCAGGTCAGGATACTCTGGCTGTCTCCCTCCTCAGGCCACAGCGCCTCAAGGCGGTCTTCCTCCACGAACATCGTGGTCAGATTTGCCTGTGGGTCGAGGTCAACAGCCAACACCCGCTGGCCGAGTTCGGAGCACATCCAGGCAACGTGATAGACGAGTGTTGTCTTGCCGACGCCACCTTTGTTGTTGAAGAAGGCGATGGTTCTCATGGCGTGGCCCTCCGAATCGCGGCCAGGAAGAACGTGGATTGACTGATATCGAATTCCGCCGGCGGATTCCCGTTGTCACGCAGGGATCGCTGGGCTCGAGCGATCCCCCGTCCGAAGGTATTGACGTAGCCGAGCGTTTTCATTGCTTCGGCGATCTTGGGATTGCGGTAATCGTTCTGATCGGGGAACGTCTCCGCCGTCACGGCCCCGTACAGCCCCCCCGGGTTCTGTATCTCGATGCGATCGCGGAACCAGTAGAAGCGTATGGGAGCGTTCGACTCGTAATCTCGATGCATCACGGCATTCATGAGTAGTTCTCGGATGGCAAGTATCGGATACGGCGCGCGGTTTTCTTCCTGGAGCGGCGATACGGACTCGGGCTGCGATGGGAACACGGTTTTCAGGAAGCTGTCGACTTCTCGGAGCATTGTGATCAAGTCACCTCCAAAACGTCTTTCATCCAGAACATCCGTGTCCAGCGCGTCCCCCGCGTAGCGCACGTACTGGATGGCGGCGCCGGGAATCCAATTCCGAGGATCTTGCGCAAAAAGGAGCGCCCCCGCGTTGGTGGCGCACTGCTCGGCAGGGCACCAGAAACCCAGGGAGGCCATCTGAAGAAGCAGATCGCGGTTGTTTTCCTCAACGATTTCCGGGGCAACCGCGGCATTGCGGTAGGTGAGTTGAAACAGATCCAGCACAAGCTCGCTGCGGCCACATCCTCGGCAACATCGCAGGTCAAAGGTGCGCGCGTGGTGAATCCGCCTCTCGGTCAAGATTCGCTCCTCCTGCTCGTTGGCTATCGCCCGCCGGGGGCCGCGCCGTATCCACACCCGTCCACGGTAGCGCACCGGGGGCATGTCGGACGGGTTGACCTCCACGACCGCCACATTCCCCTCGGTCAAGGGCACCTTCTGCACCGTCATCGAGGGCAACGGAACGATCTGCCCGGAGTCGGCGTAATTGGACAGTTGTTGCAGCAGTCCATCCGTAATTTCCGCGCCGGCAATCGTACCGTCATTGTGGACCCCAATCACGAGATACCCGGGACGGCTGTTTGCAGGCATATCGTTGGCGAACGCGCAAATGGCTTCGCCGCACTTGTCCCTGTCCTTATCTCTATCCTTGAGGGAGGCCGTTCGCTCAACCCGATCCGACTCCAAGTCTCTCAGCAGTTCCCTCAATTCCTGTTCGTTGATCATCCTGGTCTTCCATCTTCCGGAATGGAGTTGCGCAACCTGTAGCGGACTCTAATCCTTGTCCATACTGCCCGAAGTCTGCGTGGCTGTCAATACGGGATTGAGACGCACCCCAACCGATGGTTTCACCAGTGCCTTGAGGGGGCAGGAACAGAATGACCCTACGGGGGCCAGGCCGTCGGCAACCGGCCCGGGGTTTGAGCGGTTGCGCCCGTTGGCACCGTCCGTTTCGATTTTTAGGCGATAATGGAACGAGCCAACCTGGGCTGTTCATTGTGGCGGTTCTCCGCTACAATGGCTGGGTCCGGGTGCGCCTTGCGTGGCGGGAACGGAACCCCGGCAGGAACATGGAGGATGAAGCATGGCAGCTTCCAAGCGTGCAACGCCGTTGGCGGCAGTATCCATCATACTGGTGTCTCTTGTGATCATGGCGGGGTCCTGCAGGACGCAGGATTACTCCGGCACGGAGAGGGTGGGCCAGATCGGACCACAGAGGTACCTGACGCCGATTCATCAAGTGCTCACGCCGATGGGTCTCCAGGTGGAGCTGCCGGGTATGCGGCCGCAAGGGCTGGTTTTGAGTCCCGATGGTCGTCTGCTGGCCACCTCCGGCAAGACGCAGAACCTGGTGTTGATCGATCCGCAGAGCGGCGCGATCCGGCAGCGCGTCGCGTTGCCCTCCAGCAAGGCGCAGGATCCCAACGCCGTATCCTCTCATATCCTCGAACCCGACAAGACCGGCCAGCTCAGCTACACCGGCCTGATCTTCAGTCCGGATGGGTCGCGCCTCTACCTGTCCAACGTCAACGGGGACATCAAGGTCTTCCAGGTCAACGCCGAGGGGCAGGTCGCGGGCCTGTTTTCCATCGCCTTGCCTGAGGCCGAGGCGCCGCACCGCAAGCAGGAAATCCCGGCCGGCCTGGCGCTCACCCGTGACGGCCGCCGGTTGTACGTGGTTCTGAACCTGTCCAACCGCCTGGCAGAAGTCGAGACTGCCACCGGCAAGGTGCGGCGGTCCTGGCCGGTGGGCGTGGCGCCCTATGGCGTGGCCCTGGTCGGCGACCGGGCCTATGTGAGCAACTGGGGCGGACGCCTCCCGGAGGCCGACTCTCTCACCGGGCCGGCCGGCCAGGGCCTGCGTGTGCGGGTGGACCCCGTGCGGCACATCGCCAATGAAGGGTCCGTGTCCGTCATCCGGCTCACGGGAGAAGCACCGGTGCGCCAGATCATGGCCGGTCTGCATGCCTGTGCCATCACCGCCGCACCGGATGGGCGGCACGTCGTCGTGGCCAATGCCGGCAGCGACACGCTGAGCGTCATCGACACGCGCACGGACCAGGTGGTGGAGACCATCTGGGTCAAATCCAGTCCCGCCGACCAGTTCGGGGCCAGCCCCAATGCCCTGGTATTCGATCCCTCGGGGAACAGGCTCTACGTCGCCAACGGCACTCAGAACGCCATTGCCGTGATCCGCTTTCAGCCCGGCCGATCGAAGCTGCTGGGGCTGATTCCCGTGGGTTGGTTCCCGGGCGAAGTTGTGTATGATGCCGCGCGTCATCAATTGGCCGTAGCCAACATCAAGGGAGTCGGGTCCACCCGGGGTCTCACGGAGTCGCGTGCCCACGAGCACAATACCCATCAATACCACGGCAGCGTCTCGCTGGTGCCCATTCCCTCGTCCCGGGAGCTCGCAACCCTGACGCGACAAGTGCTGGAAAATTACCGCTATCCCCTGCTGAAAGAAGCGCGGCGGCCCGCGCGACCGAACCAGCCGCCACGACCCGTTCCGGAACGAATCGGCGAGCCGTCGGTTTTCGAGCACGTGGTCTACATCATCAAGGAGAACCGGACCTATGACCAGGTTCTCGGCGATATTCCCGAAGGCAACGGCGCTCCTTCGCTGTGCATCTTCGGGGCCCAGATCACGCCCAACCAGCACAAGATGGTCCGTCAGTTCGTCCTGCTGGACAACATCTACTGCTCCGGAGTTCTTAGCGCCGACGGTCACATGTGGACGGATACAGCCTTCGCCACCGACTACATGGAGAAGTCCTTTGCCGGTTTCCCGCGCAGCTATCCCGACGGCATGGAAGACGATGACGTGGATGCTCTGGCCTATGCTCCCTCCGGCTTCATCTGGGACAACGCTCTGGCCCAGGGCAAAACGCTCCGTGTCTATGGCGAATTTGCCATCACGGAGACCGCCTGGGCCATCCCCGGCAAGAAAGACAGGCCCACGTTCCTCGATTATTACCGGGATTTCGTCAACCAGACCGGTCAGATCAAGATCGGCAGCCGGCCCGGCATCGAATCGCTGCGGCCGCACCTGAACACCGAGACGGTCGGTTGGGATATGGATATCCCCGATGTGTTCCGAGCGGCGCAGTTCGTCAAGGAGCTGCGCGAATACGAGCGCCAGGGCCGGTTCCCCCATCTGATCATCATCTGTCTGCCGAACGACCACACCTCCGGCACCAAGGCCGGCTCGCCCACCCCGGCGGCCCAGGTGGCGGACAACGACCTGGCCTTTGGACAGATCGTGGAGGCGATCAGTCGCAGTCCCTTCTGGAAGAAGACCTGCATCTTCGCCATCGAGGACGACCCGCAGAACGGCTGGGACCACGTCAGCGGCTTTCGCACCACCGCTTATGTCATCAGCCCTTACACCCGGCGCAACGCCGTGATCCGCACCCAGTACAACCAGACGAGCATTCTCCGCACGATGGAGTTGATCCTCGGCCTGCCGCCCATGAATCAGATCGACGCCACGGCCACGCCGATGACCGATTGTTTCACGGAGGTGCCGGATTTCTCGCCGTTTGTGGCGGAGCCCACGAAGATCCCTCTGGACCAGATGAATCCGGAGCCGAAGAAGGTCTCCGATCCCGTCCTGCGTCGAGACGCATTCGCCTCGACCCGGTTGCCCCTGCAGGAAGTCGACCGGTGCCCGGAAGACGTCCTGAACCGCATTCTCTGGCGCGCCATGAAAGGGTCGCGGGAACCCTACCCGCAGTGGGCGGTGTTGGTCCATCCCGAGGAGGATGACGACTAGTGCCGGGAACGAGGGAGGACTCATCCTTTCCCGGTTACCCCTGCGCAGGGAGGGCACGAGACTGCCACGACCAACTGGATTCGCCCTCCCAACGGTGCCTGTCGCGTGTCCGGGGGCGGCCCGCCGACAGGGGAATGAACCGAGCGTGAGTTGCTCGCCTTTTTCTTGAATCTGTGGAGCCAGAAATACCTTGACATCTTCTCCGAACAAAGCTATACTACGAAATAGGAATAGCTCCAGGAGAAGAGCTTCTGCTGACGGTCCGACGGTAGCGTATGGCCGGCAGGAGCCGCGGCGCAGGCCGCGGCTTCTGACCCTCGTATGATCCCGTTGTACTAACACTCAATTGTCGCATTTCTCTGCCGGAGCCCATAGTGTACTCGCGCTGCGCGCGAGATAGGGGCCCCGGTTCATTCCTAGAAGAAGATGTCCCGCTACGCTTGCATCGTGTCAGGGGGGCGGATTCTCCTGTGTGGTCGCATTTGCGCCACGGGACGAGGTGTATTATCGGGCCTCCGTGTGATTCCGGACAGGCCACCGTAGAACTTGGGAGAAGGAGAGTAGTGCAATGAAGAAAGACTTGATGGCAGTGGTTCTCATGGGACTGGTGTGTGGGAGCGGGGCACGCGCGCGTGCGGACTTGTACGGTTTTTCACGGATCACCGCCAATACGGATGGTTCGGTCGCGGCGCAGTTGTCCCTGGAGGTGACTCAGGCGGATTCGCTGGTTCTTTTCACCTTCCGCAATGATGGTTCCGTGATTTGGCCCAATGCCTTCATCTCGCGGGTGTACTTCGATGACGGCGCCGATGTTCTGGCGAGCCCTTGGGTAATCAGTGACAAGCTGCCCGGCGTGGATTTTGAATACACTGCCAGAGGGAATCTGCCCGGGGGAAATACGATGACCCCCAAATTCACGTCAGATTATGCTTTTGCATTTCAGGGCTCTCGCAGCGGCGTCCATGCCTGGGAGTCTCTCGGGATCTCGTTTACGGCGACGCTCGCGGATGTCCTTGACGCGATCAATCACAAGGGGCTGCGTGTCGGGATTCACGTGCAGGGACTCAACGGAAGAAGCGACACCTTCACCACCGCGACACCGCTGCCGGGAGCCGCCTTGCTGGGTATGTTGGGGGTGGCTGTCGCGGGCTGGCGCTTGCGCAAGGTCGTCTGAGATTCCCGCTATGTCACCCGAGGTTCTCGGCGGCGGCCTGGTTGACCAGGAAGAGGACCGCCATGCGAACCGCCAGGCCGTTGGCGACCTGGCGCAGGATCACGCTGTTGCGGCCGTCGGCGACCTCGCTCTCGATTTCCAGGCCGCGATTGATGGGGCCGGGGTGCATCACCAGGATCTCCGGCTTGGCCCGCTGCAGACGCTCGACCGTCAGGCCGAAGTACCGCGAGTACTCCCGGGTGGAGGGGAAGGGGCTGCCGCCCAGCCGCTCGAACTGGATGCGGAGCATGTTGACGACATCCACCTGCTCGATCACCTGGTCCAGGCTGTAGCTGACCTTGACCGGCAGCCGGCCGACCTCGGCCGGCATCAGGGTGGGAGGGCCGACGAAGGTCACTTCCGCGCCCAGCTTGGTCATGGCCCACATGTCACTGCGGGCGACGCGGGAATGGGCGATGTCACCGACGATGGCGATCTTGAGGCCTGCGAGCGTACCTTTCATCTCGCGGATCGTGTACACATCGAGCAGGCCCTGGGTCGGGTGCTCGCAGTAGCCGTCGCCGGCATTGACGACGCAGGCCTTGATATTGCGGCTCAGGAGCATGGGAGCCCCGGCCGCGCTGTGCCGGATCACGACGATGTCGATGCCCATGGCCTCGAGATTCCGGGCCGTGTCCAGCAGGGTTTCGCCCTTGCTGACGGAGCTGGCCTTCTGCGTGAACTCGATGACGTCGGCGCTGAGCCGGTTGGCAGCCAGCGAAAAGCTGTTGCGGGTCCGGGTGCTGTCCTCGAAGAACAGGTTGACGACAACCTTGCCGCGCAGCGGCGGCGCCTTTTTCACCGAGCGGGTGCTGATCTGCTCGAAACCCTTGGCGGTATCGAGGATATAGTTGATTTCGTCTACGCTCAGGTCCCGCAATCCGAGCAGATGCTTTCGGTGCCACTTGAACGTTTTGCCTCTGCTGATGATCGACATACCTGTCCCAAGCCGTCTCAAAGTCCTTCCGGGTGTGCGCCGCTCCACGATGTCGAGGATACGATCCATGCGTTCCTATTCGACCACGACCTCGTCCTTTCCGTCCGATTCGACCAAGCTCACCTGCACTGATTGCTCCGGCCGCACCTCGGCTTTGCAGCCACCGTAATCCGCCTGGATCGGCAGTTCGCGCCCGGCCCGCTCCACGAGGACCGCCAGCCGAATGGCCTTGGGCCGACCCAGGTCGATCAGCGCGTCCATCGCCGCCCGGGCGGAGCGGCCCGTGTAGAGCACGTCATCGACCAGGATGATCACTTTGCCGTCGATGTCAAACCCGATCTCCGTGGTGCGGACCTGCGGCTGGCTGCCGCTGTGAGGCGCGTTGAGGTCGTCACGATAGAGCGTGATGTCCAAAGTGCCGCAGGGAATCGACTTACGGAGTTTCTGGGACAAGCGGTCCGCCAGGCGCTGGGCCAGGATTTCGCCCCGGCTGCGGATGCCGATGATCGCCAGACCATTATCGGACGAAGATGTCCCCGCTGGTCGTGGGGTTTCCGCACCGGCGATCTGATCGGCCAGACGACCGATCGTCCGCGCGATCTGTTCCGCGTTGAGAATGACCTTCATATTGACTCGTTCATCGTGAATCGGTTGCAGTTGCGAAGCCTGACGATTCTGGCACAGTATACCGGCGGCCGTCCGGTAAGGCAAGCCCTGCCTTTCCTTTCCAGAATCCGCTTTACCAGTACTGCCCGCCACGCTATGCTATCGCTCAACGCCGGATTTCTCTTGAAAAGAGAGCGGCTTTCTGCTATGATAGCCCCAGTACCGTCAGGGATGAAGCTGATCGGCACCGGAGGTCGGCCACTGGGGGAAAGGGCGGTGTGCCGGAGGCACCCGTACCGCGTTGGGGATGCGTGAGTTGAGGATGATCGGAAAAGCGGCAATCCCGTTCTCGTCATTATGGGTCGTAGCCCTCCTGGCTGGTTCCGTTGCGGCTGCCGACTCGACACCGGGGCAGAACGCTGCGCTGCGTCAACCCCAGGCCCTCAACTGGGCGGGCATCTACGCTCTGCGGCAGACCGATCCGAATCTGACCGGGGCCGGCGTGCGGATGGGCGTCATCTGCCGCAGTTTCACCTACAACGAAAAGAACGAGCCGCAGAACGACTACCGGCCGAACGTGACACACGCGTGCTTTCAGAACGCACAGCTGCGTTTTTACGACGACCGGACGGGGACGCCCCGCGTCTCGGCTCACTCGACGGCCATGTGCTCGATTCTCTTCGGTGAGGACCCGGAGGGCACGGCGTTGAATCTGACGCCATTTGTGTACGAGGGCGTCGTGCCGGCGGCCGAGGGCCGGATCTACGAATTCCTCCACTTCGTGACGCAATACGTCTGCACGCAGAGCCTGCCGCCGGTCGATGTCGCCACCGCCAGTCTGGGCCAACCTCTGGAAGACTGGTGGACACGCGGCCTCGAGGCGTTGATCGAGCACCAGGGCCTGGTCTTCGTGGCGAGCATCGGCAACGGGTGGAACGTTTCCGAGCCTCCTTTCTATCCCGGCGCCGGGGCCAATGCCATCGGTGTCGGCGTGGTCAGTTCGGTCAGTGCGGCGGACCCGGCGACGGCGCTGCGGTACTTCGCCCTGGCGAATCCCCAGGAATCGAGCGCCGGTCCGACGGACGATGGACGCTGCAAGCCGGACGTGATCGTCCCCAGCAACTGCCTCGTGGCGGCCGCCGACAGCAACGACGGCTATGCGATCGCCGGCAACTGGTCGAGCTTCTCGACGCCGGTGGCCGCCGGGGTCGTGGGACTGCTGGTTCAGGCCGCCAAGCAGGATGCGAGCCTGCAGCCGGCCGTGTCGCCCCAGGGCGGCAATTGTGTGCTCAAGGCGATTCTGATGAGCTCGGCCACGAAGCTGCCGTACTGGCACAAGGGCCGCTTGACGACCGAGGATGACCATGAAGTCCCGCTGGACTATGTCCAGGGCGCCGGCGTGGTCAACGCTGCTCGTGCGCACCAGCTTCTGACCGCCGGGCGGGGCCAACCTGGCAACGTCGGGGATGCGGGCTGGGACCTGAACCGGCTCCAGGCCGAGCAGGTCGTGCAGCAGGAGTACCGTGTGACGGTCGCCGAGCCGGCCGACAAGATCCTGACTGCCACGCTGGTGTGGAACCATCACTACAGCACGCAGTACCCGTTCGAGCGGCTGCCCTATAAGAATAGCGACCTGCGGCTCGAAGTGTGGGCCGTAGACCCGGCCAATTCGGGCAAGGACCTCCTGGTCGATTACAGCGACAGCCGTGTCGACAACGTGGAGCACGTCTCCTTTGCCACGGTGGCCGGCTGCACCCAGTATCGCCTCGTGGTCGCCTGTGCCAATCTCAACGGTCAGGTGCAGACGACCGGCGAGCGCTACGCGTTGGCTTGGAGCGTCCAGCAGAAGTCCCACGAAGACAACATTCTCTGGTACGATCTGAACGCCGACGGCATTGTGAACGAGTTGGACTCCGCCATTTTGATCACGAATCTGGCGACCGAGCGGAAAGCCCCGCAATCGTATCTCATCGGCGACGTCAACAGGGATGGCACGATCGACAATCGTGACGTACAGGAACTCGTCGAACGCCACAACCGCAGGGCGGAATGGTACGTCAGCAGCTTGACGAAGTAGCGGGCGCGACGGTCGCAGGATCGCACGGGTAGGGGATTGTGAGAAACCGCGGCCTCCTGATCCTGATTCTGCTGGTTGGCCTGGCGGGGGCCCTGCGCGCCTCCGCGGGCGAGCGCTGGCGCTTTGTCATCACGTGTGACAGCCGCGGTAGTGTCACCACCGGGATCAACGGTCCGATCCTCTCCGAAATGGTCCGGGAGACCCTCCGCTGGGACGCGGAGTTCCTCTTGTTTGCCGGGGACCTTGTCCATGGCTTGGCGATACCCCCGGCTCGCTTCGAGACCCAGCTCTGGAATTGGGTCACGGCCGTGCGTCCCCTGTACGATGCGGGAGTCGCCGTCTATGTCTGCCGGGGTAACCACGAGGTGGGTGATGCCTGGCGCGTCGATCCCAACGGGCCGCCGCCTCCGCCCGACAACTACGCGCTGCGCTGGCTCAATGTATTCGGCAGCGAGAAATATCCGGAGTTGCGGCTCCCGGATAACGGCCCGGAGGGCGAGAAGTACATGTCGTACACCGTGGCGCACCGGAACGTCCTGGTGGTCGCGTTGGATCAGTACGCGGGGATATGGCATCGCCCCGTCCATTTCGTGAACCAGTCGTGGCTCGACTCCCAACTGGAGGTTTGCACGAAGCCGCACGTCTTCGTCTTCGGCCACGAGCCGGCCTTCCGGACGTATCACCAGGACTGCCTGGACGCCTTGCCGGACCGTCGGGATGCCTTCTGGTGCAGCCTCCAACGGGCGGGCGCCCGGGTGTATACCTGCGGTCACGATCACTTCTATGATCACGCCCGGATCGACGACGGCGACGCGGACCCGAACAACGACACGCACCAGCTGATCGTAGCGACGGCGGGGGCCCCATCCTACTCGTGGATCCCTCCCTACCGGGGCGACAATGGGCCCTTCTATCCCTGGCAACTCTACCATGTCGAGCAACGCTGGGGCTATGTCGTGGTGGAGATCGATGGCCTGAATGCTACGACGACCTGGATGGAGCGGCAGAACAACACCGCCTCGCAGCCGGGTGTCTACGCGCCCAAGTTCACGTGGAGCTACACGGCGCGGGTCGGGCCCGTGGTCGTGTGGCCCAACGGTGGCGAGCAGATCGCGGCCGGGCGGCCGTATACGATCCGCTGGCGGGTCGTCGAGGGGCGGAAGGTCTTACGCATCGCCATCGAACACTCCCTGGACGCCGGCGCTACGTGGCTGCCAACAGCCGAGGTGGCCAACACCGGTGCCCACGAATGGCTGGTCCCACCCGTGCCATCGAACGCCTGCCTCATACGCATCAGCGACGCCAACGATCCGTCCTGCCACGACACCAGCAACGAGCCCTTCGCCATTGTCGCTGAATCAAATGGCGCCCCTCCCGCCGACGCCAACAGCCTTTCCATTGCCGCCGAGTAGTTGCGAACGCGGTGCAACGGGATGGTCCCTGTGCCAGCCGTCCCACGCCTCTTCGTAGGTCGTGCGTCCCCGCACGACGTCTTTCAGGCGAGCGGGGACGCTCGCCCTACGAAGAAAACCGCTTCCCCTGGGGCCGGGTTTCTGGTATGAGTATCCCGGGTCTCATGGGTTTTGCAGGGGCACTGGTGCGCTATGGCGAATCCGCTTCTGATCAAGAACGGCCGGGTCCTCGATCCGGCCAACCGGTTGGACAAGACGTGCGATGTCCTCCTCGTGGACGGCAAGGTAGCCGAGGTCGGCCAGCTCAACGGGGCCGCGCCGGGGCCTGCGGTGCGGGTCATCGACGCGACGGGCAGGCTGGTGACGCCCGGGCTGATCGATATTCACGTCCATTTCCGCGATCCCGGCGATGAGGAAGAGGAGACGATCGCCAGCGGATCCACCGCGGCGGTGGCGGCCGGCTTCACGTCGGTCGTCTGCATGCCCAATACGAACCCGGCCATCGAAAGCGAGACCGACGTCGAGTACGTGCATCGTAAAGGCCGCCAGACCCGCAAGACCCACGTGTACGTCATGGGCGCGATCACGAAAAAGCGGGAGGGGACCGAGCTGGCCGAGATGGGCATGATGGCCGAGGCGGGCGCGCGGGGCTTCACCGACGACGGCAACGGCGTGCAGAACTCCACCGTCATGCTGCGGGCCCTGAAGTACGCCAAGATGTTCGACGTGGTCGTGGCCCAGCACTGCCAGGACAACAGCTTCGCCGGCAACGGGGTGATGAACGCCGGCTACTATTCCACGGTCCTGGGCCTGCCCGGCATGGATGCGCTGGCGGAAGAGTCGATGCTCTGGCGGGACATCCAGTTGGTCCGCAAGACGCGGGCGCGGTATCACGCCCAGCACATCTCGACCGCCGGCTCGGTCGAGCTGATCCGCCAGGCGAAAAAGGATGCGCTGCCGGTGACCTGCGAGGTCACGCCGCACCATCTGCTGCTGACCGAGGAACGTTGCGCCGAATACGACACGAACTACAAGATGAACCCGCCGCTGCGGGGCCAAAAGGACATCGAGGCCCTGAAAGCCGCGATTGCGGAAGGACTGGTCGATGCGCTGGTGACCGATCACGCCCCGCATCTGCAGAGCGAGAAGGAGCTGGAATTTCTGGCGGCCCCGTTCGGGATCGCCAGTCTGGAGTGCGCCCTCGGATTGTACGTCAAGGCCCTGATCGAGCCGGCGGTCCTCGACTGGCCCGGCCTGATCCGCCTGATGACCGTCAATCCCGCCTGCATCATTGGGATCGACAAAGGCACCCTCACGCCCGGCAAGCAGGGCGATGTCACGATCATCGATCCGAACACCGAATGGCAGATCGACGTGAACAAGTTTCTCTCGAAGAGTCGCAACTGCCCCTATCACGGCTGGAAGATCAAAGGCAAAGTCGAGAAAACCATCGTCGGCGGCGAAGTGCGGTTCGAGCTTGCGACGTGAATCGACTCGGCGATGACGGATCGGCGCGGATGCGCGTGGGTTTGTCTATGTTACCGTGACGTCGGTGCGGAGTTGGCGGAAATCCTCTCGGAGTAGGCCTGTTCCGAGGCTTTCCGCCCACTATGAGTCTCTTCTGAAGGGAGAAGAACAATGGCACTACTCCAGCCGAATACGGAGGACACGCGTAAGCTCCATGCCGAGGTCAATCAGATTGTGAACGAGCGGCTGTTGCTCACCATTCTTGCTGTGACAGTATTTGGGACCATGATCGCTTGGCTTATCCCGAGGAATCCACCGGAATCGAAGACGTCTGTCGGCATGTTTGCCTACGGAGG
>JALORE010000167.1 GCA_025459125.1 Planctomycetota bacterium | reverse complement strand
ATTTTCGACATCCCGGAGGCGCATCCAGAACCCATCACCGCCGTGGCTTGGTCGCCGAACGGTTCGGTCATTGCCAGTGGCAGCGGCTACACCAGCAGCGCCATCCGACTTTCGGATGCGGCCTCCGGGAGACGGCTGAGTCCCCTCGAGGGGCACACTTCCTGGATTTGCCGACTCGCCTTCTCGAACGACGGGCTGCGGCTGTATTCGGCCAGCGCCGACCAGACCATCCGCCTCTGGGACGTGGAGCAGGGAAAATGTCTGGCCACCCTTCGGGGCAGCCAGGATGAGGTTTATGGACTGGTGCTTTCGCCGGATGGCACGACGCTGGCCAGCGCGTGCAAGGACGGGGGCATCTCCTTCTGGGATGCCCGCCCCCGGCGCGAAGAACAACAGCCCAGAGTGATGGCCTTGGGCGCATCGGCCTTCCCCGCCTTCGCGCCGGACAGCCGGGTACTGGCGCTGCCGATCGGCGGGACCGTCCGGTTGTTCGATCCGGCCGCGGCCAAAGAAATTGAGCAGCTCCCCGCGTTGGGTACGGACGTCCGGATTCTCGTCTATTCGCCGGACGGAACCTTGTTGGTCAGCGGGGACACGGGTGGCAAGGTCCGCGTATGGTCCTGTGACGAGCGCCGCCTCGTGCGGGAGTTGGGCGACCCCAACGGTCCGATCTACCCCATGGGCTTCCGCGCCGACGGCAGGCAGCTCCTCTCTGGAGACCGCCAGGGGAGGAGTGTCTTGTGGGACACTCGTACATGGCAACCGGTCCGGACTTCCATGCCGAAGCGAGAATCGCGCGTGATGGCTGCCAAGGTCTCCCCGGATGGTCGGCTCCTGGCCACCGGCACCGGGACAGGTTCTGTGTATTGGTTGGACGCCGAGACCGGACAACTCCTCGCCACGAGGACCGAAGCCCACCGCCATCTCGTGTCTGGTATCGCCTTCTCCCATGACAGCACGCGGGCCGCCAGTGTCTCCGAGGATGGCACGCTGGCCCTTTGGGACACCTCTTCGTTACAGCCGCTGATCCCACCTTTCAAAGGTCACACGTTGGGCGCCCATGGGGTGGCCTTCTCCGCCGACGGCCGGCGCGTGGCCACAGGAGGCAGCGGCCGTGAGGCGGTCAAGCTCTGGGATTTGTCCACCGGCCGCGAGCTGGTCGCACTTCCCGGACAAGGTTTCATGTTCTTCTCCGTCGCCTTCTCTCCGGATGGCCAGTGGGTGACTGGCTGCAACTCGGAAGGCCAGCTCCACCTCTGGCGCGCCCCCTCGTGGGCCGAGATCGAAGCCGCGGAGAAACAGGAAGGTTCGCCTGGGCCAGAACGATGACCGTATCAGAGGCGAGGATGAAGCTCTCTCCCAGACCCTGGATGCCGGCAAGCCCTCGTATGAGCTGGGGGCGGCAGGACCGTTGAGATACAGGCGAAATTCATGTCTCCAAAATGACACCATACGCGGGCGAACAATCATTCGTCCTTGCCGATCGGCGCAGGTGCCCCTCTCACCTCCCTGGCTGCCGAGCTCTCTCTTCGTCTTCGGTTCGTCGTTCTCCGCGTCCCTGCGTTTCTGCGCGCCGGCGCTTTGTCATCGTGGCTCGGGGTCCGCGGGATTGACGAGGGCCGGACCGGGGGGGTAAGCTGACCAGTAGTTGGCTCATTGGATGGGAAGACCTCAAAGCGGAGGTGCTGTCGTGGGCATGTGCGGACGGAGACTCACCTACAGACGTGCAGCGGTGATTCTGGGATTTTGCCTGGTGGCGGTCACGCTCGGTGCACCGTCGGCACCGACGATCGGTGACGAGAAGGCCCCGGCCTGGAAGCGACTGAACCTCAGCCCAACCAGCATCGGCGGCATGAACGTGTACTGCGAGAAGGCCCTGGAGCCGAATCTGCCGGTGGTCGAGCGGGAAGTGGCGAAGCTCGCGGCCGACCGGGGCAAGCTTGCGGACATCCTGGCTCGGCGCCGCGAGATCATTGCCGATATCCAGCGCATCGTGGGCGTGACCGAAGGCGATTCGGGGGAACGGGAGAAGACCTTCCAGCAGATGGCCGGGCTGTTCGCGCGGACGAAACTGATCTTCTATCTCGCCCGGACCACCACGATCAAGGATTTCTTGCGGCAGGGGGGACAGTTGCCCGACTTTCGCTACGACCGCACCAGCGACATGGTCACGTACAGTCCCCGGCTGCACGGGCAGGCCGGAGAACAGCCGCCGGAGGCGTGGGATCTCTGGATCCCCATCGCGCCGGGGAAGGCGTTCGAGCAGCAGATCGGCATCCTCGACCAGTTCGCACAGAGGCTGGGGTCGGGCATGGCCGGTGTCGCGATCCACGAGATCACCGAGATGACCCTGCTCCAGCGTGCCCGGCCGACCGATCCCTATTGGCGCTGGTTCAGCGACGGGTTCGCCAACGCCATCACGTGCACGCTCCTGGAGAAGCACGTGGGCCAGGAAGCGGCGCAGGGACTTGTCCAGGGGTACGATCCTGATAAGTACAAGGACTTGGCCCAAGAGATCAACCTGCGGTACTGGATGCTGGGCAATTACGGCCTTTACGTCTCGCAGGTCCCGGTGCAGACCGAGGCCAGAATCCTGTACGCCCGGTACACGTATGCGCTGCTCGAAGCGCGGCGTCTGATCGAGCGGCACGGGCTCGATTGCGTCCGTGCGATTCTCGACCGCATCGCGGCCCGGGACCAACGCGGCGGCCGCGACCTGCTCCAGGCGATCCAAGAAGCGACCGGCGAAGATCTGGAGCCGCGGCTGTTGCAGTACCAGGATTTCGCCACGGCCGAGGAGGGCGGTTCGAAGTATGCCGCCGCGAGCAAAGCGGCGGCGGAGCGGAAGGACGAAGAGAGCCTGTTCGTAAACCTGATGCGCTCCCTGGAGCTGCGCGGCGGTGTCCTCTCCCAACAGTACTTGCAGGACTTCCTCAACGGCGCGATGCTCCTGTTCTGGTTGGGCCACGAGGATGCCGCCGATGAGGCGATGCACAACTGCTTGAAGCTGTTCTCCCGGGACTCGATTCCCCAGGGCCGGGAGGCGGCGCTGGAGGCGTTTGTCCGGTATGCCTTGAACAGCCGCCGGCCCCGGAAAGCCGACAAGATGGCGGATGAGCTGCTGGTCAAGGCCCCCGAGCACGTGCCGGCGCTGGTGGTCAAGATGCTCACCAGCACGGAGGACGGCAACCGGGCCCAGGCCCGAGACTATGCCCGACGGGTGCAGCGCCTGAGTCCGGCGACCTCGGCGTCCTATCGTGCGGCGGCGCAGATCCTGGCGGTTGACCCGAACGGCCCGAGCGAGTATAAAGAACCGGCCGGGCCAAAGTGAATCGAGTGAGAATCCGCGCCCCGGGTATGGGGCTCAAAGCGCTCGGGGCCATGGGCCAGGATGTGTGAGGTCTGATATTGGAAGTACATGGCTGACAAGCAGAAGAATACCTGGGCGGCCAGGATCAAGAGAACGTTCACGTCCGTATTGCCGGTCTCCCCGCGGCGGTGCGGCGGCTGTGTCAATTGCGGCGCCTGCTGCAAGCTGCCGAACGTGTGTCCCTTTCTGAAGACCAACGGCGACGGTAAGGGCTACTGTGCCATCTACCCCATTCGCCCGCTCAACTGCCGCAAGTACCCCCGCACGGAGGCGGAACACATCACGAAGGACACCTGCGGTTTCCGGTTCGAATAGCCTGGTGGCGCGGGCAGAATTTTGTGCCGACGCCGTGATTTCTCTGCAAGGACCGGGGCTTTTGATTAGAATAGGCGGACGTTGGGGACAATATCGAATATGGGTAAGTATCTGGATAGGATCAGCAGCCCGGCGGACTTGAAGAAGCTGCCGGTTGCCGAGTTGGAGCCTTTGGCGGAAGAGATCCGCCAGTCCATCCTGCGGTCCGTCAGCAGGATGGGCGGTCATTTGGCCAGCAATCTCGGGGCGGTCGAGCTGACGCTGGCGCTGCACTACGTCTTCGATTTCCAGCGGGACAAGCTGTTGTGGGACGTGGGCCATCAGTGCTACGCGCACAAGATCCTCACCGGTCGCAAGAGCGGCTTCGAGCTGCTGCGCCACGCGGGCGGCGCCAGCGGCTTCCCTTGCCCGGCCGAGAGCGAGTACGACCAGTTTGCCGTCGGGCACGCCGGCACCTCGATCGCGACCGCCATCGGCATGGCACTGGGCGAGCAGTTGAAAGCCGCCGCCAGCCGGAGGCTGGAGGCCCCAGGCCAGAAGGACGAGGGCCGCGGGAAGAATTCCCCTCCGTCCCCCGCCCCTGGGACCTCGCCCCTTCCCGCGACCCCTCGGGTCGTGGCGCTCGTCGGTGATGCCAGCATCGTCAACGGCCTGTCCTTCGAGGGCCTCAACAATCTGGGCCTGATCAAGCGGCAGATGCTCATCGTCCTGAATGACAACTCCATGGCTATCGACGCCACGGTAGGGGCCGTGGCACGGTACTTCAGCAAATTCCGACTCAGCCATACGTACGAAGACCTGCGCCGGACCACCAAGAGCATCCTGGAGCACCTGCCGGGAATCGGACGCAGCGTGGATGAGGCCCTGGAGCGGTTCAAGAAGAGCATTCGTATGGCTCTGCTGCCCAGCCAGCTCTTCGAGAGCCTCAATATTCCCTACTTCGGCCCGGTGGACGGCCACGACATCGAGTCTCTGATCAAGATCTTCAAGGCCCTGGGCCAGATCGACCACCCGGTCCTGCTCCACGTCTACACCCGCAAAGGCAAGGGTTTCAACCCGGCGGACGTGGGCCCCTCCAAGTTTCATTCGACGGGTCCCTTCAAGATCAACGGCGACAATACGGTCGAAGCGACTACCAGGGACCAGCCGCAGAGCTTCACGGATGCCTTCGGCGCATCCCTGGCGGCCCTGGCCGAGCGGGACGACCGGATCGTGGCCATCACCTCCGCGATGTGCGACGGCACCGGCCTGCAGGAGTTCCGCAAGAAGTTCCCGGAGCGGTTCTACGACGTGGGGATCGCCGAGAGTGCCGCCGTGGATATCGCCGCCGGCCTGGCCAAGGCCGGCATGAGACCTGTCGTCTGCATCTATTCGACCTTCCTGCAACGCAGTTTCGACCAGATCGCCCAGGAAGTGGCCCTGCAGGGTCTGCCGGTGGTCTTCTGCGTGGATCGGGCCGGCATGGTCGGTTCCGACGGCGCCACGCACCACGGCCTGATGGATATCGGCTACCTGCGGATGCTGCCGAACATGGTGCTGACCGCACCGGTCGATGCGATCGAGATGCGCCAGGCCCTGGAGTTCGCCCTGAGCCGGCCGCAGCCGGTGGTGGTCCGATATCCCAAGGACCTCGTCCCCTCCGACGAAGCGGTTCGCACCGCCAGCGAGAGCCCCTTCGAACTGGGCAAGAGCGTCCTGGTCCGGCGGGGGCGCAAGGCGCCCCTGGCCCTGGTCTGCTACGGCAGCGTCCTGACGGAGGCTCTGGCGGCCGCCGAAAGTCTCAGCTCCGATAAAATCGCCGTGGATGTCATCAATGCGCGGTTCGCCGCCCCGATCGACGAGAAGCTCGTACACCTGTTGTCGAGAGGCAAGAAGCTGATCACCGTGGAGGATCACTATTTGTCCTGCGGTTTCGGCTCGGCCGTGCTGGAACAGGCTGCCGCCAGTGGTCGCAACGTCGGTCTGATCCGCGTGTTGGGCGCACCGAAGAGCTTCATCGGTCATGATGCGCGGAGTGCCCAGCTTGTGGAGGTGGGCATCAGTGCCGATGACATTGCCAGGACGGCCCGGGAACTGCTGGCGGATCGCTACGTCAGATCCGGGCGGTAACCCTATGAGAAGACGCTCGTCGCTGCCGCGCTTGGTCATTTTCGGCGACCCGGAGAAAGGGCCGGTCGCCGAAGCCATGCGCCAGTTCGCGCTGTTTCTCAAGGGCAAAGCCGAGATCGTCGCCAGTTGCCATATCCAGGAGTGCCGACCGGACGTGCTGCGCCGCAGCGACTTTGCTGTGGTTCTGGGCGGCGACGGCAGCATCATCTCCGCGGCACGCTACCTGAGCGAAGCCCGCGTCCCGGTCATCGGCGTCAATCTCGGCCGGCTGGGATTCCTGGCCGAATTCAGCGTCGCCGAGTTCAAGGACCTGTTTGACGACATCATCTCCGGTCAGGCACGCATCGAAAGGCGCATGATGCTGTGCTGCCAGGTGCGGTCCGGACCGCGGGCAACCGGCGCCCCGCGGCGTGCGGAGCGTGCCCGGGCGCGGTTCTGCTCCACGGCGGTCAATGACGTGTTTATCCTGGCGGGACCGCCGTTCCGCGTCATCGAAATGAATATCGCTGTCGACGGCGAGCGCTTGCCCAGTTGCGTCGGCGACGGCCTGATCCTCTCCACTCCCACCGGCTCCACGGCCTATAACCTGTCGGCCGGCGGCCCGATCCTGTCCGGGTCCATGGAGGCCATGGTCATCACTCCGATCTGCCCTCACTCACTTAATTTTCGGCCCATCGTTATCGACGCCGCCAGTGTGGTCGAAATAAGCTGCACGCGGATCAACGAGGGCACGACCGTCGCGGTGGACGGCCAGGTTCTCACCGGGTTGGCCCTTGGTGAAGTCGTGACGGTATCCCGCATCCGGAACCGCTTTCTGGTGGTCGAAAACCCCATGCGGACCCGCTGGGATACGCTGGTCACGAAGCTCGGCTGGGCTCGGAAACCCAGATACGCGAGCGAATAACCGCGACGGACGTCGGACAACGGAGTGACTCAGATGACAGGACGCGCTTTCCCTGCCAACCGGGAATTGCGGATTGCGGATTGCGGCTTGCGGAGGCGAAACGCGCGCTCGATCCGAAATCCGAACGCCGAAATCCATCCTCATGTGTGCCTGTCTCTGCTGGTGCTCTTTTGGTCCGCTAACGTGGCCGTGGCGTCCAGCCGTTCGGCGGGCCCGCTCGGCCGGGGCACGGTGCCCCCGAGCCGTTATCAGAGCAGCCTCGTTCAACTGCCCAGCCCGGTGGACAGCACGACCAACCGCGTCGTCACCGGCAACGTCAGCGCGGGAAGGCATCTCCGCAGCAACGTACCCTATGGCTCCCCCACGAGCTTCGGCGGGCCCCTGGGCTCCACCTCGCTCGATTCGTTCCTGCGTTACTCGGCCGTCCCCGAAGAGCTCAGCGACGGCTCGTCCGCCGACAGCCTGTTCCATTCGCCGACGGGAACCGTCGCGAAGATGCAGGCGGGCGCCGGCGGCGTCTTCGCCCCGGGCAGCCCGAGAATCGCCGGCACACCCATGCAATCTCACCCCGACCAACCCGCGGACACAACGCCGACCCCGGATTTCACCGGGTCCGGGACCTCCGCAGGCTACCGGTCCATCAGCAATGCCTTTCTCGCGCCCGCGAGCTATCCCCGCACTTCCCCGGACGACGGCACCCCCCGATGGTCCAAGACACCCGAGGAGATGCGGCGCCTCATTGTCGGCGAGGCGGGTGACCCGTCAGCCGAGCGGCGGCCTCTCGTGCAGGCCGGCCAAGTCATGACATCGGACGAGTACCGCCGGCAACTGGATCAGTTGCAGCAGGATTTCGACCGTGTCCGGGCCGGCGCCTCGAGCTTCGACTTCGAGCAGAACCTTCGGACCGGCCCCGCGGAGCTCGGACAGCCGCAGGGGACGGGCGCGCTGGATGCCGGACTTCCGGTGCCGTCTGCCGAAGCGCTGCGCAGCATCATACAGCCGCGTGCGCCGCGGGAAAGCAGCACTTCCACCGGCACGGAGCTGCCGCCGCCGAGCGGTATCGTCCAGGGCGAGAGACTCAGCGAACAGACCCTGTCATCCCAGGACCCGTCGTGGCGCGAATTCGCCGTGCTGAGCCCGGCCTTGGACGGCGCCGGCACGGGGCAAAGCGCAGGCGGTTCTCCCGACCTGACGCAATGGTCACGATCAGGCCAGCCGACGGGTGCTGCGCCTGGAACTCCCCTGGAATCCCGCTTCCGGTCGTACGATCGGCCGGCCGCCTTCGCGCCGGCGCTCGAGTTGTCGGCCCGGCAAAAGAGCCGGATCGACGCGGTCTTCCGGCCCCAGACGATAGGTACGACGGCCGACACCATCGGCCCCGGACCGCTCGAGCCCAAGCGCCAGGAGGGCGGCGATTGGCCTGCCGTGCCGGACATCGGGGCAACCTCGCGTCTGCCCGATCCGCCGGCTGCCGTTTTCGAGCGTTCCGTGAGAGATGCGGCCGCCCTCGGCCCTGTCGCAGACAATGGCGTGGCCGGCGCGGCGAGTCCTCTCCCGGCGAGTCCGCCCGCAGCGACCCTGCCGGACCCGACGCCACAGACGCCGGAGCGTGTCGCTTTGCCGGACGCGGCTGTGCACAATGATATCCAGCCGGGGACCGTGAACGTGACGCCTCGCGCCCCGGCGGCGCCCACCGACGCGGTAGAGCCGCCCGCGCTGGGTCACCCCTCTCCCCAGCCGGCGACTCTCGATGCGGCTTCGCAGCAGAAGTTCGATCTCTACCTCCGCTCGGCGCAATCGAGCCTGGCGCAGGGCCAGTATGGGCGTGCGGCGGAGTCCTTCGGGCTCGCCGGCGCGCTGAATCCGAGAGATGCGCGACCGCAACTGGGTCGCAGCCATGCCCTGCTGGCGGCCGGCGACTACCTCAACAGTGCCACGTGCCTGGCGCGGGCCATCGAGTTGGATCCCCGCAGTGTCCTGAAGAAGGTGGATCTGATCGGGGCACTGGGCGGACCCGACGCCTTCGTGCAACGGGTCACCGATCTGGAGCAGCGTGCCCACACCGGAGAGGCCCCCGGGCTGCAACTGCTCCTGGCCCACATCTATCAGCAAATGGACCGGCGCCAGGAGGCGTTGGCCCTCCTTCAAGCCGCCCGGGAGGCCCTGCCTTCCTCCCGGCCTCTCCACATCTTGCAGGCAGCCATCGAGAGCGTCGCGCCGGGATAACGCCTTGGTATTGATGATTGATGAAGGATGATTGATGATTGACTGTCGGTAGGCCCTTCGGCGTGCCGTCGTCTGCAAATCATCCCTCGTCAATAATCAGTCATCAATCATCCTCCTACGCCTTGCGAAAAACGGCGACGACGTTGGTGACTTCGACCACGAAGAGGCGATTGTCCCCTTCGAAGTCCACCGGAATGGCGCCCTTGGGATTGAACAGGACCTTGTCGTACTTGCGCAGGGGAATGTCCGGCGTGCGCTCGATCTCCGCCGAGACCGCGACCACGCGCCCCGTGATCGTGGGAATCTCGATGTTGTCGGGCAGCTTGATGCCGCCGCGCGTTTCTTTCTTGTCCTCATCCTTGCGGATCAGGACGCGCTTGCCGATGGGCTCAACCGTCTCAAGGGCTTGAACGTCGATCTTCTGCTCTTCGTTTTCCATAGGCCTCTCAACCGAGGCGGCGCTCGGGATGGATGATTCGCAGGATCACACCATCTGGGCATGATGCGCCCGCTTTTTCCGCGCGCGAAATCATCAGGAACCGATCATCCGCCCTCATTCATACTCCTTGTCCGCGTCGCTGTTCGTTTTGGTCCAGCGAACGGGGTTGGTCTCCGCGCACGTGCCGCTGTCCTGCGTGCCGGTCAGAATGCCCTTGGCATAGAGATACCGCAGGCTGGCACGCCGGATCTTCTTGTACGGCCGGGCAATCACCCGGTGGATCTCCAGGGCCAGGCTGTGATTGTAGGAAAGCCGCTTCTCGGCCTCGGTCAGCAACTCCGGCTGCAGCCGGCGCTTGTGCTTGTAGACGTGGTACAGATCGTAGGATTGCAGCCAGCGGCGCAGGCCCGCCGAAAGCCGCCGGGCCAACAGAAACCGCTCGCCAATGTGCCGCGCGATCTGGAAGTCGATCAGGTGGGGTCTGCCCTCGGTGTCGATCAGAATGTTGCCCGGCTTGTGCAGGTCAAAATGCACGAGATTCCGCGCGTGGACCTGCCCCAGGGCAACTACCAACCGGTCGAAGAAATCGGCGGGCAGCGGCGGCTTCTCATGCAGGCTCCAGCCCTCAATGTACTCGTACACATACATGTGCGGATCGATGCGTGCCAGGACGCGGGGCACCGCCGCGATTCCCTCGCACCGTTGGAGATTCCGGACCTCGCTGCGGCTCAGAAGCCGGCCGATCAGACCGAGCGGGAGAAGGCAAAAGTGCGTCCGCCGGTTGATCTTGCCGATCAGGCGGATGGGACGTTTGAAGTCGGAAACCCCCGGTAGGGGGTTCACTTCACCGTTCCCACTTGAAACCTCGAACTCCGGTCTCTTATACAGCCCGGTGGCTGCGTGAAAATCATGCTTCAGCACCCGTTCGAGGGCATACACGGCGCCCAGGCAGGTGATCTGCGGCGGCAATCCCTGCGCTCCACAGGCGTAGAAGTAGCGGCCGAACCAATGGAGGTGGCGCGTCCCGGTCGCAGGCCCGGGCGGCCTGTCCGACGGGGCCGGCGCCGAGCCGCGTTCTGGCAGCTTGGTATAACGGTCTCCGGCAGTCGATGGTTCCGTATGCATCTCCATTCCATCAGCCCTCCCCCAACGCTCATAAGGAATCGATACTATCAGCCGGCCGGGGCGAGGTCAAGCACGCCGCACGGCTCGTCCGGCGTCGAGCCAGAGTCCGGCGTACCGAGATGCCGCTGGCACAGGCCGGGCGGCGGCGAACCGTGGAAGAAAATATTACCTTTGTGCCGCGCCGGGGAGTATACTGGCAGTCAGCGGCGGGCACGAAAATATCAAGAGCGGTGCCATACCGGCCGATATTGGACCTTGTACAATTCGTGTAGTATGAGTGGACCGAGCCGCGGCTGTGCCGCGGGGAGAGATTTTCCATCGGAGACACGGGTGGTGCAAAGATGACGATGACTGGACAAACAACTGTTGTGACCGGGCCGGACCACGGAACCGCGCACGATCCGGCGCTGCAGTTTCTGCACGGGGGCAATCCATCGTTTACTATCTGGGGCCGAGTGCAGAGCTTTCGGCATGCCTGGTACGGCCTGGCGCTGATGCTCCGCTCCCAGCACAATGCCTGGCTGCACGCCTTCGCTTCCATCTGCATCGTGGGCGCGGGCCTGGTGTTCGGACTCACCAGCAGTGAATGGTGTTGGATCATCCTGGCAATCATGGCGGTCTGGACGGCCGAGGCGCTGAATACCGCCCTGGAGTTCCTCGCCGACGCGGCCACGTCCGAGTTTCATCCGCTCGTCAAGTGTGCCAAGGACGTCGCCGCCGGTGGCGTGCTGATCTCCGCCTTCGGCTCCGTCATTATCGGCCTGCTGGTCCTGGGCCCGCCTCTGCTCGATTTCCTCGGCCGCCTGTGGTGACCGGCGAAAGGACCGCGCTGGACCCATCGCACGAGATGAAGAGGCAAGCGCCCGGAGGGCACTTCCGCCGCGAATCCACGCTCCTCCATCCCCCAGGGCCAACGCAAAGTCAACCGGCGCACCGGGCAGCATCGTCAAGCGCAGCTTGGCGATGGCGATTTTCCCGTGCGTAGGACCCCGGCAAGGCCTTCGGCCTTGACGATGCCACCCTTGTAGTCGTTCCCGGGACTTCGCAATCGCCCTGGTCCGTCCCCCTGTTCCTCTGGTGCCCGCCAAGTTATAATGCTCCGCGCCGACACAAGAGGTCAAAACAAGGTGTGCCGTGGAGGATTGAATCATGTCGCGCAGCAACCGACCGTCGCAACCGTTGTCCCGGAAACCCGTCCGGCGCCTTCTGCCGGCTGTCCTGGTTGCCGGCGCGTGGCTTCTTCTCGTTCCCAACGTGCAGGCGGCTGCGTCGAGCCGGCCGGCGTTGACGCCGTTGAACCGGCTGCCCCGCATGGTGCAGGAGTACTTCGTCGACCAGGTCCGCCAGGTGGAGCAGCAGGCCGACCAACGGCGCTCCCAGCTCAAGAACCGGCAGGATGCCGAGGCCTACGTGCGCGAGGTGCAGGACAAGATCCAGCAGTGCTTCGGCCCCTGGCCCGAGAAGACTCCCCTGAATCCGCGCATCACCGGCATCGTCGAGCGCGACCAGTACCACATCGAGAAAGTCATTTTTGAGAGCCGCCCGGGGTTCCTGGTCACCGGGAATCTATACCTTCCCAAGGGCCGGCCGCTGCCCTTGCCGGGCGTGGTGGGCGTCTGCGGCCATTCCGATAACGGCAAGGCCTCCGCACCGTACCAGAGCTTCGCCCAGGCCCTCGCCCGGCAGGGCTACGTGGTCTTCATCTTCGATCCCATCGGGCAAGGCGAGCGGCTGCAGTACCCCAATGAGAAGCTCAAGTCGCGCGTGGGCGTGGGCGTCCGCGAGCACCTGCTCGGCGGCAACCAGCAGTTCCTCGTGGGCGAGTTCTTCGGCTCCTGGCGGGCCTGGGATGGTATCCGCGCCCTCGACTATCTGCTCACGCGGCCGGAAGTCGATTCCCGCCACCTCGGCGTCACCGGCAACTCCGGCGGCGGCACGATGACCACCTGGCTGTGCGGCGTGGAACGACGCTGGACGATGGCCGCCCCGGCCTGTTTCGTCACGACCTTCCGGCGCAACTGCGAGAACGAGCTGCCCGCCGACACGGAGCAGTGCCCGCCACTGGCCCTGGCCCTCGGGTTGGACCACTCCGACTTCCTGGCCGCCATGGCGCCCAGACCGGTCGCCATCCTCACCAAGGAAGGGGATTACTTCGACATCCGTGGCGGCGAGCAGGCGTATGACCGCCTGCGGCGCCTGTATGGCTTATTGGGCGAGGAAGAGAACATCGCCCTGTTCACCGAGGCAGGCTATCACGGCTACACCCAGGGCAATCGCGAATCTATGTACCAGTGGTTCAACCGGGCCACGCGCATCAGCGAGGCACAGACCGAGCCGGATTTGACGATCGAGAAGGATGAGACGCTCCAGTGTACGCCGAAGGGCCAGGTCTGCGAGCTGAACTCCAAACCTTTCCATGCGTTCACGGCCCAGAAGGCCCGGGCTCTGGCCGCCCAGCGGCCGAAGGAATTCACGCTGCCCGAGCTGCGCCGGCAGGTCCGCACGCTCCTGCGTCTGCCCGAGACGCAGGCCTCCGCCGCGCCCGAGTATCGCATCATGCGCAACTGGCGGCCGCGCAATTACCCGAAGCCGCGCTGGACGACCTACCTGGTCGATACCGAGCCCGGCATCCAGGCGGTGGTCTACCGCCTCGGCACGGAGCAACTGCTGTCGCGGCCCCACGCGGACACGAAACGTGCGATTCTCTACGTGGCGCACCAGTCCAGCGACGCCGAGCTGCGGGAAGAGCCGCTGCTCCGCGAGATCGTCAAGGCCGAGCCGGACACGGTCCTCTACACCGTGGATGTCCGCGGCATCGGCGAATCGCGCCCCGACACGTGCGACGAGAACTCGTACCTCAGCCTCTACGGCAGCGACTATTTCTATTCCAGTCATGCGCTCATGCTGGACCGTCCCTTCGTCGGGCAGAGAACCCACGATGTCCTGCGCGTCCTCGACTGGCTCGGCAGCATCGGCCATGACGAGGTCCACGTCGTCGCCAACGGCTGGGGCGCGCTGCCCGCCACGTTCGCCGCGGTGCTCTCCGATCGGGTCCGGCAGGTAACGCTGAAGAACGCCCTGACCTCCTACCAGGAGCTCGCCGAAGCGCCCGACTACGCCTGGCCCCTCTCCGCGCTGGTCCCGAATATCCTGACGTCCTTCGACCTGCCCGACTGCTACCAGGCCCTGCAATCCAAGGCCCTCCGCCAAGTCGAACCCTGGGGCCCCGACGCCAAACCGGTTGCCAAGTAGCCCGTGCTCGAAAACGCTGTGAGAGGCCCTTGGGATGATCCGTTTTCCTCAACGTCCAGACGCACACGTTAGGGGTGACGACGCAGTCCGACTATTTGTGGCTGCCTGCCCACCGGTGCGCGGGAGTTACGCTCGGAATAGGTGCCACGAACGGTAGGATCTGATATAATGCCATCGCAGATAGAACGAGTTGCTGTCTCGGAGCACATACCATGTTTGACCGCATTCTGAAACGGATGCGAGAACTCGTACGAAGTCGCCAGTACGTGATGACTGTGCATGCTGAAGACGAAATGAATAGAGATGCTTTGGCGATCTATGACGTTGAGCATGTCATCCTCACTGGGCAGATCGTCGAGCGTCAGAAGGATCAGGCATCGGCCGAATGGAAGTATTTGATCGGCGGGCAATCGCTGGACGCCGACAACATCATCGTGGTTGCCAAGGTCAGTCCGAGTGGGAAACTGGTGTTTATCACGGTATTCAAAGAATGAAGAACAAATCCATAGTATGTGATATCTGTGGCAAGAGTGGCGCCCTGGTCCGGCGCACCTCGAGGAGCTACGGCAAAGGAGCAAAGCTGTTTGTGATCGAGAACGTGCCGGTCGTCAGTTGTCCCCATTGCGGTGAGAGCTATTTGACCGCCGAGACCTTGCACGAGATCGAACGAATCAAGCTCC
>JALORE010000430.1 GCA_025459125.1 Planctomycetota bacterium | reverse complement strand
GCATTCCCGCTGGCCATCTTGCTCGTACGCCTTTTCTCTTGGTTGCCAGCCTACAGAATACTCATGGTATGGGTTTATGATCGTACTGAAAGCCTACTCGTTGTGATGTTAATGCATGTGAGTCTTGTGGCCGCGATGATATTCTTCGATCCTCCGCTGACAGGATGGGGGCTTTTGACCTATATCCTCGCACGGGCTGCTGTGTTGTGGGTAATCGTGGCTGCGCTCACCGTGGTTAACCGTGGGCAAACTGAAATGGCCCAAGTCAGTCGAGCTCGCTAGAATTGCCACCCAACAACGGGTTGCGGCCGACGTTGCTCCGCTGCGCTCCGCAACGCGGCCTACGCCGACCGTTAGGCGGCTGAACGAGGTTCGGCCCGCGACCAGATCACGGATCGAAGTTCAGCACTGGAGGTGAATCGTGTGGATCCTTGTACTGCTCGGTCTGCTCCTTGGCGCGCAGCTCAACTTGACTGCGCTAGTCCCTCTCCAGCCAGGAGGAGCTCCTCCGCCTTGGTGGGTCGGGGGTAGACTGCTCTGGCCTTTCGCGGTGGAGACGCGCTCACTCATTCCGCGGGGCGACCTACTCAACACTCTCACACCAGTCCTCGGGATCTTGTCGGCCGCCTGTTTCCTTCTCGCTGCAGCAGCCCTGCTGCGTTGGGGTGTCCCGGCTCAATGGTTCACCGTGCTCATACTCGCAGGAGCGATCACTTCCATCGTGCTACAGGTAGTCTGGTTCAACGGCTGGGCTGTCCCGCCACTTATCATCGACGTTGTCTTCCTCTGGGCAGTAGTCGCACGGCAAATCTCCGTCGGCGGTCTGCGTGGGTAGGTGAGTACGGTCTAGGTTCGCTGCAGGCTTCTTCACGCCGCCTAACAAGTCGCTCAAGCCGACTCGGCTGGCGGTCAGGAAGTTGATTGGTGCCTTGCCTGCAAGTGCGTGCTACATTGAAGTACGTCTACTCGCCGAGTCGGCGGAAGGATAGCAGCCACTCGTGGGGGCGAAGGCCGGTGGAGCGATGCCAGGGCCGCCGAGCGGCTTAGCTCCCATCCGTTGGGCAGCCTCGCGGGAGTAGCATGTGAACGTCGAGCATCGCATCTTCCCCAGCACCTCAGCCAGGATGGCGGCGATCGCCCGCGAGGCTCGTGACCTCCTTGGCCAAGGCTGCGGAGTGATGGTCGCAACGCACTTCAGCAGCGACCTCCCTGTAGTAGAACAGGCACTCTCTTCCGCCGGTGTTGCGGCGTCCACCTTCGCAACTCCTTTCGACTTGCAGGGGATTGCTGACGTGCTCGCCGGGGATGCGCCCTTCGCCGCGTTGGTGCTGGCCAAGCTCCTCAGTCCCCAATCGCTCGCTGGGGTCAGGCCCACGACTGGCAGGCAACTGGCGTGGATTGTGGCGCAGCATCACCCGACCGTTGCTGGCGATGAGGCCATACTCGAGATCGTCCGAGCGCTCCCCGCCACTTCGATGGTCTGCTTCTATGACTCGCTCGATACTCCACTGTTCCTCCGATTTGGCGGCGAGCGCGTCCAACATCTTTGGGCTGGCCTCAACCTCGAGCAAGACCAATGCGTTTCGCATCCCATTGTGACCCGCACCATACGGCAAGCTCAGGAGAAGATTGCCAAACAAGCAAGGTCAAATCTCGACGCTGCTTCTGCGGAGGCTTGGTTCCGGCAGAACTTGTCTTGATCTTTCCCACACGGCGAGCCTGCCCAACAAGTCGCTGAAGCCGACTCGGCTCGCGGTGTGGCAATTGACGGGTGTCTCGCCCGCCAGGGTGTGCTACATTGAAGGAAGTCTGGCCTGACTCGCCGAGTCGGCAGAGGGATAACAGCCAGGCGTGGGGGTCAAGGCCAGCGGCGCGAAGCCAGAGCCGCCGAGCGGCTTAGCTCCCATCCGTTAGGCGTGCTTGGTCGCGCAAGACGCTAGGTGCATCTCAGTAGTCTTGCTCGCCAAGGATGAAGTGAGGACAAAGAAACCTCGCCGTAAGGCGAGGTTCTCTTGTATTTCGTTGCCAGGTTGCTTACGCGCGATCCACACGGGGCTTGGCGATATTGACTTTGAGTTGATTCCCCGCCAGTGAATAGGCATTGTACTTGCTGATAGCCTTGTCTGCACCTTCTTGCGAAGTCATGGTGACAAAGGCAAACCCCTTCGACAGACCGCTGGCTCGATCCTTGACCAGATCAACCGAGGTCACTTCGCCTTCCTGCGCGAACAGGGCCTTGATTTCGTCCTGGGTGGTCGACTTCGCCAGGTTGCCTACATAGATTCTGATTTCCATTTCTTGGTGCCTCCTCCGGCACGACAGGGACAAGACCGACCGCCATCGCGGAAAGGGGTCAGCGGTCCACGTGGAACGGGCTATCCAGCTCCCGAAGTAGACATACAGTGTAGCACGGATCCCCCCTGCAGATTCGGTACGTCCTGAGAAAGGCCCCCTTCGACGGTTGGCGTTTCTCGACGTCCGAACCCGCGCCTCCCAGGGCGCGTCGCCAAGAGGCTCAATGACCCAATGTCCAAGCTGGCCCTTGCGAGTCCTGTAAGTCCGGGGCGAGCCTCCCGCCCGCCTAACATCTATGAACGCGTTGCTGTCAAGGGGCGCTAAGCTGTAGCATTCCCCAGGCGCGGCTCGAAGCGGGCATTCCCCGAAACATCTATTCGCCGTCAATGCGGCATGAGCAAGTCCAGCAGGTGCCTGGCAGTCAACTCACGTATCTCAATGGATACAGGTTAGGCACGCCCTCGCACCTGCTTGGGAGTGGCCTGCCGGAGGGCAGGCGGCCGGTAGGGTTCTTCTCTCTTGAGTATCCAGAAGGCACCTTCGGCTAGATGACGAGCGACGGCGCCCACGGCAACGGCGTGGCCCTTGCGCTGGGCGACCTGGTCGTAGATCTGGCAGACGTACTTGGTCTTCCATGCGGGATGGTGCCGGTGGCGGACGACGACGTTGGCAGCTTCGATGAAGGCCCACTTCAGGTACTGGTTAGAGGGCTTTCGCATGTGGCCGAAGCGGGTCTTGCCCCCGCTGGCGTGGACCGTGGGCACGAGGCCGGCATAGCTGGTGAGTTGGCCGGCCGTGTCGAAGCGATGGATGGAGCCGATCTCGCGGTTGACAACAATGGCCAGGATATCCCCCACACCCGGGAGCGTCTTGAGCAGTTGGATGGAAGGGGTCAGCGCGATGCGCTCCCGAATGCGGGCTTCGAGCTGAATGATCTGGTCCTGGAGTCCATCGAGGGCATCGAGCTCCTGGGCAACACACCGGCCCGTTTCCGAAGGAAGCCGTGAGAGGCTGGTTTCGAGCCAGTCCCTGCCGGAGCCGACGAAGATGTCGCTGTGGTCGGTGCTGGTGATGCCGTACTTGGCCAGGGTGGCGTGGATCCGGTTCTTGAGAGAGGTCCTTAGCTTGGATGGGGCCATGCGGGTGCGGTGGATCTCCCTCTCGTCGCGGATCTCCCCGGGGGGCAACCAGACGGTGGGGAGAGTGTCGAGGCGGAGGAGCTTGGCCAGGCCCTTGGCGTCGAGCTTATCGGTCTTGTTGACGTTGCCCATCATGACCTTGGCCTTGGCAGCGTGTGTTAGGAGAGGCAGGCAACCTGCGGATTCGATCTCGTTGGCGATCCAGTACCAGTTGCCGACGGTCTCCAAAGCGACGGGAGTGCCCTCCGGCATGTCTTCCAGGAAGGCCTGGATGGCGCCGGGCTCGTGATCGACACGGGTCTCCTGGCGGAGCTGGCCATCCTGATCAAGAACGGCGAACTGAGAATAGCGACGATGGGCGTCGCAACCCACTCTATGATGAGACAACGCTGCACCTGCTTCACTTGCTTGGTTTCCCGCCACGAGTGTAGCGGGAGGTGCAGCGCTTTCATATGATCAACTCGCTGATGCTGACCGAAATGGGCATGGTGCCGGCCTCGCTCTCCTGATTTGCCTTGACGATCACCATCACCTTCATCTCACCAACTCCTGGACAGCGAATTGACCGAGTCTGTGCCAGCGTTCAATCACAGTGGGGATGAGGCTCCGCGATCCGCTCGGAGCCTTGTCGCCAGCCGGTCGCACAACCCGGCGGCCTCGTTCATGTCATGCGTGGTCAGCAGGATGGTTGTCCATGCTCACTGCGCAGCTCGCGCACCGCGGCCTGGACTTCGAGCTTCGAGCGCGGGTCGAGCCCGGTCGTCGGCTCGTCGAACAGCAGGATCGCCGGCCGGCTGAGCAAGGCGCGGGCGATGGCGACCTTCTGCTGCATGCCGCGCGACATCTCCTCCATCGGCTTGCCGATGGCTCACCGTTCGAGGCCGAAGCGGCCGAGCAGGCGCAGGATCTCGGCGCGCGCTTGCGTTGCGACGAGCCCGTACAGCCGGGCGCCGTACACCAGGTTCTCCATCGGCGGGAGCTTCTTGAAGAAGGCCGCCTCGACTGAGACCCGGTTGATCATCCGGCGGACCGCCATTGCCTCTCGTACCGCATCATGACGGAAGATGGTCACCTGACCTCCATCTGGCAGCAGCAGCGTGGCGATCAGCCGAATCAACGTCAACCTGCCCGATCCATTGGGCCCGAGGACGCCGAAGATCTCCCCGGGCTTCACGTCGAAGGACACCCGGTCGACCGCCAGCTTGTGCCCGTTGCCATTGGTCCTGCGCAGCCAGGCGCCGCCAAAGGCCTTGGTCATTTCCTTCAGGGTTGCCGCATTGTGTCTCATGACCACCATCCTGGACCTGGCCCGATCTGGGCCAACAACAAGAACCGCGGGCGCTGGAGTGCGCCCGCGGTTCGGTCACTCGGACCCGGCCGTTCAGCCTGCAGGCAGACTCCCACAAGGTACGAAGCCCATGCCAGGCACACTCGTGGCTCGCTCGGGATTCGGCAGGGTGAGGGTCAGCTTGTTCATCAGACGTCTATACCCACAACGTGTAACAGGCCATCACAGGTTGAGGAGAGGAGTCAACTGGCAGTCTGGACGGCTGCGTTGGGAAGTGAGCATGGGGGGTAGACAGCCGGCAACCTGAATCTCGGATTCGCTCCACGCGCGCGCGGACAAGCCCGGGAGAGCGCAAGGAGATCCCGCTGACCGTGGGCGGGCCGCTGTTTGAGCTGCAGGGATCGCCCTACCGGGGACCACGTGAACACGGTGTGCGCGCCATGCGCTGGGATCGCATGGGCGCCCGGCTCCCACGTGCCTGGCCGCCTGCACGCCGGGAAGCCCACCGAGCTGCTGCGCGTCGAAGCTCGGCCGCGTTTCCCGGGGCCGGACGTTTGGGCGGCTTCGAACTAGCGCACGATCAGAACGGGGCAGGGCGCGTGGCTGACCACCTTATGGCTGGTGCTTCCCAGCACCAGCTCGGCAATGCCGCTCTGCCCCCGCGATCCCATCACGATCAAACTGCTGTTCCAGGTCTTGGCGATGTTGATGATCGATTCGGCCGGCGAGCCCTCAAGCAGGTCACGCTGAATCTCCGACGGCACGTTGCCCACTTCGGCCAGAGCCCGCTTCAGGATTGCCTCCGCCTCCGCCCGGCGCGCCTCGATTACGTTGTCAAGGTTGGGCACAGCCCAGTAGGCGGGGATCGGATCGAAGGCCACGACGAAGCGCAGCGACTTCGATTGCACGGCCCGGGCGAGGTCGGCCGCCACCCGAACCGCGCGCAGCGATTCCTCGGAACCGTCCACTCCAATCAGAATCCGCTCGAACACAGCAATCCCTCCTTTCGGCGCCCACCATGCGCTGCCATCTGAACCGGAACCCCGGCGGCCCCGGCTCGACCGGAGTGTGCCCTCGGCCCAAGCCGGGGTTCCGTGCAGCCGAAGACAGAGGGGCACCCTTCACGCGAGGGCGAGCCAGTCTCGCCCTGCAGCCCAGGCGTCGGATTGGGACCCATCCTGGCCCGGCCGGTCAAGGCCTGTACGATGGCCATATCCCGAGCCGCGTGACGCTCGGGGAGACCCAGCCAGGCGGAGCGTGCGATGCCCCACTTCGTCGCGCTGGATCCTGGAGAGCGGGCAGCGAGGGCAGTGCTCGAGGTTCACGTCTGGCGCGCCCGTCGCCCATCTGCCCCTTCTCCGGGGCCGGGTTGCTCCCTCGTCTTCATTCTATAGCATCTTGGCCGGGCATGGGTGTTGAGAACGGTGTCAACCGGGTGCTCCCGCAGCCGACAGGCTTGCGCGCCTCGACTTGCGGCTCCCCCGTCGCGGCAGAATCCACCTACTCACACCGGAATGCGTTGCGTTGGAACTCGCCGAGCGAAGCTTCCTGCTCCAGCGCGGCGAAGCGCCGGAGCACCATCCTTGTCAATTCGTACTGAAGTACAGTGTCAAGCCGGTCCACGCCATCTGCAACCCGTGGCCGCGTGCTCCCCTGCGCGAGGGGCGATCGGGGGATTGAGTCCGCAGCCCGGGTTGCTGTGGCCCTAGGGGGGCGCCACCCATCCCACCCGGGCAACTTCCGCAATTCCGTGACTCGGACCGAGTGGTTGGCACGCGGCCGCCGGCAGGGGATACCCCCGCCAGCTATATGGCGATAAGCTGAGTCCGAATTATCGGGCCGGTGATGGCTGGCCTCCAACTGTCAGTCAACGCAGGGATAGGGTCGAACCTGTGATCCGACCACTCGCGGTCAAGCCTGCCGATGAGTAGAGCGGGTGGGGCGTTCAGGCGGATGTGGACATCCCGACGGTCCAGGTGCCAGGCCAGGGTGGCCCACGGGGAGGGAAGAGGCATGAGTGAGTACGCACGCTGGTGGGCACGCGCAAGGGCGCCTTCAACCTGACGTCGGACGGGAAGCGCCAGCGGTGGGACGTCAGTGGTCCGCATTTCGGTGGATGGGAGGTTTTCCACCTGAAGGGGTCACCCGTTGATCCTGAGCGGATCTACGCCTCGCAAACCAGCGACTGGTTTGGTCAGGTGGTGCACCGCTCCGATGACGGGGGCCGATCATGGACGCCGGTGGGGAATGAGTTCGCCTACAACGGGACCCCCGGCACGCATCAATGGTACGACGGGACGCAGCACCCGTGGGAATTCAAGCGCGTGTGACATCTCGAGCCTTCGCTGACCGATCGCGAGTTGGTGTATGCCGGTGTTGAGGATGCGGCGCTCTTCCGCTCCGCCGATGGCGATCGGACTGGCTCGGGAAGTCATCCACGCGTGGGGCAGCGCAAGAGCACCGGATCTTCAAGAAATCATCGCCAACGAGGGTTCGCGCAACGCCGTAGCACTGCAAGTCGAGGAACTCGTCAAGTCGCTTACGGATGCCGTGGAAAGATACATCGCGTCTCCCGATGATCCTGAGCTTGTGGAATGCCGCGCATTGAAGCTATTCACTGGGATCTCGCCCACCACCTGAGCTCGGCCTGGCGTTTGAATGACTCCAGGACATAGGTAACAGAATCTTCTCAGGACATCGGTAACACGTATTCTCAGGACATGGGTAACACTTCCTTAGCGAGTGGAGGTGGGACCAATGCCCTGGAAAGGTGTTACCGTGAGCGAGGCGCGGCAGCAGTTCCTCAAGGACTACTGGCTGGGGTACTACACGATCAGCGATCTGGCCGATCGGCACATGGTCTCCCGCAAGACAGCGCACAAGTGGATTGAACGGGTCAAGCGGTACGGGGAAGAGGGCTTCCACGAGCTCTCCCGCCGGCCGCTGCACTCTGCGAAAGATGCGGCCCACTCGGGGCCCGGCTAACTTGCTCGACCAGCTGCAGCGGCGGCACCCGGAGTGGGAGCTGCCCAGTGTGTCGACGGTGGCGGGGATTCTTGCCCGGGAAGGGTTAGTGCGGCCGATGCGGCGGCATCATCGAGCCCATCCGGGGTGCCCGAAGGCGGTGGCGGCAGGACCGAACGACATATGGGCAGCGGACTACAAGGGGCAGTTCCGGCTGAAGAACGGGCAGTACTGCTTCCCGCTCACGGTCAGCGACCTGGCGAGCCGGTACGTCTTGGGGGTCGATGCACACCCAACCATTTCGTATGAGCTCACTCAGAAGCACTTCCAGAGCCTGTTTGAGGCGTACGGCCTCCCCAACCGCATCCGGACAGACAACGGGGTGCCGTTTGCCTCGGACGCCCTGGCGAGGCTCTCGCAGCTCTCGGCGTGGTGGATCAAGCTGGGGATCTACCCGGAGTTGATCGAGCCTGGGCGGCCGAGCCAGAATGGGATTCACGAACGGATGCACCGGACG
>JALORE010000429.1 GCA_025459125.1 Planctomycetota bacterium | reverse complement strand
CTCGACGACGTGGTCACCACCGGCAGCACGGTCGCCGAGATGGCCCTGGCCCTGAAGCGCGCCGGGATCGAGCGGGTAGACGTCTGGGCCGTGGCGCGGACGCCCTGACCCGCTTCCGGCCAGACGACGAGCATTCTCAAAGGTCCTCTCTGCGTCCGGTATCGGTCGAGCCCGGAAGCCGACTGTGGGAGCGCCGTCTCGGCGCGACCGCACGAAGCGCAGCGAGCCCGCCCGAACAGCGACGGCCGCCCCATGGGACCGTCTCACCGAGAGGCCGCCCCCACACAAGAATCAGATCATCGCTCCAGCGAGGCTTCGCCTCAGACCTACCAGGGGTCTGACAATCATTGGAACGAAAACTTACGCTAAGGACCAGTCATCGTCCTCCGGGCCGCGCAGCGGTCGCATCCCGCCGCGGGCGACCTGCTCGGCCAGCAAGAACGCGTAGCGACCCAAGACGTTGATATGATGGGTCGCCAACGGGGACAGGCGGGCCACGTCTTCGGGCCGGACCACGTATCCTTCGCTGCGTAACTGCTCCAAGGCGGCGGCCATGTAGATCGTGTTCCACAAAATGACGGCGTTGACGACCAGCCCCAGGGCGCTCAGTTGGTCCTCCTGCCCCTCGCGGTAGCGTTTTCGGATCTCTCCACGCTGGCCGTGGCAGATCTTGCGGCCGACGGCGTGGCGCCCTTCGCCGCGGTTGAGCTGGATCAAGATGCGACGCCGGTAGGTCTCGTCGTCCAGGAATTTCAGCAAGTGGATCGTCTTGGGAATGCGGCCAAGGTCAGCGATGGCCCGGGCCAGACTCGACGGCCGGTCACCTTTGAGCAGCGACCGCACCAGTTCGTCCGCACGGATCGTGCCTAGTTTCAGGGAGCCGGCAATGCGCAGGATGTCCTCCCACTGCCGGACAACGCGTCCCCCGTTGATCCGATACCGGGCCAGCGCGTTCAAGGTGCCATAATCGGCGTCGGGATCGAGCCGCCAGAACCGGGTGCCGCCGATGTCGGCGAGCCGCGGGCTGAATTGATAGCCGAGCAGCCAGAAGAGCCCGAAGACGATGTCGCTGGCTCCCGCTGTATCGGTCATGATCTCGACCGGCTGGAGACTGGTCTGTTGTTCCAGCAGCCCGGCGAGGATGTAGATCGAGTCGCGTAGCGTGCCCGGGATGACTAAACCGTGGAACCCGGCGTACTGGTCCGAGGAGAAGTTGTAGTAGGTGATGCCCCGCTCGGCGCCGAAGTATTTCCGGTTGGGGCCTGAGTTGATGGTCCGCACCGGGGTGACGAAGCGCATGCCGTCGGCGGAGGCGACCTCACCGCCGCCCCACTGCTGGGCCAGCGGGTTCGCCGTTTGGGCCTCGACCAGGCAGGCATTGGCCTGAGCAAGCGTGTCCGCGCGGATGTAGTTCTGCTGAACCCAACTCAGGCGGTTGCGGGTCAGCGCCGGATTGTCCTCGCGGATCAGTGGTTCCAGGCCGATGTTGCAGGCCTCGGCCAAGAGCACGGCACACACGCTGGTCGGCAGATCGCTGATCCGGGCCTGGGCCTCGCTGACATGGGTAAAGGCCGAGGCGAACCCGGTACGCATCTGTATCTCAAGGAGAATCTCGGGGAGATCCACCCGTGGCAACAGGCGGTTCACGCGGGCACGCAGGTCGATCAGACTGTCCGGCTCATCGATGTCGTCCAGCGGGCTCAGGGTCAAGGGTCGCGCGGGATGGTCTGGATCGATCCTGACCGCGGCGTTCGCCGGTAGGTTCGCCAAGGTCTGTCGATAGGCCGCGTCGAGTTGGGTGCCGAGCTGCGCCAGTGCCTGTTCCCCGTTCACCGGCAGATTCAAGGAACGGCAGAGCGGACCGCGTTGCGCCTCCCACTGCGGGCCCTGCAGGAGTTTGGCGCGGGGATCGCCCCACCGCTCGCTGGGGCTGACGTAGAGATCCCGGCGCCGCAATCCATCTTGCAGGCGTCCTAGGGTGCATAGGGTATAGGCCGGACGCTGCACTTGGCCGTTTTTGTCGATGACCAGCCGGCGCCACGGGGTCGGAATGCTCTCGCGCGGTGCCGCCTGGCAATCGGCGTGGCGCTTGCCCTCGATGGAGCCGAGGAAATTGAGGGCCTCCAAGACGGGGCGACCGCTGGGTGTCGCCTGAAACTGGACATGTCGCAGGACCGCGGGCAGAAACCGCCGGACCCGTTGATAGCGGTCAACCAGTTCCTCTTGGTAGTGGTCGTCGGCCGGACGTGCCAGGGTATCGATGGTCGCGATGGCGCGGCGTAGCCGTGCCTCGGGGATGCGCTTCAAGACCGCGGCGCGCACCTCCTGGTCCGGGTACTGTGGATCGAGCAGCAGAGCACAGGCCTCGCGCAGTGCCAGGGCCGCCTGGTCGAGATCCCGCACGGTGCGCAAGCGCTGCTGCTGGCCCAAGCGCTCGGCCTGCGCGGCGATGTCGGTGATCAACAGGTCCAGCACATCCAGCGCATCATCGAGCGCGGCGACTTCGTAGACGGCCACGAAGGCGAGCAGGGTGGCCAGACGCCGGGGCGTCGGCATACGGGCAATGGTCGGCGCCCAGGCCGTGGCCGCCGTCCGGGCCAACAGCTTGATGCGCGCCAGCGGCAGCCCCGTCAGATCCAGCGTGCCGATGCCCAGCGCCTGCAATTCGCGATGCCGGTGCAGGGCGCCGATCAAGGCCGGCGCACTGACACGGGTTGGGCCGCGGCGCAGCCGGTCCAGGTGACTGAAACGGGTTCCCGAGGGGACCAGCAGCAACGCCTCGAGCTGCTCCTGCTGCGCGGCCGACGGCAAGGCACAGAGCCGTCGCCACAGGCGGCTGGCCGAGCGCTCGCGGATGCGGGCAACCAGGCGGGTCAGGGTCGTGACACCCGGCAACAACACTTTACGTTCGATCAGCCAGGCGGTGGCCAGGTCGAACAGCAGGCTCGGCCGCTCCTCACTCAACCAGGCCCGCAGGAACAGCCAGCGACTGAGCCGAAACGACCAGGGCGGTTCACCGAAGTCGCGGTAACCGTAGTGCGCTCGGATCTCGGCGCGGTGCGCGTGGCGTGTGGGCTCGCGCTCCAAGTAGTTCGACAGGCAGCCGACCTCGGCGATGCCAAGCTGCCGGGCCACATGGTCAACCACGGCGGTCGGGACCGCGACGGGGTTTGGCAGGAAGCTGCCGAGAAACCGGACCGTCAGCAGTTGCAGGGCGAAGCCGAGCCGATTGGCGTCGCCGCGGCGCTGGCCGATCAGGTCGCGGTCGGTGTCATCGAGGTGGAAGAAACGCGCCAACTGGGCGGCGGAGACCACGTCCGGGTAACGGCCATACCGGCGCTGCTGCGCCTCGGTCAGAAAATCGACGGGCACCTGGCCGTCTCAACAAACGACCGTTTGCCGAGACGCCCGGAAACGCCCTGCATGCGCCGCGAAACAGGCCCATTTTTGTCGCATCTGTCGGTCTCATGAATCAAAGTCGCAGTTAGCCATCTGTATCATAGGAAAGCAAGACAACTACCCGGCTTGCGGGGGACGACGATGGCAAAGTTGGTTGGCTACGCGCGGGTCAGTACCGAGGACCAGGATGTCGCGTTGCAGCGCGATGCCCTGCAGGCGGCCGGTTGTCGCACCGAGTGGATCTTTATCGACAAGGCGTCGGGGGCACGTACCCAGCGCCCCGGGCTGGACGCCTGTCTGGGGGTGTTGGAAGCCGGTGATACGCTCGTGGTGTGGCGGCTCGACCGTCTGGGCCGCTCCATGCCGCATCTGGTGACCCTGATCCAGGAGCTGCTGGGTAAAGGGATCGCCTTCCGGTCGCTGTGCGATGGTGTGATCGATACCACCAGCGCCTCCGGTGAGCTGATCTTTCACATTTTTTCAGCGCTGGCCCAGTTCGAGCGCCGGTTGATTCAGGAGCGGACGAAGGCGGGGCTCTCCGCGGCGCGGGCGCGCGGGCGTAAGGGCGGGCGCAGACCAACAACGGCCGATGACCCGCGGGTGAAAACCGCACAGCGGATGTACGCCGGCCGGGCACTAAGCGTCAAACAGATTTGCAAGACGCTGGCGATCTCGCGGGCGACGTTCTACCGGTATCTGGCCGTCGCGGCGGCATCGGAGCCCTTAGCGTAAGTTTTCGTTCCAATGATTGTCAGACCCCGACTCCAGCGTGTCGTCCGCGCACGACGATGACCTGGAGGCATTGTTCGGAGACCTGGATGCCTCTGAACTGACAGAAGAAGTCGCGCAAGACGGCGATGACGATGACGCCGAGGTTCCCG
>JALORE010000166.1 GCA_025459125.1 Planctomycetota bacterium | reverse complement strand
GGCCGAGACCCCGCCGAAGTTGACGGTGGTGTTGGGGACATAACCCGGCTTGCCGGGTGCCCGGGCGAACTCCGGGACGTTGGCCAAGGCCGTCCACGCCGTGCCGTCGGTGGAATACTCGATCTTGACGGTCCTGGCCCCGAAACCGATGAAGGGCTCGATGAGCTGATTTGAATTCCACACCCACAACTCGTGCAGGGAGTACGCCTGGTCAAACTGAAACTGAATCCAGTGCGGCGCTGCCATCGTGCTCTGCCACATGTCTCTCACATCGGTCGAGTGCCCGTCGCTCGGGTCCAACCCCGAGCCATCCACCGTTTTGACGGGGGAGGCCGTCGCGATGACGTTCTGGATCGGGTACGCGAAGGCGTGCGTGGTGAAGCTCAGCACCGGTCCGGCGTAGATCGTGGGCGTCGGGCCGGGAATGACGAAATCGACCCGCCAGTAGTAAGTCCGGCTGTAGTCCAGCAGGCCCTCCGGATCGTAGGTGGTGCCAACTTGGGCCTTGCTGACCAGGACATCCTGCGGGTTGGCTCGGTCCGCCCGGGTGACCGCCTCCCGGGAGATCCCCAAGTAAATATCGCTGGTCGGGGCGAACGCGGGCGATGTCCACTGCAGGATCACGTCAGGAGCCACTTCGGCTGCGTGGGGAGGGGGGCTGAGCGCGACGTCGCGTCCCTCCGTTGTCTCCAGGAACACGATCAGGTCTTGCACGTCCAAGACGCCGTCGCCGAGGGGCCTGGGGCCGATGTCGCAGCCCCCGTAGTCCTGGCCCCAGTGCTGGGTCATAGTCAGGTAGTCTTTCTCATCGGACTTCCCGTCCCCGTTGAAATCGGCGAGGGGGAGCACCTCCACTTGCCACACATCATATGTCATTGGACGGAAGACATCATTCTGGCGAGTGAAATAGAGAGTTGAATCCCCTGTCGAAAAGGACAGAAACCACTCCGCCGCCGACGAGCTGACAGGCTCGAATGGCACAGGCGTGCCCCAGGACGCGCTGGTGGTTGCACGCGTGCTCACGTAGATGTCGGCCTGGACGTCTCCCACGGCGTAGTAGAGCGACAGCCCGTCGGGAGAAATGAATGGGGTTGCTTCGCTATTCCATGTATTGATGGGCGCGCCCAGATTCACCGGCGGCCCCCAGGCATCGTCCGTGGATTGCCTGGTTGTCATGTAAAGGTCGATGTATCCATACCCACCCGGCCGTTGGGACGCAAAGTAGAGCGACAACCCGTCCGCCGAGATCGATGGACAGCCCTCGAAGTTTGCTGTGTTGAGAACGGGCCCGAGGTTCTGCGGCTTGCCCCAGGGGGTGTCCTTCGCGGTCCGCCTCGATACCCACAGGTCGCCGCTGCCATACCCGCTGGGGGCAGCGGGGCAGGGCAATCGCGTATTGACAATGAGACCCGGATAACCCTCTCCGAAGTACAGTTCCAGTCCATCGAAGGAAGGGCAGGCGGTGTCGAAGATCGGCCGGGCCGAACCGGCCGGAAGCTCGACCCGTACCGCCGTGCCCCAGAGATCCCTGATCTTGGATCGTCTCGCGACCCATAGTTCCGGGCACGCGCTATCGGCGAAACACACGAAGTACAGTTCCAGACCATCCGGCGAGATCCGCGGTTCACTGGCGCCGGGTCTGCTAACGTTCGGCACTTTGGTCGGCGGCCCGTAGATGAAGTCCGCGCGCGCGACTGGGCCGCCACTCCAGACAAGGGCCAGAACACCGCATAGGAGGGTAGTCACTCTCATCAAGCAATCTGTCTTGTTCATTCGTCACCTTCTTACCGTTGGTCTTGTCGGTTTTCCCAGTCAGTGGACCGGCGGAGGGCTGCCACTAGGTGACAGCCCTCCGCGCTACACAGTCCCTCGCGGGTAATCCCGTGTTCCTACTTGGGCGGTGCCGGCGGCAGTGGCGTCGGCTCGTACATGGGCATCAGCTTCGTGGGAGTAGACTTGCCGGTGTAGGGGGTGACCAGGACGGGCATTTGCCCTGGGTCGGGGAAGCCATCGCCATCGGCGTCCTGCTTGGGCAGGAAGAAGGCCTGGGTGGCGGTGAATTCCGTGCGGCCCTCCGCATCCACCGTGCCCTCCGACGTGGTGACGGCGATGTAGACCACCTCATCCTGGACTCCGCCCGTCTTAAGGCCATAGTGCACGAGCGTGTTCCGGAAGGTGGTGGGACTCGTCTTCTCCTCCACCCCGATCATCTGGCTATGCGCGTTGGCTCCCGGAAACGCCCCCCAGACAGAGGGCGAGCACTGGCTGTGCTCAACATACTGCGTGTAACGCAGCCCTTCCGCGTCCCGGGCCACATTGAAGCCGTTGTGCACGACGTTGATTCCCGGTGCGTTGGCGCTCAGCACAAAGGGGCCGTCAAGTCGCGGTCCAAGATCCGGTGGCCAAGGCGTGGCAGGATCGGCCACGGCAAACACATTCCAGGCTGTCGTGAGAACCAGCGCGACGGCCACGATTGAAGTCAGCAAGACGATGCCTCTCTTTGTACCCATAGCGATTCCTCCCTTTCCTGAAAACACGATGACCGTTCTCACTCCAGTGCGCGCGGACCGCCCACGCGCTCACGACACCGGCCTGACCTCCACAGCTCCTTTCCGTCAATCTGACAGACCCCGTTGACGCGACCACGGCGTCAGCGTGGGGCCTCACCCTTGTCCTTCTGCGTCTCCGCATCACCCGCGACAGCGCGGCGCAACTCTGCCAGTCGGCCCGCCGTCGCGGCCGCGCCCTGCGAGTCCCCTGCGGCCTCCTGTCCTTTGCCGACCTTGTCAAGCTCCGCGATCCGCCTGTTCAGCCAGTGCTTGATGTATCCGGTTTGCCGGTGGGTCTCGCCGTGACTGCGGCGACTGGCCTCCACCAACCGCAGCAGCAGCGCCTCATGCTCCACCCACCGTTCCTGGGCGCGGTAGAGCAAGGCGAGTTGCAGTCCGAACAGCACCGTCCCCGCATGGCTCTCGCCGCCCCGGTGCGTGGCCAGCTCGAAGGACCGGGTCAGCAGCGGCGCGGCCTCCTCACAACGTCCCTGCCGGAGGTAGGCTGCCCCCAGGGTGCTCATGGCCCAGATTGTGACCAGATGATCCTCGCCCACGCTTCGTCGGCCAACTTCCACCGTTCGGGCTGCTATCTCCACGCTGGCCTCCGGCTGCCCGTCACCCGTACAGGCCCAGGCCAGCACGTTGGCCAGAAGCAAGGTCGTTTCGTGCGCTTCCCCCAGGGCCCGACGGCTGATCTCATAGCCCCTGCCGGCCAGCGACCGGGCTTCCGCGAACCGCAAGAGCGTCGCATAGCCTGCCGCCACAGCGTTCGTCGCGCGCAGCATGATCGGATCTTCCTCCTCCAGCACAGGCCGACCCGCCTCGAGTACCCGAGCGGCCAGGGCCATCCCTTCTTCGAAGCGGGCCCCACACATGTACTGCCAGCCCAGATCGGACATGGACTCCAGGGTGGCCGGATGCTCTTCGCCGAGCACGCGTTGGCGCACCTCGAACGCCCGGAGGAGGAGAGATTCTGCCTGGGGGTACTTCCCCCAGGTGGCGAAGAGCACGCCAAGCTGGTTGAGGGCGGCCAGCGTGGCCGGATGCTCTTCTCCCCGTTGTGCCCGGCCGATTTCCAGTGCTCGCTCCAAGTGCCGTTCGGCGGCCTCGTAGTCCCCCATCTTCTGGTACGTGCGTCCCAACGTCTCGCGCACCTGCGCCTCCGTCAAAGGGCTCTGCGCGAACTTCCCTTCCAGGGCGCGGGACGCACGTTCCAGGAGGTAACGCACGGTCACTTCCCGGTTCCCGGCCTTCTCCGGGTATACCGAGGCCAGCAAATCCTCCGTGAGGAAGTCGGTCACCGCCTGGGCTTGCACACGGGCCACGGCTTCTCCGGCCCGGGCCCGCTCCGCACGCAGATACGACGTCGTACTGACGCCCAGTCCAGCCAGAAGGGCGGCCGTCACGAGAGCCGCGGCCGTCACCATCACACGATGCCGTTGCAGGAGTTTCTTGGTGCGATACCATGTCGTCGGCGGACCAGCCAGCACCGGCTCTCGGTCCAGATAGCGTTTGACATCGGTCACGAGAGCGCTGCTGGACTCGTACCGCCGAGCGCGGTCCTTCTCCAGCGACTTCATCACGATCCAATCGAGATCGCCACGAAGCGTCTTTCTCAGCAACTCGGGAGTCGAGTTGCGGCGTTTGGCGACATCGGTCAACGTATCACCGAGGCTGCCGAGCTTCGTGGAGGGTTTGACCGGCTCCTGCTCCCGGATCACCCGTTGCATCTCGACATACCCCACCTGGCGGAGTTCTTCTTCGCTGAAAGGGGTTGTCCCGATCAGTAGCTCATAGAGGAGGACGCCCAGCGAGTAGATATCCGAGCGGGTGTCGATATCCAGATCGCTCAGTTCCGCCTGCTCCGGGCTCATATAGGCGGGAGTGCCGATGAGGTGGGCATAACGGGTGAAGAGCGTCTTTTCCGTCAGCTTCTGGTTGGTGGCCTTGGCAATGCCGAAGTCGATCACCTTGGGGATCGGTTTCCCGTCGTGCTGCGCCACCATGACATTGGAGGGCTTGAGATCCCGGTGGATGATCCCCTTTTGGTGAGCATGCTGCACGGCCTGGCAGACCTGGAGGAACAGGTGCAGCCGGTCTTTCGTGCTCAGGTTGTTCTGGTCGCAGTGTTCGGTGATGGAAACCCCCTGGACCAGTTCCATGACAAAGTAGGGCCGGCCGGTCTCGGTGGCTCCGGCATCGAGAACCTTCGCGATACTGGGATGGTCCATCAGGGCCAGGGCCTGCCGCTCCGCCTCGAAGCGGGCGATCACCTGGCGGGTGTCCATGCCCAGCTTGATGATCTTGAGGGCCACCTTGCGGCGGAAGGGCTGCTCCTGCTCGGCCAGGTAGACCACCGCCATGCCACCCTCGCCGATCTTTTCCAGGAGTCTGTACCGCCCGATCACCGTGCCGGGGGCTTCGGACAGCCTGCCCTCCGTGAAGATATCCGAAGTCTCGAACAGGGGATCGAGAACGCCGTCGTGGGTCTCGTGGGCCTGCAGGAGGGCGACGATTCTGGCCTTGTGGCTCGGATCATCCGCGCAGACCTCGTCGAGATAGGCCCGGCGCTGGCCCGGATCTGTCAGCTTGACCGCAGCCTCGAAGACCTCTTTTTCGTTCGTGCGCTCGATGGACATCTCTTTGTCTCCACCTCCAGTGCGAAATCCGAAGAGAGGAATTCCACGCCACGCCGAGAATTTTTTCGCGCGACGGTCCTGGCAAGGTAGAAGTCCGGTAGGGTGCGTACCACGCACCGCTCTCTACCCGAGGTGAACCGGTGCGTGGTACGCACCCTGCCGAACCTTCAGAAATCACACATCAAAGATCACCCTTCCCACCTGCGTCACCCATCTCCAGGTGCAGCCAGGCGCGGGCATAGTCCAGATCGGCATAGGCCTTGGACACGGAGATGCCGACGACTTCCGCGGCCTGCGCCACGGTCAGGCCGCCAAAGAGGCGCAGCTTGATCAGCTCGGAGGCCGTGGGGTCCTGCCGCGCGAGCTTCTCCAGGGCGTCGTTCACGGTTAGAAGATCTTCGGGGCGAATCTCCCGAGTCCCCAGAACGATGCTGTCATCCAGCTCGACGCGCTGTTGCGCGCCGCCGCACTTGCGGCTCTTTTTGTGCCGGGCGTTCTCCACGAGGATGCGCCGCATCGCTTCCGCGGCGGCCGCAAAGAAATGGCCGCGACTGTTCCAGCTCGGCAGGCCATCTCCCACCAGCCGCAGGTACGCCTCGTGCACCAGCGCGGTGGCTTGCAGGGTCTGTCCCGGGGGCTCGTGAGAGAGTTTCTGGGCGGCCAGCAGGCGCAGCTCCTCATAGACCAGAGGCAGAAGCTCATCCGTCGCTTTCGCGTTGCCCTGTTCGATCGCATTCAAGATGCGTGTGACGTCGCTCATGCGCAAACCCGATTGCCTTGGTCCCTGGTACGGGCGCACCATCCACCCTCACAATTGTCCCCGGTCCTGGCCCGCTTTTCAAGGGCCGCCGCGAGTCAATTGCGCAGGCGGGGCCTGCGGCCACACGCCATGCAACCCGTTTCAAGCCATAGGGTGTTCTTCTTATCGGGATGACCATTACTCTGTTGACAAGAGGGACTCCGTGGATAGAGTGTGTTGTAAGGCAGGGTTTCTTTGACTTTGGAGGAGTCAACCATGAGAAAGCTGCTGTGGTTGGGTCTTGCCTGTCTTCTGCTCGTGTCCGGTCCCGTATCCGGGGCCATTATCTATTCAGGTTCGCAGAACGTGACGCTCACGTTGCCGCCCATGAGCCCCATGGCCTCGCAGTTCATTCAGATCGCCAATGACGACAACGCGGCCTGGGACGATTTCCAGGTCGATCTTGGGATGGTGGGGGCCATGGGCATGCCGTCCATGATGGGGATGGGGACCCGTCTGGACATCTACTACCTCGGCTTCCAGACGGCGATGGGCCAGTATGGCTGGCTGCACCTGCTGAGCCAGTCGGGGATCGGCACCGAGAATCATACCGCCCTGTTCGATGGGTGGGCGTACGAGAGCCAACCGGGTCAGTCGATTGGGGCTGGTAGCACGTCCATTGTCCCTGTGCCGGGTGCCATTGGCCTGGCCCTCCTGGGCATGGGCGTCGGTACGTGGCGACGCCGGCGGAGCCCCCGCGCGCGGAAAAACTGAGCGAAATGTGTACGTAAGTCTGGTACCCTGGCACATCATGCGCAGTGCCCTTGTCGTTGGGATTGTGCTGGTCAGCCTGACCGGCTCCCTTGGGGCGGCGGATCATCCGCTCCTTGGGAAAAGCAATGCTGTGGTCCTTGGCCCGTCGGCCAGACTCGGTGATGGTCTGCGCGATGCGATCTTGCGGATGGCGACGGAGGCATTCTCGTTGGGCCCCGACGCGGCAGGTCGCGTGGGGCCGGCACCGATTCGCGTCGACTACCCTGCCCAGGAGACCATCTTTCCCCCGGACCTTGCCGCTCCGACGTTCATCTGGAGCGATCCGGCGGCCGCCGATACCTGGCTGATCGACATCGCCTCCGGCGCCACCGAAAGTCGCCTCAAGGTCCTCACACGCGGAGCCGCACCGCCCCGTCCGCGCGACAGCGATCCCAGGACGCTGTCCGAAGCGGCGCAGGCCTACCAGCCGCCCGACCCGCCGGTCCCGGTCAGGCGCTGGATGCCCGGCTCGGACGCCTGGGAGCAAATCAAAGGACTGTCGCGCGGGCAAAGCGTGACCATCCGCATCGTGGGCTTTTCCAGCCGGGAGCCGGGCCGGGCCTTGTCCTGCGCCCGGGTGCGATGCAGCGTATCCAACGATCCCGTGGGGGCGCCGATCTTCTACCGGGATGTGTCGCTGCCGTTCCGGCACGCTCTCAACCATATCGATTCGATTCGTTGGCGCCTGGGCGCGGTGTCCTCATACCGGCCGGCGACCCTGCTGACGGGTCTGAAGGTCTGCGGCAATTGTCACTCCTTCACCGCGGACGGCAAGACCATGGCGATGGACGTCGATTACGGCAGCGACAAGGGTTCCTACATCATCGCGGATATTGAGCCCCGAACGGTCTGGCGCAGGGACCAGGTGATCTCGTGGAGCGACTATCGGCGCGAGGACAATGAGCCGACCTTCGGACTGCTGTCGCAGCTCTCCCCGGATGGGCGCTACGTGATCAGCACGGTCAAGGACCGGTCCGTGTTCGCGCCGGTGGATGATCTTTACTACTCCCAACGGTTCTTCCCGGTCACCGGCATCCTGGTGGTGTATGATCGCCGGCAGAAGCAGTACTTTCCCCTGGCGGGGGCGGACGACCGGCGCTACGTGCAGAGCAATCCCGTCTGGAGCCCGGATGGCCGGACGATCCTCTTCGCGCGCAGCGCCTCGTACACGCTGGGCAACCTCAAGGACCCGTCCTCCGCCGTGGTCGAGAGGGATGAGGTCCGGGAGTTCTTCGAAGGGGGCAAGAAGTTCCGCTACGATCTGTACCGGCTGGACTTCAACGAGGGTCGAGGCGGCACACCCAGCCCCTTGCCGGGGGCCAGTGACAACGGAAGAAGCAATTATTTTCCCCGGTTTTCTCCCGATGGCCGCTGGCTCGTCTTTTGCCAGAGCGATTCGTTCATGCTGCTGCGGCCGGACAGCACGCTCTGCATCATGCCCGCGGCCGGCGGCACACCCCGCCCCATGCGCTGCAATTTTCCCGACCGGATGAATTCCTGGCACAGTTGGTCGCCCAACGGCCGGTGGCTGGTTTTCGCCTCGAAGGCCCAGGGACCCTTCACGCAGTTGTGGCTGACGCACATCGATGAGGACGGCAACGACAGTCCCGCCGTGTTTCTGGAGCACTTCACTGCGGCGGATCGGGCCGCCAACATCCCGGAATTCGTCAATGTGCGGCCCGAGCGGTTTGTCGCCATTCGACAGGAGTTCGCCGACTACTACACTCACTACCGCATCGGCATCGGCCACGAGCAGCGTCACGAATATGCCCAGGCCATCGAAGAGTTCCGGATCGCCCTGGCCGAGAAGTCCGACCATGCGGAGTCGCTCTACCTGCTGGCCTCGTGTCTGGCCCGGTTGCATCGGGAGCGCGAGGCACTCGCCTACGCCCGCGAGGCGATTCGACTCGTCCCCGGCAGCGTGCCGGTGCACGGCCTGCTCGGCAGCATCCTGTGCAGCACCGGGCACTACGGCGAGGCCTTGATCCACCTGGAGACCGCGCACGCGGCCAATCCCAGCGACGTGAGCCTCGCGAACAACCTTGCCTGGCTCCTGGCCACCTGCCCGGAGGGAATGTTCCGAGACGGGCCCAGGGCCTTGCAATTGGCCGAGTGGGCCTGCCAGGCGACGGCGTATAAGTCGCCGCCTTTGCTGGACAGTCTGGCGGCCGCGTACGCCGAGGTCGGTCGCTTCGATGAAGCCGTTCGCACCATCCAGAAGGCGATCGCGATCGTCCGGGGCAATCCGAAAGCCTCCACGGCCATCCTCGAATCCCGCCTGGGCCTCTACCAGGCTGCCAAACCCTGCCGTGACGTGTCGGCGCCGTAAAGGACTCCCGCACGACGCGGAATGTCCTTGCGAGGACCGCGGCGATGAAGCAATCTCAACCCCCGGGATGGAGATTGCCTCGCTCCGTTCGCAAGGGCGTGCTTGGCCCGGGGTTCGGAAATAGGCGCCAAACCGAGCCGGCGGGGACTTGCTTTTCCATCATCCTTTGGCCCGGGCTCGGTCGGCGGCCTTCCTGAAACCTTGGGCGGCACGGCGGATGATGGCTTCGTCCATGCAGTAGGTCAGGCGGAAGTAGCCGGGCAGGCCGAAGCCGCGACCGGGAACCGCGAGGATCAGCTCCTCCTGCAGCAGTTGGCAGAACTGCACGTCATCGACCCGGCCGGGGACCTTGGCAAAGAAGTAGAAGGCACCCTGGGGCAGGGGGAACTCGATCCCGGCGTGACGCAGGATTTCCGCCATGGCATCGCGGCGGCTTCTGTAAATCCCCACGTCCACGGTGGCCCCCAGGGCCGCTTCGACCAGTCGCTGGCCGAGCACCGGGGCGTTGACGTACCCCAGAATCCGGTTGCACAGGATCAGGCCCGCGAGCAGCTCGTCCGCTTGCGGCATCGAGGGGCTGACGGCGAGATAGCCGATGCGCTCGCCGGCCAGCGACAGGCTCTTGGAGAACGAGCCGATCGCCACGCTGAAGGGCGACAGCGGCAGGATTGGCGGGACCGCGACGCCATCATAGGCCAAAAACCGATACGGCTCATCCGAGACCAGGTAGATCGGCCGCTCCCGGCCCGCGTTGGCACGCGCCAGCCGGGCGGCCAGGGCCTGGAGCTCGTCCTGATGGTATACTACCCCCGTGGGATTGTTGGGACTATCGATCAGCACGACGCGGGTCCGGTCCGTGATGGCGGCCGACAGAGCCTGCAGGTCCAGGCGGAAATCCGGCAGCCGGGACGCCACGGGAACCAGCTTGCCGCCATAGTTGCCGGCGTAGAAGCCGTACTCGACGAAGTACGGCGACGGGCAGATGACCTCGTCGCCCGGCTCCAGGACCGTGCGGAACAGGACATTCAGGCCGCCCGCGGCGCCGCAGGTGACCACGACCTGCTGGGCGGTGAGCGGCACCTGCTGCTCGCGGGCCAGGTACTCGGCCAGGCGCTGCCGCGTCGAGGTCAGGCCCGCGTTGGGCATGTATCCCAGCGACAAGGGCTGATCTACCGTGCCGGCGAGGCGTCCGAGCGCACGGCCCACCTCCGGCACCGGCGGCAGGTCGGGGTTGCCGAGCGTGAAGTCGCAAACCCGATCCGCCCCATGTTTCTGCTTGAGCTCGATCCCGGCTTCGAACATCCGCCGGATCCAGGAGGCATTCTGGAGAATGCGACTGACCTCAGTGCCGATCACCTGCATGGTAGAGCCCTTCCCAAACGGACAGTTTCTGAAGCCGCGATTATAGGGTCAGGACCCCGGCGGCGTCAACTCCGGACGTCTCCGATCCGGCGGCGCTGCCCGCCGGGACCTCGCCTGCGAGGTGGACGCGGGTCGACCTCACATACAACGCCATTCTCCATCTGCTCATAGGATATCGGGGGCATTCCTCCGCCGGCGGCGTCGGAAAGGGAAGAGGCCGGGCGAACTCGTTTGTGGAACGGCTATTCATACTGTATACTTTTACGGGCATCTCAGGGAGGAACGTTCACACACGGCAACGGAGGCACAACCAACCGGGGTGAGTGGAAAGGAGAAGTACCCACATGAGAAGCCGCGCGATTCCACTGGCAATCCTGACGTCCTGGTGTCTGACGACCGGAGCCCTGGGGCAGGGCCCGTTGTCCCAAGGGGAGATCCAGAAGATCCTGCAGGAGGTCACGAACCGCCCGCGCAACACGTGGCTCCGCGCCGGCACGATCCAGGCCACCCACAAGGAATTCGGCGCCGCCAAGACGACGAACCAGACCACCGTCCAGAACGAGATCAATAAGGCGATCCAGGAGTACAACGGCAATCCCAACAAGAAGGAGAAGACGCCCGGGCTGCAGAAGATGGCGCTGGACGCGATTCCGTTCAACGTGCGGTACCGGCTGTCGAACGAATCCGCGATGACCTCGCACGTGACGGTCCGTTGTGACAATGGCCGGTTCTATTGGGAGATCAACGCCGATTCGCGCCAGGATTCGCTCAAGCCGGACGCGTCGCTAACGGGCAACTTCATGACCCGGGAATTCAAGATGAGCTGGAACAAGCGGCGGATCTTCGCCTGGGACGGGCAGAAGTACACGACCTACACCGCGTCCGCCAATCGTGCGGTGGTCGACACCGCGGGCCGGCTGCAGCGCGCCGTCAACGGGCCGCTGACGGCCGGGCTGATCCCGTGGGGCTACGGCCGGTTCACGCTGGCGGAGCTCACCGCCGCCCGGGCCTCCGGTCAGCGGAACGCGAGCGGCATGATCGACCTGACGCTCCAGTACGACGACGGCGTCTCCCTGGACATGACGCTCGATCCGGCCAAGGCGTACGCCGTGACCAAGGCCACGCTCACAACCCCGGCCGGCCTGACTACCACCTACACGTGCTCCAGCTATCAGTCCTTCGGCGGCAACTGGGTCCCGACCACGATCACCGTCGACCGCGCCAACCGCGATCTCCAGAACATGCTGCCGAGCTCCGAGCAGTGGACGTTCACGTCGGTCAGCGCCGCGACCCCGGCGGCCGGCAGCTTTACCGTCCCTCTCGCGGCCAACGCCGCAATCGAGTATGCGTCGCCCGTGAGCGCTGCGACGGCCCTGTACGTCCAGTCCGACGCGGCGAATACGGAGGAGCTGCTGGCGGAGCACCTGACCTACACGGCGGCCCAGGGCTCCCGCCGCCAGAACTGCGCCACGGCCGCTGTGCAGTACCTGGCCGCACAATTCGGCAAGTCGGTCTCCCGCAGCGCCCTGGAGGGCCTGGTGCGCGCGGATGGCGGCACCAATCTGTACGACCTCAAGCGCCTCGCCCAGAGCCAGGGCCTGTACTGCCGGGCGGTCAAGACCGATCTGGCGGGCCTGCAGAACCTCGGCGGCGCCAAGGCCATCCTGCACATCCCCGGCAAGAACCACTTCGTCGCCCTCCAGGGGATGGACGAGCGGGATGTCTGGCTCGTCGACTTGTCGAGCCGGAAGTTCTTCTATCGCCGGAGCGTGGACTTCTTCCCGATGGATTGGCCCGACGGCACGGCCCTGCTGGTCTCCAGCCAGCCCATCTCCGGCTCGTTCACCGAGCTGAGCGACACCCAGCTTCTGGACTTCGTCGGCGGCTCCGGCTGGGCCTGCAACCAGCTTCTCCAGGAGAGTTGCGTACTCTACTGCGATACTGACCTTCTTGGCTGCAGTGGCTCTGTCAGCGTCTACTTCGAGCGTTGGGGCTGCGGGCCGGCGCAGAGCGGCTCTTGCGAAGACGACCTGATGGAGAGCGGCATGGACACTACCTGTATTATCGACAACTACTACGACTGCACGGTGACCGGCGAGTGGTTCTACTACTACATGAGCGCCTGTGGGTAGGCACGGCGTGGCATCAGAGGCCCGGCGACAAGCGGTTGGGATCGTCGCCGGGCGGACGGGAATCCTGGCGCTCCAGCCAGTACTCGCTGAAAAGGGCAAGATCGCTGCAGCCAATCCTGGCATCTCCATCGAGATCGAATGCCGTGTTGGGATCGTTGGGATCGGGACTGCCGGCTAAACCCCAGTGTGAGGCCAGCAGGGCGAGATCCTGAAAATCGACCCGTGTATCCCCGTTGAAATCCCGCGATGGGACGTGCGTGAAAGAAAACGTCTGGATCGGCACGTACCGGCTGACGTACAGATCGTAGAGTCCAACATCACAGGTCCCAACCCGGTGCGCCTGGTAGTCGAAGACGAACCAGTCGCCGGCGACGGCCGTGGGACCGCTAAGGAACTCAAGACCGACGACGTCCTGACCCATGTAAGGATACGCGCGGGCCGCTTTGCCCGCCGCCGGGAGACAAGAATCCTTGTAGTTCTGCACTTTCGAAGTGGAACCAGGCAGCGTAGCGCTGTATCCCCGGCCCACCAGGGCGGCATACGGGTCATCATCCCAGGGGAGTCGCAGGCTGCCCATCCAGTGGCCGGCGGCATCGGAGCTGACGACGAGGACCAGTCGCGTGCCCACCATGATGTCGCGGTAGACCGTCGGGTGGTTCGGATCGACCACCGCCAGGAGAGTCTTCTCATCACAATGGTAGACCGTGGTCCAGACCCGGGCCAGGGTCATGGGGGGCAGGACCAGAAGGACTGTCAGCCCAAGAAGCCTTCTCACAGCATGCACTCCTCACTTCGTCCCGTCGTCCTCCAGGTCGGCCGCGTCACTCCCACGGAGCCCCGCACAGCCGGACGCACGGTGCTTTAGCGTAACCTCTCTATATTACCATGCAGAGGCGGGAAGATCAATCCCCGCCCGCAGTACGCCCACCCGGTGACGAGATCCGGGCGCACGACGGGCCGCAAGGTATGTTGACTTCGGACAATCCCAGTCTTATAGTGGAATCGTATGAGGCATCGCGCGTTTACACTGGTGGAGCTGCTTGTCGTCCTCGCGATTCTCGCGCTGCTGATGGCCCTGTTGTTACCTGCATTTTCGAGGTCCCGCCAGCAGGCTCGGGCCATCACCTGCCGGTCCAATATCCGGGACCTGCTGCTGAGCCTGAGCAGTTATGAGGCCGATCACCAGTCGCTTCCCTACGGTTTCGACCAGTTCCGCAAGGGCAAACCGCCCGGGGGCTACGCGGGCAATCCCGCCTTTGACACTCCAGGCTGGTGGTGGTTCGATCTTGCTGGTGTCGTGCGCCACAAGTCGAGGGAAGGTCCTGACATCCTGCGGTGCCCATCGAGCAAGCTCGAGGACTCCACGCTGGACCGCGATATCCTCTGCGGCAAATATGGCGTCAACCGGGCTTTGCTCAAGAGCAACTGGGCGGTGAAACCCTATAGTGAGACGTTCGTGGGGACGCCTGCTTCCACCGCCGCTCTCGCCCGCCCCGGAGCGACACTCTTACTCGTCGACAGCGGTTACAGTCTCATCTGCTGGTGGCATGTGACCCCCGAGCCGCCCGTGACGCTCGGCAATTTCTACATTGAGGACAGTGCCTACATCCCGGGCCTCGCGATGAACCGGGACAAGGCCTTGCGGCAGGGACAGATCTGGGACGCAATCAGCGCACGTCATCTTGGGATGACCGTAAACGTCGGATTCGCCGACGGCCACGCCGCCCCTCTGCCTGCGAACGACCTGTTGGTCGAGAAGAGGGAGAACGAATACAGTGGCACCACCCTCTGGCTGGGCCAGTAGCTCTTCATCTCCCAAGCGGCACGAAAGCGGAGAAATAGTCACGTCAGCTTTTGCCCCAGACGCGAACAAAATGGCTTAGCGTGAACCCATGATGGCTGCCATCTCCTCTTCCGTGAGGTAGTGAAGCTCACTTCTCGACACACGGCGCCACGTGTGTTCCGTGGGCAGTCTGCGGAATGCACGTATCTCTCGCGGCAACTTGGTGAGCGGGTCAATAGAGATGTCGCTCTTCCGCAAGAACGCTCCCCCGGAGTCATCACGGTCTGCGTAAGTCAATTCGTACACTTCCAACCCGCCAGGATCATTGCCCACGCGAGCCCACTTGGCATCTGCCGGGACATCATGGAGCGTGAAACCCAAACAGGCATCCATGGCTCGGCGCGCACGCGCACGCTGACGCT
>JALORE010000428.1 GCA_025459125.1 Planctomycetota bacterium | reverse complement strand
CCATCGGCGTCGCACGATTGCTCGCTTACATGCGATTGGCATCAAATTGAAAAACATAACCAAATGTCACTGGAGACGCTTATAGCGTTGTAGTACTAGACTCCTTTCAACAGTACGAGCCGTCGGGCGATTCTAAAGGTTGTGCTTGGGGAGGATGCAACGCGTCCCATGCAGTCCCAGTTGAGCTCTTCGAGAGCCTGGACATCGACATCTATCTATCCGATTACGAACCTGCGTGTGTTCTCCTTGATACCCTCGAGGTGGACTATTTCACTGGCGGAGCTGGCGATATGGATTACCATGCCGGCCATCTGTGGGTGTGCGATTCTCCGGAGCCCTACTTTAGCGGCCCGACCGACGTCCGTAGAATAGATCCCAATACGGGATCTCTGGTGGCCTCCTACGACCTTGGCATCGATCACTGCACGAGCCTTGAATGGATCGACGATGATCTGTGGGTCTGCTTCAGAGGGCCCATCTCGTGGATGGTAAGACAATACACCTTCGATGGAGATGTCTTCAGGCAAGGAGTCACGTACACTCTACCTTCCAGCATGGATTGGGATATCGTCTGGAGCGTGAACATCGCCTGCGATGGGACCTTGCTGTGGGTGCAAGAGAAAGGGCCCTGCGGCAATATCCATAAGATCGATTTGTCTACTGGCTCAGTTGTTGAGGTCGTATCTGAATGTGACTTCACTTTCAACAAGTGGCTCGGTTCTGCTGACACGAGTGATATCTGCTTCTCGGATGGCTGCCTCTGGGCCATGAATGACGATGCGCCTACTTTTCTGAAGATGACGCTAGACCCGAATCAACCTCCACCGGAGACGGTCTATACCTTTGCATTTGACCCCAACAGGAACGTCTTTGACGATTTCGGTCGGTACTACGGCATGGTCAAGCACGCCGACCTCATCTACTTCATCGAGGGAATCGACGTCACAGATGCAGATGGTACGGTTATCGGCCGAAAACATAAGATCCATACGGCACGCATCGATCAAGCGCATCAAAGCAGTCGCGATCTAATCCTGAAGCTGGGCGGCCAGTATTGGTTCGGCAGTCTGAATGTTGATGTCGGCGCGAACGCGCCGTGGGCCAAGCGGGGAACCGTGTCGATCACCGGCAATCAATGGGATCAGGAATGGGTGGGCGCCCAGGGCCACCATGCCTTCTCGTCGGCGTTCACGACGACGATCCGGCCGGAGGGGTCGATTGACATCGGTCTTCTGGCGACGAAGGAGAAATATGACGTCGCCTGGAACGGCGACCTGATGATCCATGCCGGCAGTGTTCTTCATGGGGGCGGGGAGGGAATCGACGTCTTCACGCGCAAGGCAACCAAGGTAAACCGCAACGATGTCCTGGGTGATTATGCCTTCCTCGGTCACCAGGTGAACTCGGTCCTGAGCCGTGGGGATAGCTGCGAGTGGGGTAGTTTCAGGCTCGACCCGAATGGGTTTGGCACACTCACTCATACGAGCGATGACGGCGATATCGAGTCTGCAACCGTGACGTGGACCCTCGACGACGTGAATGCGACGATAAGCATCACTGGATCTGCAATAAACGACCGTGGGCATGCCGAACTCTTTCTCGGCAAGGGCGGCATTATGACCGCCTGGCAGGTTGTCCCGGAAGAGGGAAGAAGCGGGGATCTGGGATACGCCGTTTTCATCAAGAGAGCCCATGAGGCGATCGCCATGACGGACATCGCAGGCGCCTATCAGGTGCGATTCCTCGAAACCGGGCCCGGCGCGGTCCCTTACACCTGTCGCCAGGGAACCTCTGCCATTGAGGCGGTTGACGCTGTCAACGGGGTCCTAACGAGGAACACCTACTACTCGAATGGAGAGCATGACGCCGATCGTATTGATTGTTCTGTCGGCCCCGGGAATGAGCTCCACCTCGCCGATGAGAACACGCCGGAGGCTATTCTCAGCCCGGACAAGAACCTGATCCTCATCCCGGAGTGGCGCTCCGAGCTTCTCACGACGCGGGGTCCGGGTGACTGGCTTGGGGGGATATTTCTCGTGCGGACGCCCAACGATTCCTCCGCCCCTCCCTCGGGCGGCTCCACGCGGTGAAACGTAGAACTCAAGGAGCGTTGAAGTACTCGACGAGCTGGTAGACCTTGGTGTTCACTTGTTTCATGGCCTCCAGCAGGGGGGCATAGGGCTCGAATTGCCAGTTGACGATGCCTTTGTTCGAGTCGCGGTTGGAGGGGTCCGTGCTCAGGTCGAGCGGGTTGTTGTCGCGGTACTTGAACCAGTGCCAGCCGACGCAGTCGGGACATTCCAGCAGACCAAGCGTGAAGTTCTGGTAGAAGGCCCCGCGATCTTTCTGCGTTGGGACGGTCCAGCCGGCGCCGGTGTTGTTGGGCAGGCCGGAATCCATGCCCTTGGCGTACCATTCCGTGATGAGAAACGGCTTGCCGGATTCGCGCGCCCACATGGCCATGAGCTGCCGGTCCGGCGTCCACGCTCCATAGTAGTTGATCGCGACCACGTCCAGGTACTTGCCGGCGGCCTGGAGGACTGCCGGGGCCCGCAACGAGCCGCCGTACAGGCGGGGACCGAGACACAGGTGATTCGGATCGTGCCGGCGAATGGCCTGTGTCGTCAGGCGGAAGTACCGCTCGCAGACATAGCCCAGGAACGCACTGCGGTCGGCGTCGGTGATGTCCTGAGGTTTAGCAGAGGGGCCTCTGCGCTGAGCCAGCCACGTTCGTGCGGCCTCATAGCCGGGACGCAGATCGGGATTGTTCGCATCCAGCTTCAATGACTGGTCCAGCACGTTGCTGCCCAGGGGCAACTCGTTGTCCGAGAAGTGCCCGAGCAGGTAGGGATCGCTGCGGGTCCTGGCAAGCTGTTCGGCGTAGCGGTCGCAGAAGGCTTCGAATTCCGGATGAAAGACGGGAATGCACTGGCCGGGATAGCCCAGATGTCCCGACTCCTGCCGGGCCAGCTTCTTGGCGCGACCGAAGGCCCCCATAAAAGACCACGTCTGCGTATAGACCGGCGGGCGGGTACACGACCGCAGCAGGTCAGTCGCTGTCCAGGCCCCCGTACCATTGAAGCCGTACTCGTGGAGCAAGGCGTTGGTTTCCCGAGCCCATCGCTCCTCGCCGGTGAAACGCTTCTGCAGGGCCTCGCGGTCCATGTCGCTCTTGCCCACCGAGACACTGCACACGCCGAGGTGGATAAAGCGGTGGCCCAGCGGATCGATCAGCCACCAGCGACTGTCCATTCTCTGGGTACGGAAGAAGCCGGTGGCCTCCTCCGGCGTCCCAACCACGCCGCCATACTGATCGAGCGGCGGGTTGTTGGTCGCCAGGCGGAAACCCGCCAGGTCGCCGACGGTCCGCGTCTCGTAGTACTGCCACTGGCTGTCGGTCGGTTTTCGTTTGACCGCCACCTTCATGGCCGCGTTCTGCGCTGCCGGAGTCCCGTCGGTTCCAGTGAGGATGATAATGGCGACAAGGGCAAGAATTCTGGTTGCAGTCATGGTAGATTCCTTTGTGATTCACGAATGCCGGCTCGGATGACGCAGACAAATCATAATTCATAATTCGTAATTCATAAATCACAATCGTTCCGCCAGGAGGCTGCGCCGGCGGTAGCCGGTGACGCGGACGTTGAAGAACTCGTTCAAGGGCAGCCGCTCCCAGACGGCCACGACGATCGGATAGCTGCCGATCTGCCGCATGAAGGTGGTGCCGCCGTTGTGGACCTCGCTGCACAGGTCCTTGAGCACCGTCCCGACCGGAAAGAGCCGTTGCAGCATCGGGATATCGATCTCCCGGCGGACCTTCTCGATCCAGGGGGTATAGTACTGCTGGTTCTTTCGGAGGGATTTCTGACCGACCTGCTCGTAGAGCGGCGTCCCCGGGAAGGGTACAACACGGCGGATGTTGATCCGGCGGATCAGCAGGTTCTCGTCGAGAAGACGTTTGAGAGCTGCGAAGTTCTTGTCCAGCGTTTCCGGCGTCTCGGCGGCCAGGCCGAGCAGGATATTGATCCCCGGCAGCAGGGCGTGGCAGCCGTTGTCGCCCCGAGAGCCGCCCAAGCGGTTGGGCGTGAGATACTTGACGAACAGCTCCGTCCGCTGCTCGTTAATCATCATCGGGTTGGCATTGTCCAGGTGCAGGACCGTCGGCGCCAGCGCTGCCAGGCCGGCGAGCAGCGCCTTGAGCTTCTGCGGGTCGCCGCCCTCATAGCTGTAGATGCACGACTGCTTGCCCAGCCGGAAGGCCCGGGCGCCGAGACCCATCAGCGTCTTCACTTCCTCGATCACCAGTTCGGGCCGGCGCCACAGGACGGATTGCTTGATCGGCTCGGTGCAGAAGGAGCAGCCCCTCTCGCGTGGGCAGCCCCGGCCGGTCTCGATCTCGACGATGCGATTCGCCAGCCGCGGCATCTGCC
>JALORE010000165.1 GCA_025459125.1 Planctomycetota bacterium | reverse complement strand
CGGAGGTGCACAGAATTACGGCGGTATCCTCCGCATGGATCTGTTCCGCGACACTCTGCAGGGCCTGAGCATCCGTGCTGCCCGTCTTGCCCAGCGGTTCCCGGCCCATCATCACAACCCGGAGCTGCTGCGTCTCGCCGAATTGCCTCAGCTCGGTGCGCGCTTCTTCGTGCTCATAGTCATCGGCCATGAGCACGGCGCGGGCGTCGGTCGCCTGCAGGTGGGCGATCACCCCGTGGGCCCCGCGCTCGGGATCGATCAACACCGGAATCGTGCCGGCCAGGATCGTACCCCAGAGGGCGACATCGAAATCCGTTCGGTTCTTACTCAGGATCGCCACCTTGTCGCCGCGGCCCAACCCCGAGTCGCGGAGCAGCCAGGTCGCAAACGCCCCCACCTGTTCCTGGAGTTGCCCGAACGTCAGCATCTCGTGGCGATCGGGACGAATGATCTCCACACAGGTCTTGTTCCGGTCGGTCACCGCCGCCAGGGACTGGTTGAAGAGCTCGATCAGGTTGGGATACTTCAAGGCTGTCTCCATGTCATCCACTCCTACCCAGGGGGATATCGATCCGCGCGGCGCCGATGGTCAGGCAGCGTACGCGTTGGACATCGAGCTGCGGAGCACGTATCGTGATCTTCGTGCTACGCCAGCGTTCGACCACGCCGATAGCCAGGTCCCACCCGGCCGCGTCGGTCAGTCCCACGACCCGACCGACGACATCCTCGGGGCGCATGCGTTGCGGGAACCGCACGGCCCGGTCTCTCACGTCGAGCGTATGGGCAGTGGCATTCCGAAAATACTCCTCGAACAGCCGGCTGCGGTGCACCTGCCGGGCTTCAGGCGACTTCCGCTGGAGTTGCGCCGGCACCTCGATCCGCTCGATGGCGGACAGCCCGGCCTGCAGGCCGACGAGGAGTTCCGCCAGTTCATGTTCGCGTTGGAGGGCCACGATGCGCTCGGGCCGCAACAGCCGTTGCACCGTCCACCAGAGCGAGCACGCCGCCCCTCCCGCCACTAAACCGGGCGTGTCGATGAGGACCACCCGGGCCGCCTGCGCGGCCTGCTCCACGCACAGGGCCAGCGCCGCGAGCAGTTGCAGGAGGTGGCCCACCGGCGTAACATCTCCGACGAAAGCAATACCTCCCGTGGCGCTCCCGCCTTCGGGAGGAATCCCTCGGATTTCCCAGCTGGGGGCGGCCGGGCCATCTTTCCCGTCGAAGACCATCCAACCGACCGTCGTCGGCGGACCGATGTGGGACTGGCCAACGTCGGCGTCCACGACCGCGACCCGCTGCCGGCGGGCCAGTCGACTCACGAGAACATCCAGCAGGGTGGTCTTACCCGTATCGGCGGCACCAAGCAGCAGGAGCTTGCCCGTGCCCAGAGGACTCGTGCCCACGATTCGATCCGCTACCACGTCAGCCCAACTCTCACTCATGCCTTCTCGCCCCATCCGGGGACGCTGTTCTGCATCACTCACGCAGGTCGGTGCGTGACCTTCTATCATAGAGCAAAGAGCGCCGGGAAGAAAATGGAAAAATCCTCCCCCTGTCCGCGGTCCGCGCGGTGTATGGCCGCATTTCGTGGGGGCCTTCTGTCTTTGTCATGCTGAGCGAAGCGAAGCATCTGGCCCGCGAAGGGAAACTCGCCTGTCGTGCTGACGCTCCGCCCAGATCCTTCGCTACCGCTCAGGATGACAGGAGGGACACACAGGGCCCCACGAGAATGAGTCGCGCACTCCGCAGGGTGTGCGGCTGCATTTCGTGGGGAGCCTGCAGCCCTGAGGGGCCACGGGATACCTGGAACAGGGATAGGTCATTGCGAGGAGCGCAGCGACGAAGCAATCTCCACCCGAGGGATTGAGATTGTCTCGCTGCGCTCTTAAGGAAATAGACTTTGCACCAGATGACAAAAGTGTCCCCAAGTACTGGAAGGATCAATACTTATGGGTGAATCTGTCGGAAAGCCCATTTCCTTCCCCCTACGCGCCGCGCAGCGGCTTCGCGACTCGCAAGGACATGCCGCGCCCCCTATCGCACCGAGGGAAGGAGCCTCTGGGCTATCTGCCGGGTCAGTTCGTCGCGGTCCTCACGGGTCAGGTGCACCAGTTCGACACCCGGATCATCTTTAACCTCGCGGATCAGTCCGGAGCCCTTCTGAGCGACGGTAGCCAGGACGGATACCTTCGCCTGGAGCAACCGGTGAATCGCGTCAACGAACCTGGGGGAGAAGCACTCCATCCTGCCGATCTCGTCGACAACAAACAACTCCACCCCGGCCGTATCCGGATCCAGAACCGTGACCGCTTGCCGGTCGAAGCTCTCAAGATCGACGCCGTACTTGCCGACACGGTGCGGTACCTTGATGTCGATGTGGGCCAGCGTGCCGATCCGTCCATCCAGACGGTGCCAGCGAAAACCCACACGCCGACCGGCTTCGCGGATTTCCTCGGTGTAGAAGCCTGCCATCCGGTCCTTGCGGCCGAGCAGGTGCACAATCTTCGTCACCGCAGTCGTCTTGCCGCAGCCCGGCGGGCCCGTCAGCAAGATTCTCAGCGGTTTGTCGGCCATAGCCAAGCCGACGTAAAGGTAGTCGGGTCCAGGAAATCGACCGTGGCGTTGTGACTGAGATCCCCCGTATGCAGTGGCTCGCGTACGCCCCACCCGGCAGCCAGAACGCTGTAGTTGCGCCCGTAGACCCGGTTGTCGCCGTTGAGATCGGCGGGCGCGCCCACGCGTGAGAGCGACAGGCTGGCCTGGGCGGTACCGCCATAGGCTCCCATGTCGAGGCACCGGCCATGGGGCCAAGGCTCGTCCTTCCAGTCGGCGTTCGGATCGCCGGCGTCGATGCAGGGACTGGTGACTTCATCGATCACCCACTGCCCGGCAGGCGGGTCCCAGCGGCCGGCCTGGGACTTCAGATGGTAATCGCCGTTCACCCAGAAATCGTCCTTGGGATCGAAGGGCGTGCCGTTCGGGTCCCAATGCCCGTCCCGGGCAAACAGGGGATCGGCGTAGATGTTACCGCGACCGAAGCCGTGCCATTTCGCCGGCAGCAGGCAGTAATCGACCGCGAAATCCGTCTCTTCCGTAACGCCTTCGAAGACGTCCGGAGTGTTCCAGAAGATGCTGTTGGCGACATCGCCGCCCCGGCCGGGCCGGCGGCCCGGCAGGTCCAGATCGAAGTAGATCGCCGCCCCGGAGACGTTGACCGCGGTGTTGTTCGTGAACGTCAGGAATGCCTCGTTCTTGACCTGCACAATGTGCTGCACATTGATGAAGAGGTTGTGACGCAGCGTGTAGCGCTTTCCCCCGCCGGCGGACAGGACGTTGGCCTCCCCGGAAGCCTTGTTGTACTGGTCCTTGACGAAGTTCAGGAAGGTATTGCCCTCGATGAGCGCGTCACATTCGAGGTCCAGGGCGTCGTCCCCGCCGCCCAGAAAGGTGTTGTTGAGAATGTGCGGGATCGGCTTGGGCGCGGCGGGTCCGTCGAAGTCGACGGCGTCATTGTGGCCCTTGTTGCCGCCGAAGACGTTTCCTTCGAGGATCAGCCACCCGCCGTCGGGAATGCCCGACCCCCAGAGATGTTCGCTCAGATTGTCCGTAGTAGGCGCGACGCCGCGACCGAAGAGGTCGGCAAAACGGCACCGCCGCACGGTGAGGCTCGAGCTCAAGGTCCGGATGCGGCGCCGGTCGCAATGGTCGAACTCGGCGTACTCCAGCAGCAGGCGCGACTTCTGTAGGCCGATCATCCCGTCGTTCGTCCGGGCATGCTCCAGCCGCGCGTGGCGGATGCGATTGTCCTCCATCGTCTGGTCGAACTGGAGCCCCAGCCAGGTGTTCTTGTCGGTCGCCCGGGTGAACCGGATCGGGCTGGCGGGCGTACCCTCCGCCACCAGCCGCCCGTTGATGACGATCCGGGCACCCTCCTGGAAAAGGACCTGCGTGCCGGGCAAAAGGGTCAGGGTCACCTCCTTGGGCACCCGCAACTCCCCGGATACGATATAGGGGTTCTGTTGCGGGCTCCAGATCGCATCGTTGCGAAACGTCCCCTGCCAGCCGGACGCCGCGACCCGCACGGCCGGCGCTCCCAGCATCACCGCCATGACCATCCACACCCGTACGATCCGATTCTGCACGTGGCTCCTCCTGCCCAAGGCCGATCTTCACAGTAGATTGTACCATATCGGGGTGTCCAATTCCAGGAGGAGCCCCGTCGTCACGGACGTGACCGGCATGCAGTGGCGGATGCACGCCTCCGCACAGGGCGAGCGTCCCCGCTCGCCCCACGAAGAACCGCAGCGATCGCCACAAGACTCCGACCGCACGTGTCGTTACGCTCCGTTCGGTGCACGCCACCCGGGAGCCCCCGCCGGCGGTTACCAGCGCAGCTTGCGCCAGAGGAGGGCGACGCCGACGACCGTGGCCGCGGCGATGCCCGTGATGATCCAGAACGCATACGGCAAGCCCGACATCGGGATGCCGACGTTCATGGAGAACAGGCTCACGATGAAGGTCGGCAGCATGATGCCGATCGTGATGATCGTCAGTGCCTTGATGCGGACGTTCAGATTGTTGCTGATGATCGAGGCGCGGGCGTCCATCAGGCTGGACAACACCTGGGAGTAGATCTCGGTCTGGCCGCGGCACTGGCTGTTTTCCACGAGAATATCATCCAGGAACTCAACATTCTCCGGGCTCAGGACCAGCTTCGGGGCAGCGTTGCGCAGCCGCTCAACGAGGACGCCGTTGGAGTTGATGGCACTGAGGTAGTAGACGAGACTTTTCTCCAGGGTGAACAGGTTGAGCAGGTACTTGTTCTCCATGGCGATGTTGATCTGCTGTTCGAGCTCCGTGGAGATCATGTTGATCCCGCGCAGATGCTCGACGAAATGCGAGATCGCCCGGTAGATGAGCTTGAGAAAGACATCCTGGACGGACAGAATCTTGATGAACGGCTTGCCCTCGAACAACGCGGCATCGTCCGCGCGCACGATGATCAGGCGGTCCTTGAACAGAAACACGCCGGTCGAGACCACCCGGAAGAGAAAATTGTCTTCCGCGGTGTACCGTTTCGGTCTCTTGAAGATGATCGCCGCGTGCTCGGGCTCGAATTCGAGCCGGCTCAGTTCGTCCGGGTCCAGGGCCGAGTTCAGGGTGTGCTCGTCGAGCTTGATCTGCTCGATGAGGTACTTGCGCTCCGTCTCGTCCGGTGCCGTGTAGACCCAGACCGGAGCATCCCCTTCGCCCGTCTCAGTAAGCCTTCCGTCCCTGATGTACAACTGCGTCAACATGGACTGTCTCGGATTTACGACTTATGGTTCTCGACTTACGATTTGCTCTCGCGCATCGCGCCACGAAGCACGAACTCAAGATCATAAACCATGAATCGTAAACTGTAAATCGCAAATTCTACGGCCGTTTCGTCTTCAGCCATGACCTGAGCCGGGGCAGAGGCAAGGTGTTGAGAACGTCTCCCTTCGTGGCCCAGCCGCGGGCGGCCGTGGCGACCCCAAAAGGCATGAGGGCCAAGCTGCCGGTGCCGTGCGCGTCGGTGCCGAGGGCCAGCTTGACACCCGCTTCGACGGCCATCTTGCAGTGGACGTCCTTGAGGTCGAGGCGGGAGGGATCGGCGTTCACCTCGAGAGCGGTACCCGTCCGGGCGGCGTGCTCGATCACGGCCGGCAGGTCCAGGTCCATGGCGTCGCGGTGTCCGATCACCCGGCCGGTGGGATGGCCGATACAGGTGACGTACGGGTTGTCCATCGCCTTGAGCGTGCGCATCGTGACCCGCTCCCGCGGCGCCCCCAGCGCCGAATGAACCGACGCGACGACGATATCCAGGTCGGCCAACAGCTCATCCTCGAAGTCCAGTGTGCCGTCGGCCAGGATATCCACCTCGGCCCCGGCCAGCAGGGTAATTCCCTTGAGCCTGCCATTGATCCGGTGGATTTGCTCGATCTGCCTCGCCAACCGTTGCGGTGACTGGCCGTTGGCGATGACCGTGGACTGCGAATGATCGGTAATACCAAGGTAGTCGTAGCCTCGCTCCCGGGCCGCCTGGGCCATTTCCTCGATAGTGGCGCTGCCGTCCGTGGCGGTGGTATGGGCGTGGAAATCGCCCCGGATGTCTGCGAGCCGGACCAGCCTGGGCAGGGTGTGCTTCCGCGCCTCTTCGATCTCGCCCCGATCCTCCCGCAGGAGGGGATCGATAAAGTCGAGGCCGAGTTTCGCATAGATCTCTTCCTCGGCCGCGCCGGCGAGCATGGCCTGGCCTTCAAACAGCCCGTACTCGTTGAGCTTCAGCCCGGCTTTTACGGCGATTTCGCGCAGGCGGACGTTGTGTGCCTTGGAGCCGCTGAAGTACTGGAGGGCAGCCCCGAAGCTCTCCGGCGGCACGACCCGCACATCCACCTGCACAACCGGCCCCTGGGTCCGGATGATGGCCGAGCCCTTCGTCCCACCGGCCCCCAGGACCCGCTCGACAAAGGGCGCCTGCGTGAAGAACTCGATCATCTGCTCGGGTGTCTGCCCGTCTGCCGCGGCGTCAGGCGGGGTCGCCTTCCCGCCACAGACCAGGATGTCCACATCGCCGATGGTTTCCACACAGCGTCGCAGTGACCCGGCGGGCTGAATTCTCTCGAAACCCGCCAGTTGCCGCAGGTAATCGATCACGAGCTGGGCCGCCGCGAACGCCTGGTCGAGGCGAATACGGCCGGAGGCCTTCTCCAGGAACTCGATGCCGCGCCGGATGGCCGCCGCCTTCTTCTCACCGAAGCCCGGCAGCGTCTGCACCAGGCTATCGTCGAGCGCCTGCTTCAGTTCCGGGATCCCACGGATCCGCAGGTCCAGGTAAAGGGTCTTGACGCTCTTGGGACCCACGCCGGGGATGCGCAGGAGTTCCAACAGGGACGGGGGAATCCGGGCCAGCAGTTCCTGGTGGGCCGTGATGGTCCCGGTCCGGACGAATTCCTCGACTTTGGCCAACGTGGATTTCCCGATGCCGGGCGTGTCGGCCAGTTGTCCGCTTTCGAGCAACACGCCAACATCGGTCGGCATCTCCCCAATCACCCGGGCAACCTTGCGGTAGCTGTTGATCCGGAACCGGTCCTCGCCGAGGATCTCCATCACGTCGGCCATCCGCTCGAAAATCGCACTGAGCGCCGCATTGCTCATGACACGCATTATACCCGCCGGGACACGAGTGGGAAGGGCTGCGATGGTACATAGCCGTTCTTGCGGCCCCCACAGGGCGAGCGTGCCGGCTTTCTCGAGGGGAGGGCGGTTGTCGCCTTCTGGGTACCCGCAAAGCGAGAAACGCACCTCCAGAACGATGCGAGCCCACGATTGAAACGCAAGAAGGATCATGCGCCCGAGCTGTAATCGTACAGCGTGGGACGGTTGCGCCTGTTCATACGCTCTCCGGCTCCTGGTATAATGGCCCATCATGAGAGTGCGATGTGAGCTATGCCCGAAGGGGTGTGTGATCGCACCCGGCCAGAGTGGCGAGTGCCGGGTACGCATCAACCTTGACGGCGTCCTGCACAGCGTCGTCTACGGCTATCCCTGCTCCGCGAACGTCGACCCGGTGGAGAAGAAACCGGTGTTCCACTTCCTGCCGGGCACGCCCATCCTCTCGCTCGCCACGGTCGGCTGCAACTTGCACTGCAAGAACTGCCAGAACTGGGAGATCTCGCAGGCCAACCCCGAGGACAGCCAGGCCTTTGCCTGTCCGCCCGAGAAGGTGGTCGCCCTGGCGCAGCAGTACCAATGCCCTTCCATCGCGTACACTTACACCGAGCCGATCATCTATTACGAGTACACGTACGACACCGCGAAACTGGCCCGGCAGGCGGGTATCCGCAGCGTCCTGGTGACGGCCGGCTATGTCAACGCGCCGCCCTGGCGGGACCTCCTGCAACACATCGCCGCGGTCCGGGTCGATCTCAAGTCCGTCTCGGACGCCTTCTATCGGGACATTTGTTCTGCGACCCTCAAACCGGTGCAGAACGCCCTGGTCGTGGCCAAGTCCATGGGCGTTCACGTCGAGGTGGTCAATCTGGTCATCCCGACCCTGAACGACAAGCCCGATGAGATCCGCGACCTGGCCCGGTGGGTCCGGGCGAACCTGGGCCGGGAGACTCCCCTGCACTTCAGCGGCTTCGCGCCGATGTACAAAATGCGGCACCTGCCGCCAACATCGCTGCAAATCCTGGAAACCGCCCGCGAGATCGCGGCCAGCGAAGGCCTGGAGTACATCTATATCGGCAACCGCCAGACGGCGACCGGCGAGAACACCTATTGCCCGGGCTGTCAGCGGCTGCTGATCCAGCGGGTCGGTTTCGCGGTACTGCAGAACAGTCTGAAAGACGGGCACTGCCCCGATTGCGGCCGGGAGATCTACGGCATATGGAAATGACGCGACGAAGATTTGTCCGGGTTCTCGCGAGCACGATTTCCGCGATCGGCGCGGGCCTGTGCTGGGCGGGCCAGCGGATCTTGCCGCGCCGCATCGCGCGTGCGGTCCATCTTGGGCAGTACCCGGGCCAAGTCGTGCCGATGGGAGACATCCGCAGGCAATCCAAATGGAGTGGCTAACATGTGGAACCGATTCGAGATTGGGATTTCGACTGTAGCAGGGTTCTGCAGCATCCTGCTGGTTCTCATGGTGGTCGTCTCCCAATGGACGGACACGCCCGCGGCGAAGGAGCCGCCGGCAACGACACCAACGCGCTCGGCGTCACCAAACCAGCCAGCGAAGATGGACGTCTTGAGATCTTCGCTGGCGGGAACCTGGTACGCGGCCGATCCGGAGGCGCTGTCCGCGGAGGTGGCGGGCTGTTTCGAAAAGGCCAAGACCCAGCCCCGGAACGACGCCGTCGCCCTGATCCTGCCGCACGCCGGCTACCGGTACTCCGGCCCGACCGCTGCCTGCGGTCTCCAGGCGCTGGGCCGCAGCTACCACCGCGTCGTCGTGATCGGACCGACACACCGGCTGCCCCTGGAGGACATGTTCAGCGTGCCGCGTGCGACGCACTACGAGACGCCGCTGGGCCGGGTGCCGCTGGACGTGGAATTCACGGAGAAGCTCCTGGCGTATCCGCTCTTTCGGGATGTGCCGGACGCCTATCAGCAGGAGCACAGCGTGCAGATCGAGGTGCCCCTGCTGCAACATAAGCTGCGTGACTTCAAGCTGGTCCCGATCGTGGCGGGCCAATGCTCACACGAGACCGTGGCACAAGCGGGCCGCATCCTGGCGGGCCTGATCGACAGGGACACGCTGGTCGTTGCCAGCTCCGACTTCACCCACTACGGCCCGCAGTACCAGTACGTGCCGTTCAGGGAGAACGTCCCCGAGAATCTCAAGCAGCTCGACATGGGGGCTTTCGCGTTCATCGAGAAGCGGGACGCCCAGGGACTCCTGGCCTACCGGGACCGCACGGGTGCGACCATCTGCGGCTGCGTCCCGATCGCCGTCCTGCTCGAGACGCTCGGGCGGGAGGCGAAAGCCGAGCTGGTGCAATACACCACCTCCGGCGCGCTGGCGGGCAATTACTCGAATTCGGTCAGCTATCTCGCCGCGGTCTTTCGGGGCAAGTGGACCGGCTCCGCCCCGCCGGCTTCCAGGGCGCGAGAGACAGCACTGACGGCCGAAGACAAGCAGCAGCTTCTTTCCCTGGCCCGCGCGGCGATCCGGTATGCCCTGGACCACCAGCGGCTGCCCGAGGCGGCGGACCTGCGCTTCTCGGCACCGGAGTCGATGAAGCCGCCCCGGGCGGCGTTCGTGACCTTGAAGAAGAACGGGCAACTGCGCGGCTGCATCGGGGACATCTTCCCGCAGCGGCCGCTGTATAAGTCGGTGCTTACCAACGCGATCTACGCCGCATTCGCCGACCGGCGTTTTCCCCAACTGCAGAAGGACGAATACGACCGGATCAAGGTCGAAATCTCCGCGCTGACGCCGCCGGCGCCGGTCGCCTCGTGGCGCGACATCCGCATCGGGATCGACGGCGTGGTCCTGCAGAAGGACGGACACTCCGCCGTCTTTCTGCCCCAGGTCGCACCCGAGCAGGGCTGGGACCTGGAGACCACGCTTCAGTACCTGTCCGAGAAGGCCGGCCTGCCGGCGGATGCCTGGAAAGAGGGAGCGAGCTTCCTGGTCTTCCAGGCGGATGTGTTCGGGGAAGAGCCATGAGATTCGCCCGCGGCCTGTTGATTTTCACGTACGGGCTGTTCACCATCGGCGCTCAGACCCTGCTCTTCCGCGAATTCGTCACGGCTTTCGAAGGCAACGACATCAGCGTCGGCGTCTTCTTCGGTTCCTGGTTTCTCTGGATCGGCCTGGGGGCCTTGCTCCCGCGCTACGCGCGCCGGCTGGCCGACCGGCTCCTGGGCCACGTCGAGTTTCTCTTCCTGCTGTACCTGCCGGCTTACCTCGGTCAGCTTCTGTTGATCGTGCCCGTGCGCGAGCTGGCCGGGGTCGCCTCCTACGACCTGATGCCGGTGCAAACCCTGGTCTTCTGGGCGCTGCTCGTCAACGCCCCGGTCAGCTTCGTCACAGGGATGCTGTTCCCTCTCGCCTGCCGCTGGATCGAGCCATCGGCCGGCGTCCCGATCGGGCGGGTGTACCTGCTCGAAGCCGCGGGCAGCTTCGCCGGCGGCCTCGCCGTGACCGCCCTGCTCGCCTGTCACGTGCCGGCGCTGCGCGTGTTCTTTCTTCTGGCCCTGGTGCTGCTGCTTGCCGTCGGCGTGGCCGGTCTTGCCCGGCCGGGCCGCGCCTTTTCTCTCCCGCGGTTGGGAGCCTGCGCCGCCCTGATCCTCGCCGTCCTGGCGGCGGCCGTCATGGCGGCCGGAGCCGATGCGTTTGTCACACGGTACTTGCAGGCGGCGAAATGGAGCCGGCTCCTGCCGGGCGAGACCCTGGATGGGGCCTTCACCACGGCCCAGGCGGAGTACCTCCACGGGCGCTATCGCAGCCAATGGGTCGTGGTGCGCGAAGGCAGCGTGTGCGAGGCCCTGCCGAACGAGGAAGACGCCGGCCGGACCGCCGCCCTGACCTTGTGCCAGAACCCCCGGGCTCAGCGGGTCCTCGTCATCGGCTCCGGATTGGCCCTGTGCCGACGGCTCCTGCTCCTGCCGCACATGGAGGCAGTGGCGTGGGCCAACGCGGATAGCGAATGCACCGAGTGGCTCCTGGAACACGTCCCCGCCGAGTTCGGAAGCGGCGACCGGCGTTTGCACCCGGTCACGGGAGACATCCGGCGGTATCTCGACGCGACGACGGCTCATTTCGACCTGGTCATCATCAACCTGCCGGACACCGCGAGCGCCGCCTTCAACCGGTACTTCACGGTTGAGTTCTACCACAGGATCAATGCCTCTCTGCGCGCAGGCGGGATCGTCGGCGTCGGTATCGCCGGCCATGAGAACATCCTGGGGGCCGAACTCGCGGGACTCGGCGCTTCCGCCCGTCAGACGCTGGCCCAGGTCTTTGCACATCTCGTCCTGGTCCCGGGCGATCAGACGTGGCTGATCGCCTCGAACGCCGCGGGTCTGACCGGCGACCCGGCGGTCCTGCGGGACCGGTTCGCCGCGATGGAAGGCGCAGCACGGGTGTTCCCGCCGGTCGGCCTGCTGTCGGTCTACCTGCCCGAGCGCGCCGCCGAGGCGCTGCGCGCGTATGACCGAACCGACCTGCCGCCGGAGTTGCTTGTCAACCGGGACGCCCGTCCGCTGACCCATCTGTACGGCCTGCTGTTGGCCGCCCGGCAGTCCGGCGCGTCCCTCACGCACGTCGTCAAGCTGCTGGCGGTCAGCGGCTGGCTGCCGTTCGTCGTTCCCATCCTGGTCTTTGTCGCGCTGCGGATCGGCGCGGCCCGGGGACGGACGGCCGGGGGGACCGCCTCGGGTTTCGACAGTGCCTTTCTCATCTTCTCGACCGGAGCGGTCGGCATCGCCACGATGATCGTCCTGATGTATGCGTACGAGACGCACTTCGGCTCGCTCTACCTCCATGTCGGCGTGATCTCCTCGCTGTTCATGGCGGGTCTGGCCGCCGGCGCCCTCAGTAGCACGGGCATCTTGCCCGGGGATGTTTCCGATGGTCATGGGCGGGACGCCCATGCTACTGAAACGCCCGGCGGCGTCACCGCGAGCCGCCGCTTACATATCCTGCTCCTCGGCATATTGCTCACGCACGCATTGTTCCTCACCACAGCCGCGTTCTGGTTCTCCCGGACGAACGCTGGCAAGTGGCTTGGGCAAGGCGTCTTCGCGCTCGCCTTCACGCTGTCCGGCTTATGTTGCGGCGCATACTGGCCCCTGGCGGCCGCCTGGCTCGCCCACGAACGCTTCGACTCCGGCGCCGCCGGCAGCCGGCTGGAAGCCGCCGACCACTTCGGGGCCTGTCTCGGCGGTCTGGCGACCAGCCTCCTGATGGTCCCCCTGCTCGGGACCCGGGTCTCCCTGTTGGTCCTCGCGGGACTGCTCCTGGCCAATATGCCCGCGGCGGTTCTGGCGTGGTGGAGGCGGCCCCTCGTCATGCCGGCCGGAGAATGTCCCCGGCTGCGACCGGCGGGATACGTCTTGCTCGGCGTCGTCGCCTCCCTCGTCCTGGGCTCGAACCTCCTCGCCCGTGCTGCAACGCGGCTGCAGCCCACACTGCCGGAGCGCGTGGTCCATGCCCTAGCAGGTGAAGCGCAGGCGCGGCCCATGTCCATCATCCTCCAGCCCGGCGGGCGACGCGCCACCTACTTTGTCCTCGCGGACGCCGAGCAGAAGACCACTGGCTATCTGTTCAGCTCCGTGGACTTCGCCCCGGAGGTCCGCGGTTTCGGCGGCCGGCTCAGCCTCGCCATGCACGTCGACGCCGCGGGCACGCTGACAGGGTTCTTGCTCGTACGATCCAATGAAACACCCACCTATCTCGATCTGCTGCGCGACTGGCTCGATTCACTGAAGGGCCAGGGCCTGTTTGCCCCGCGGCCCTTCAAGGGCATCCAGGCGGTCACCGGGGCGACGATCAGCTCCCAGGCGATCCTTGACTCCCTCCAGACCTCCGGCCGGCGCTTCGCGGAACAGGTCCTGGGCAAGCAATCGTCTGCCTCAAGCGGCCGGCGAGCAGGCTCGTGGATGCAGTACGTACCGGACCCGACAGGACTCTATCTCATCGCGGCTTTTCTGGCGGCCGTGGCCGTGGCCCGATGGGGCGGGCGACGTAGCCGCATCGCGGTCTTGACGCTGACTCTTGTTCTCGGCGGCCTCGTTCTGAACGCGCAGTATTCGAGCGAGCAGATCGCGACCCTCCTGTCGTTCGACGCCCCGACTGTCCACGTGACGGGCGTGTTCCTGCTCGTCGTGGGCGTACCGCTGCTCGTACTGCTGTTCGGCAATCTCTACTGCGGCTACCTCTGTCCGTTCGGCGCGGCCCAGGAACTGCTCGGCAATGTCCTGCCGCGCCGGCGCTCCGTGCCACCGCGGGGGCCGCTGCGCACGGCCCGTTCCGTCAAGTACCTGATCCTGGCGGTCCTGCTCGCCGCCTTCTTCCTGTCCCGCGATCGCCGGACGCTCAGCAGCGATCCGCTGACGTCGGTCTTCGCCCTGCGGTCGGCGTTTGGGGCCTGGCCGGCGGCGCTCTTCGGCGTCGTCGGTGCCGCGGTGATCGGTTCGCTGTTTCATATCCGGTTCTGGTGCCGTCACCTGTGTCCGGCGGGGGCGTTCCTGTCCTTGCTCAGCCACGTTGGTCTCCTGCGCCGTTGGATGCCAGCGCCGCAATATGGCCGGTGCGAATTCGGTCTGACCGCCGCCGATCATCTCGATTGCCTTTGCTGCGACCGGTGCCGTCATGCCGCGGTGCCGGCCCAGGCTGGCCCAGCGACAACCGAGGTCCACACGAAAGCGCAACCACTAATCGTCGCTGTCGCTCTCTGCGGAATCCTGGTAGCCGGTATCTCCTGGACGCAGTTTCGCCGTGCCCTGCCGGTGCTGTGGGAGGAGTCCGCCCCGGTCCCCACCGCCGGTCAGCCGCGTGATGTGGACGTGCAGCAGATACGAACATTGATCCAGCAACGGCACCTGTCGGACCGCAAGGCCGAATACTACCGGCCTAGCGACGGAAATAATGAAGGAGCCAGAGGATCAGCGTCAGGAGGAGCGAAAGGATGATGCTGCTGGCCAGGGGCAAGTAGATCCGCCAGTTCCGCCCACCCCAGGAGAAATCACCGGGCAGGCGAAACAGGTCGATGCGACCCAGCAGGAGGGCCAGCACGCCGATCACGACGATCAGCAGGCCAAAACCAATCAGCCATTTGCCGAGTTGCTGCGGTTCGAACCCCATAGGGATTTACGAGTCAAGTACCTCCAGCAGAGCTGGAGGCTTGTAATGTGAACCGCTCAAAGCGGATTGTTTAGGAGCCGCCTACGGCGGCGATCAGTCGAACATCTTC
>JALORE010000427.1 GCA_025459125.1 Planctomycetota bacterium | reverse complement strand
TGGCCATCGTGTCCGACACGGTCAGGGCCAGGTGCACCCACTCGCCGGAGTCCACGATCGTGGTGCCGTTGAGGTCGCCGCCCGCCAGGCCGTTGATGCCGGCGTTGGCCCGGCCGGTGTGCAGCTTGCAGTGGATCCCGCCGGCCGACCAGTTGTCGAAGTTGATCCCGCCGATGATCGCGGAACTGGCGGGCTTGGTGTCCGAATACATCCACATCGAGTAGGTGCACTGTGTGTGCGTCGCGGTCGCGCCCCCGAGCTGCGGGATGGCGACGGCGTCGTCAGTCCCGTCCAGCAGCAACTCGCTGTCGAGGGCTCGGGCGTTGCCCAGGAACGTGCCATTATGGCCCTTGCCGGAGCTGTCGGTAGCCCCGTTGTCCCACAGGTACTCGGCCAAGATGCCTGTCCGGGCCGGTTCCACCGGCGTCAGCCGCACCGGGGCCGTCGGGTACAGGCGGATGTCGTCGATGTAGAGCTTGCCCGTGGTGTTGGCGCCCTCGATGCCGATCGCCAGCTTGGTGACCTTGTTCAGGCCCGCGCCGGCCGCCGCCAGGTCGATATTCCACGGCTGCCACTGCTTACGCTTAAGGTCCGCGGCGGGGCCGTTGTAGACGATCTTCGTGTTGTTGATCTTGGCGTACAACTGGCCGGTGTTCGCCGGATCGCCGTAGAACCACAACGACAGGCTCTTGACGCCGCCGGCAGTCCAGTCCTGGGCCGTGTCGAACATTCGGGTCGCCTCGGAGGTCTTGCCGGCGCCGGTGTTGTCATAGGTCAGCGGCATCGACTGCGTGCCGCCGTGAACGGTGGTCTTCTCGGCAAAGGGGGCCTGGACGTAGCCGACTTGGGAGCCGTTGTTTGTGGTGCCGAAGCCGTCGCTCCACGTCTGGTAGATCCGGCTGCCGTCGGTATCCGTATACGTCTCGAAGTCATCGACCACTGCATAGCGGGTCGTGGAGAAACGCCAGATATCGCCTGGATAGGTGACCGCACTGACCGTATTGACCTCATTGACCTGCCAGTAATAGGTGGTGCCGAGGTCGAGGGGACCGGGGTCGTACTGATGCGCGGCCACCGTCGGGCCGGCGGTGAGGGCATTCGGGTCGGTCCCGAAGAAGATCTGGTGCGAGGTCGCCGCGCGGCCGGGCCGCCAGCTCAGGACCGTGTCGCTGCCGAGGCCCGTGGCCCCGTTCGCCGGCTGCGGCGCGCGCGCCTGCAGCGGGACATAGGTGAACCGGACTTCCGCCAGGCCGGTGACGTTCAAGCCGCCCCAGGTGGCGGTGACCGTCAGCTTGACGAACTTCGCTTCGGCCCCGCCGAGATTGACGGTCGTGTTGGCGGCATACGCGGGCTTGCCGGGTCCCCGGGCGAACTCGGGCACGTTGTCCACGGCCTTCCACGTGGTGCCGTCGAGCGAGGTTTCGACCGTGACCTGCTTGGCGCCGAACCCGATGTACGGCTCGACCGGCCCGTTGGAGTTCCACACCTTCAGCTCGTGCAGCTTGTAGACCTTGTCGAACTGGTACTGGATCCAGTTGGGCAGGACCCCGGTGCTCGTCCACATCGTGGTCGCCTCGGTGCCGTGCAGGTCGCCCGTCATGCCGGAGCCGTCGATGGTCTTTTCCGGGCCCATGCCGGCCTGGGCACTGGAGGCCGTGACCGAAGCGGGCTTAACCGGATAACCGTAGGGCTCGACGGTGAACGACCAGACCCGTCCCTTGTAGATGGTGCTGTCGGGCGGGCCGTTGACTTCATCGATCCGCCAGAAGTAGGTCTGGCCGTAGCCCAAACCGGCCGGGACGTATTCGGCGGCCGTCTGACCCTGGCTGACCAGGACGCCCTTCGGGTCGGCCCGTGAGGCATTGTTGACGTCCAGGAAGACCTTGCCCAGATAGACATCGTGCGTGGCCGCGAACGCGCCCGCCGTCCAGGACAGCGTCGCGTCGAACGGGACGTCCGTCGCTCCTTGCTTCGGAGTCGGGTTCTTCGCGCTGCCCGGGCCGGATTGCCAGACGGTGAAGCCCAGCTCCATGATTCCCTGGATCTGTTCCTGGCTCAGGACTTGATCGAAGATCACGAGCTCATCCTGTGTGCAGACGGCGTGCTCCGCGAGGCCGCCGTTGAGGGAGTTGTAGTTCCCGTTGATGGAGAAGCGGCCGGCGCCGTCGCCATGGTTCAAGGCCCCATGGACGGCCGCGGCGTTCTCTGCGACCGGCTTGCCGTTGCGATACAGGATGACTTTGTCACCATCATAGGTGGCCGCCGCGTGCACCCATTCATTCAGGGCAATGGGCTGCGGGTCCGTGGGTTCCGCATTCCCGCCCGCGGTGTTCACGATGGCGCGCAGTTGGTCGTCGTTGTTGCCGTAGGTCAAGGCGTAGGCTTCGCCGCCGGAGGACCCGCGTTGCATGGAGAACACCACTTGCCAGTGCGCCACAATCCGGGTGGGTTTGACCCAGGCCATGAAGCTGATGTCCTGCTTGACCATGAAGGCCGGCGGGGTGGGCGGGCCGAAGTCGATGGCCTGGGTATCCTCGAAGCGCAGGGCGGCGGCGAAGACGCCGTCCGTCACCCATTGCGGGTTCCCGCGGAAGGTCCCGGTCAGGCCATTGCCGGAGGCATCGCCGACCGCCGTGCCGCTGCCTTCATTGAAGAGCCAGGCCCCGACGACGTCGGCGCTGGCCCCGGCACAGAGCCACAGGGACAGACCCCAAGCCAATGCCATGATCCCTCGGTGTGATAACCTTGGTCCCATACGGTGTGCCTCCTTCCAAATCATGCGGTTCACCTATCGGTCGGGGTGAACATCACCCGTACCTCATGTCACGATCCTCCCAGATCCTCGATCCGGCCGTGGTGTGCCTGGCCGGCGCCTGACTGTCATCCTGCCATTATCGTCATTTCCGCTCGCCAAGGCAAGGCGATTCGCCGCGCCCGGCACAGGAGCAGGAACAACCAGAAGGTGGGGGGGGGCATCGTCAAGCCCGCCAGGGCTTGGCGATGGTGGGCTGCGGACAACGAGCCACCCTCAAGCTGCGCTTGAGGGTGCCACGCGGGAACTTCGGACTTGCCACAACTCTGTCCTACACCCCCCTGAGGAACAACTGCACGCGGATGAATTGCCTGGCACGGAGGTTCGCCGGTGGCTATCATGGGGACCTTGCGACTGTGACGAGCGTCGTCGCAGCCCTGGTGTGACCTCGATCGGCAGGAAGGACCATGACCATGACGCCCACGCATCCGACTGAAGCGGCTCCGACGCGCCGCTGTTTCCTGGGCCAGGCGGCCGCCGCCGCGAGCCTGGCCTCGCTCTCCACCCTGGTGACCGCCGGCTGTTCCGGACCCCGCCGGCAGATCCCGGTCGGCGCACCGGGCGGTCTCCTGCAGACCGGCGCGGTCGTCCTCTTCCAGGGCGACTCGATCACCGATGCCGGCCGGGACCGAAACCGGGAGAACAACGCCAACGAGGCACGAGCTCTCGGGACGGGCTACGCGTTCCTGGCCGCGTCGCGACTGCTGTCCGCCCGGCCCGAGGCCGGTCTGAAGATCTACAACCGCGGTATCAGCGGCAACAAGGTCTTCCAACTGGCGGAGCGCTGGGACAAGGACTGCCTCGGCCTCAAGCCCGGCCTGGTCAGTATCCTCATCGGCGTCAACGACATCTGGCACACTCTCAACGGCAAGTACGAGGGTACGGTCGAGGTCTATGAGCGGGACTATCGCACCCTGCTCACACGGACGCAGAAGGAGCTGCCGGGTGTCCGCCTGGTGGTCTGTGAGCCTTTCGTGCTGCGGTGCGGGGCCGTGACCGACAAGTGGTTCCCGGAATTCGATGGCTATCGCGCCGCCGCCCGCCGGGTGGCGACCGATTTCCAGGCGACGTTCGTGCCGTTCCAGGCGATGTTCGACCAGGCCGTGCGCAGCGCCCCGCCCAAGTACTGGGCGGCTGACGGCGTCCATCCCACTATCGCCGGCGCGGCGCTTATGGCACAGACCTGGTGTGACCTCGTCGCCCGCGCCAAGGCCTGAGAGGGTGGGTGAGAGGCCCACCAGAACCCGCAGGTGTGGGTGGCATCGTCAAGGCCGGAGACCTTGGCGATGGTCTTGCGCAGGCTCAATCCCGCCATCGCCAGGCTGCGCCCGGGGACCCCAAACGCGATTCATCGCGTTGGCGACCGCTTGCCGCTGCCACCCGTCCGGAAGGACGATTGTCATGAAGCGCTGGGACGCTTTGAGGTAGGTTCTCACCCGCGGCGGCGTGGAAGAGATTCTCGACAAGTCGTTGAGCAGACACCGGCGGAC
>JALORE010000164.1 GCA_025459125.1 Planctomycetota bacterium | reverse complement strand
TGTGGGACTTTGCCTGCTGTATGCCGCGGCCCGAGGCCTGCGCCGCGATGTTTCCTGACCGAGGGCTTTTGCGATGATCATCCTGATGGAGTACGGAACCGTAGAAACGAACCATGGCTGATCCGGTTACCAACATGTTGGCGCTGCCCCAGGCCATTCGGGGGCTGGCCGGACCGGTCTTCCAGAAGGAGCTGCGGGTCGCCAGCCGTCACCGGAGGCACTACTGCCTGCGTTTCGTGTACGTGGCTCTCCTGACCCTCGTCACGGTCGAGGTCTGGCACGTCCTGGCCCAAATGGACGCGAAGGGATCGGCGGTGGTGCAGGCCGCCCGCTTGGGCACGGTAGGCAAGAGCATCATTGTCACAGTGGTCTGGTTCCAGTTTGTCACCGCTCAGGTCCTCGCGGCGGTCCTACTCAGCGATGCCATCGGCAGCGAGATCCGCCAGCGGACCCTGGAGGGGCTCTTGGTCACGCCGCTGGGCGCCGTCCACATCGTACTGGGAAAACTCCTGAGCCGGCTCCTGCAACTGGTGCTGGTGCTGGCGATCAGCCTGCCGGTACTGACGGTCGTCCGCGTCCTGGGCGGAGTACCCTGGGACTACGTCGTCTCCGGCGTGTGCATCACGCTGTCGGCGGCGGTTTTTGCCGGGTCCTTGAGTCTGTTCGATTCCGCCACGCACCGCAACGCGTTTCACTCCGTCCTGGTGGTCGGCCTGTGGTACCTGGTGGTCTGGGGTATCCTCTCCCTGGCCTTGACCCCGCTGTGGCGCGTGAGTCCCATCAGTCCTGTGGCGTCCTGGGCGTGGTCCCTGGTCAACCCGGTGGCCAACTTGGCCGGGCGCACGAAGGCGATGCTCTCCGGCGGGACCGGCAGCGGCCTGTCGTTGTCCCTCTTGCTGCACTGCCTGACCATGCTGGCCGCCGCGGCGGCGCTGCTGGCCTGGTCCGTGCGGCGCGTCCGCAGGATCTCCCTGGTCGCGACCCGCGCCGGCGTCGACCGGGTGTCGCCGGCGGTGAGTCTCTCGCCGGCGGGCAAGCCGACAGCCATTCTGTACGACCAGGGCACGGGGCAGCCGATCCGGCGCGTCGCAGGGGCGCCGATCGTCTGGAAGGAACTGTGTACCCCGTTGTTCCGCGCGAGACGGCAGACCCTGTTTCACATCCTGCTGTGGGTCGCGGCGGGCTGCTTTGTTCTGATCGCGGGGTTCTTCTTCAGGCCGCCCATGTACGGCAGTTTCTTCTTTCCCATCCTGATTCTGCAGTTACTGCTCGTCATCCGCCTGACGGTGGCCGCCGCGGGCAGCATCGCGCGTGAGAAGGAGGCACGCACCTGGCCGATTCTGCTGACCACACCCCTCGATAATGGCGAGATCGTCAAAGGCAAAGCGGTCGCCGGGTTCCGTCGCGGATTGCCGCTGCTGGTTCCCTTGGCGGTGCTGTACCTGGGCGCGGCCCTGCCGGGCCCCGGCCCTGGCTTGGGCCGGCTCGGTTTTCTTGGCGCTGCAGCGGTCGGTCTGGCCGCCACGATCGTCTTCTTATTGGGCGTGGGTCTGTATCTGAGCACAAGGGCACGGACCACCGCCGGCGCGATCGTGGGGACGCTCGCCGCCTGCTACGGCCCCAAGTTTGCAGGTTGTGGCCTCGGGGGTCCCTGGCTGTTCCTGGCCCCGGATGGTCCCAATCTGCCCGGGCTGGGGCCGCTGGCCGGGCTGCTCGCCCTGACCCTCGCGCCCCCGGCGGTGTACGCGGCGATCGGTCTGCTCTGCCTGCGTGCAACGACGCGCCGCCTGCGGCGCAACGTGTTTGGATAAAGGATGTGCTCATGGTGCCCGTGTCGGTACGTAGAGGGTCGTGGGAGCGGCTGATCGGGCCGATCTTCCACAAGGATCTGCGGGTCGCCAGCCGGCGCCGGCGGACCTACCTGCTCCGCGCGGTGTATGTCCTGTTGCTGTTGGCATATCTCGCGTCGGTCTGGATTCCCGCGGTCGCGCTCGTGCGGTTCGGCGCGATGTCCCGGGCCCAGATGCAGGTGGCGGCGCACACCATCACCCAGGGCATCGTCTGGTTCCAGTTCCTCGGCGCCCAGGGAGTGATGCTGTTGCTGATGAGCACCTCGATCAGCGAGGAGGTCTACCGCCGGACGCTGGGCACGCTTCTGATGACCCCGCTGAGCAGCCGGCAGGTGCTGCTGAACAAGTTCTTCAGCCGGCTGTTCCAGGTCCTGCTGCTGGTGGCGGTGAGCCTGCCCCTGCTGGCGCTCGTGCGGGTTCTCGGCGGCATCGCCTGGGGCTACCTCGTCGTCAGCCTGTGCATCACGGCGGCCACCGTGGCCTTTGTCGGCTCGGTCAGCCTGTTCTTCTCGGTCCTGTGCCGCCGAGCCCACCTGGCGGTGATCGCGAGCGTCTTGAGCCTCGTGTCGGCGTTTGTGCTGTTACCGGTCTTCCTCGGCGCGCCGTTGCGGACGTTTCGCACGAATCCCGAGATGCTCGCGGCGCTGAATCCCTATCTCCTGTTGCGGTGTTGCGGGAGCCCGACCACGCGTTTGCTGACGACTCGGACCATGGGGCCCGGCACGATTGTCTTCTGCTGCGGGGTGCTCTTGTTCGCCACGGGGACTGTCCTGCTGTGCAGCGAGATCCTGATGCAGCGTGTGGCACTGCGCCGGGCCATGGGTGAGCCGGTCCTGCTGGATCGGCTCCGGCACGGACGCTGGCGGGACCGGGTAGCCCCCAAGAGGCAGAATCGGCCGGCTCGTTCGATTCGGCGCGTCGTTGGACCCCCAATGGTCTGGAAGGAGTTGATCTGCACGTTCTCCGGCCGTCAGAAGTTCGCCGGACGTATGGTCCTGGGCCTCGAGATCCTGCTGATCCTGATCGTTCTCTCCTTCCCGGCACTGATGACCCTCGTGCCATATGAGATCCTTCACCGAATGTACATCTGGGGTCTTCTGGGCCTCGCGGTGCTCACTACGGCGATCGTCTCGGCCGGCGTGATGAGCACGGAGAAGGAAGCACGCACTTGGCCGGTGCTGCTGCTGACACCGCTGACGGATCGTGAGATTCTGCTGGGCAAGTCCGCGGGGGTGCTACGCCGTTGCGGGCCGGTGTGGCTGTTGCTGCTGGCCTATATCGCCGGCTTTGCGTACGCCGGGTTCTTTCATCCGCTGGCGGTTGTGCAGATGACGATTGTGGTCCTGACGATCCTGCCGTTTCTCGCAGCCACGGGGTTTTACTTCGGTCTGCGCCTCCACCGGATGACCGACGCCGTGACGGCGAGCCTGGTGCTGGCGGGCCTGCTGTGGGGCGTTGGGCCGGTCCTGGCGCACGCGGCCGGGCTCTGGATCGATGGGCTCTGGCAGCAGGCGGGTGCCGGTGCCTGGACCATGGTCCCCTGGAGCCAGGTGGCTTACATGACTGTCACGACCCTCGATGGCCATGTCAATCCGACGTGGGAGTTCGATCTGAACGCCGGCCAGTTCACGTGCCGGATGCTGGTTTCGATGGCGGGACACCTGCTGGTCGCCCTCCTGTTCGCCTGGCCGGCGGTGCGTGCCTTTCGACGGGGGATGCTGTAATGGTCTGGGAGTGAAGCGATGATGGATCGTATCGGTAGCATACTGCGGGTCGTCCGCCGGCCGGGCCGGCTGACAGGTCCGATCTTCGACAAGGAACTGCGGGTCGCCAGCCGGCGGCGGCGCAATTACGTGGTGCGTTCTCTCTTCATCCTGGCTCTGACGGCCTTTGTGGGCGTCGTCTGGCTGGCGGTCGTGGAGTACGAGGGGAGCGGCACGTTCGTGCAGTCCCGCATGGCCGTCGCCGGCAAGCAGATCATTCAGACCATCGTGCTGTTCCAGTTCTTCGCCATGCAGGTCCTGGCTGTCATCCTGCTCAGCAATGCCATCAGCGACGAAACCTACCATCGCACGCTGGGCATCCTCATGACGACGCCCATCAACAGCCTGCAGATCGTCATGGGCAAGGTGCTCAGCCGCCTGCTGCAATTGGTCCTGCTGTTGGCAATCTCGCTGCCGATGCTGGCGATCCTGCGGGTCCTGGGGGGCGTGCCGTGGAGTTACCTGGCCTCGGGTCTGTGCATCACGCTGACCGCCGCGATTTTCGCGGGCTCGATCAGCCTGGCGTTCTCGATTCACAACCGCGCGGCCTACGGCGTGATCCTGCGGACCCTGTTCGCCCTGATCACACTCTACCTGATCCTGCCGCTGTTCGTCGGTGTCGTCGGGAATTACCTCCTGCCGAAGATCGGCCCGAGGCTCAACCCGGGCAGGGCCGGGAGCGTGTACTGGCTGGGCCTCCTGCTGACCAGCCTCAATCCGATCGCGAGCATCTTCGCCGTCACCAAGCAGATGCTCTCGCCCGGCGGAGCGATACCGTTTTCCCTGCCCCTCCACTGTGGCATCATGCTGGGCCTGTCCGCCCTGGTCCTCGGGCGATCCGTGGCTGTGGTACGCCGCGTGGCGCTGCGCCAGGCGATTGGAATTACAGACGGCAAAGTGCCGGGCGGCGATGCGCGGCGCCCACTCGGTCCGCAAGCCGGGGTCCACCGTGCGAAAGCGAGCGCCGTGCGCCGGGTCGTGGGACCGCCGGTCGTCTGGAAGGAACTGCGGGCCCCGTTCGTCCAGGGGATCGGCCGGCGCAACAGTTGGATTGGCCTGGCGGCCACCCTCGCGGCGCTGGCGCTCACCTACTGGGGCTCAGCCGCCAGCGGCGTCCTGGACGAGGACTTCCCCCACATCATGTATGTCCTGCTCTTCATCTTCTTGGGGAGCATCGTCAGCGTGGTGTTCTCGGCGACACGGATCACCACTGAAAAGGAGACCCAGTCCTGGATGCTGCTATTGACGACGCCGTTGAGCGACGAGGAGATTCTCTTCGGCAAGGCGATCAGTGCGTTCCGCCGGTGCCTGCCCATCTGGGGTCTGCTGGCCGGCCATGTCCTCCTGTTCACGGCGGTACGCTACATTCACCCGGTCGCGATCGTTCACCTGTTGATCGTCGTGGCCTGGCTGACGTGTTTTCTGATGGGCACAGGTCTCTATTTCAGCGCCCGTCTGCGGCGCACGACGTCCGCGGTGGTGGCCTCGTTCGCGCTGGGCACGGCTCTCTGGATTGTCGGGCCGGTCCTGGTCGGCCTGGCCGGCGAGATCCGGGGAGGGCAGGGAGATCGCTGGCTTGGGACGTATTTGTGGACGCATCCGATGGCCCAGAGCGCTCTGATCATGACCGGCGCGGGGGGTGTGGACAAGGCCCGCTCGCTCTGGCGGTCCCTCAGCTACGAACCGATGATGGCGCACGCGAACTCCGCCACACTCGGCGTCGGCACGGTCACCTGGGTCCTGGGGATCATCGCGCTGCTGTACATCGTGGTGGGGTTGCTCTTCTTCTGGCGGGCCCAGCACTGGCTGCGGCGGCGGGTCTTTTGATGGACGCTGCCCGACGGATCGTCTATAAATCACAAATCGAAAACCGTAGATCACAAATCGATGCCTATGCCTGACCTGATGCAATGTCTTCATCCCGGGTGGCTGACGGGGCCGATCTTCGACAAGGAGATGCGCGTCTCCAGCCGGCGCCGACGGAACTACGTGCTGCGCTTCGTCTACATCGGCCTGTTCACCTTTCTGGCGGGCGTTCTGTGGGCGGACCGTGTCGCACACACGCCGTCCCCGGGCTCTTCGTCCGTCTACGAGGTTTCGCGCATGTCGGCCGCGGGGCTGGGCATCATCATGAGTGTTCTCTGGTTCCAGTTCTGCGCGGCCCAGGTGATCGCCGTGGTCATGCTCAGCACGTCCATCAGCGACGAAATCTACAAGCGCACGCTCGGCACGCTCATGACGACGCCGATCGGGAGCTTCCAGATCGTGCTCGGGAAACTGACGAGCCGGTTGCTGCAGTTGGTGCTGTTGTTGCTGATTTCCCTGCCGCTGCTGGCGGTCGTGCGCGTCCTGGGCGGCGTACCCTGGGGCCTGCTGCTGTGCGGCCTGTGCGTGACGCTGACGACGGTCGTGTTCGTGGGCTCGCTGAGTTTGTTCTTCTCGATTTTCACCCGCCGGGCCTACGCCGCGATCATCGAGTCGATCGTGGCGGTTTGCCTGCTCTTCTGGTTCCTGCCCGGGATCGTGATCGCCCTGACGCATCGGGCCGTCTCGCCGGACAAAATCATGAACGTGCTGGCCTATGTCAATCCCTACGCGATGATGGCGGCGATGACCAACGCGTTGTTCAATGCGCGAGGGCCCGGCCTGCAGTTCTGGCCGCTGCATTGTGCCGTGATGCTCGGGTTTTCGGCGGTGGTGCTGCTGCTGGCGATGGCCTATGTACGGCGTGCGGCGCTCCGCCAGGCGGTCGGCGGCAGCGTGCGTGCGCCCCAGGGACTACCGGCCCAGACGGGCGCCAGGCCCTCGGCGTCGATCCGCCGCGTCTCGGGACCGCCCGTCTGGTGGAAGGAGCGGCGCACGCCGCTCTTCACGCGGCGCAAGGTGATGCCGGTTGTCGGCGCCGTCATCGTTCTGGGTCTGCTGCTCCTGACGTATGGTCTGTGCGCCCGCGAACATGTCCTGGACGACGAGGAGATCCACATCATGTACACCGTCGTCTTCTTCGGCGTGGGCCTCCTTTTCACGATGGTCCTGCCGGCCACCTGCATCACCTCGGAGAGGGAATCGCGGACCTGGACGCTGCTGCTGACGACCACCGTCGGTGACGGGGAAATCCTGACAGGCAAGTTCCTGGGCGCCGTGCGCCGGTGCCTGCCGGCGTGGCTGCTGTTGTTCGGCCACGTGGTCCTGTTCGCCCTCTTCGCGTACCTTGAGCCGATTGCCTGGGTGCACGTGGCCATCCTGACGCTCGGGATCGTGTTCTTCCTGACCGCCGCCGGCCTGTACTTCAGCACCCGCTTCCGCCACACGACGACCGCGGTGATCGTCAATATGGGCCTGGGGGCGGGGCTCTGGGCGCTCCTGCCTCTGGTCCTGGCCGTACTCCAGGAAACGACCGGGCGACTCAAGGGTCTGCTGAACATGTGCGTGGACATGAACCCGTTCGTTCAGTTGGTGGTCGCGATCGGCGCCGCCGTTCACGGCCGGGGGGTCGGGGCGTACCACTGGGCGCAGAAGACCATGACCGTGGGCGACGCGACCGGCTGGATGCTCCTGACGCTGGGCGTCTACGTGGCGCTCGGCTGCGTGTTTCTCGCCCTGGCGGCCTGGCGGCTGCGGCGGGACCCGTGCTGAGACGGGGGGAGACTCAGGTTTGGAGCGGCTAACTTAGCTCATGGCTTCGATTGCACTGCACGACATCACCAAAGTCTTCGACCGCCGGACGGTGGCGGTGTCTCAGGTCACGCTGGACGTGGCCGACGGCGAGCTCCTTGTGCTCGTCGGACCCAGCGGCTGCGGCAAGACGACGATCTTGCGTCTGATCGCCGGGCTGGAGACCCCGACCGCGGGCGCAATTCACATCGGGGGCAAAGCCGTCACGGAAGTGCCGCCGCGCGCGCGCGATCTTGCGCTGGTGTTCCAGGACGGCGTCCTCTATCCCCACATGACCGTCTTTGCCAACCTGGCCTTCCCGTTGCGGATGCGCGGACTGGACCGGCACCAGGTGCAGCGGCGCGTGGAGGCCGCCGCCGCGCTGCTGGGTCTTGCAGACCTGCTGCAGCGCAAGCCCGCCGCCCTTTCCGGCGGTCAACGCCAGCGCGTGGCCCTGGGCCGGGCGCTGGTGCGCGAGCCAGCCGCTTTTCTCTTCGATGAGCCCCTGAGCAGCTTGGACGTTGAGTTGCGCCGGGCGCTGCGCCACGAGATCAAGACTCTGCACGAGAGACTCCGCACGACGATGCTGTACGTCACGCACGACCAGTCCGAAGCGATGGCCCTCGGCGAGCGCGTCTGCGTGCTGCGGGAGGGACGTCTCCAGCAGGTCGGCCACCCGCTGGAGGTCTACGATCGCCCGGTGAACCGCTTCGTCGCCGGCTTCTTCGGCGCGCCGCCCATGAACTTCCTGCGCGGACGTCTCCGCCGTGAGCAGGGCGTCGGCCTCCTGGACTGGGCCGGCGGGAGACTGCCCGTGCCCTCTTCTTGGTCAGATGGTGGGGAGCAGGCCGTGCTGGTCGGCGTTCGGCCGCACGACCTTTCGGTCGAACCCGCACTGTCCCCGGACGCCCATAGGCTTGCCGGTCGTGTCTCTGTGCTGGAGCCCTTCGGCTCACGAACCGATATCCATTTCGTCCTGGCCTCCGGGGAGAAGTGCGTCCTCTGTGCCCCGCCCCATGTCCCGCTCACGGTTGGCCAGGAGATCCGTGTCCACGTCGATCCCCGGAAGCTCCGCCTCTTCCATCCCGACGGCGCCGCCCTCGAGGCGCCAGCCTGCCGGTAGTCTGCAATCTCCCCGCTGCGCCGGAGCTCCGGGTGGCATCGGCAAGCGGAGTCCACGGAGCTGGGCGATGGTGGACCTCCGGTGCGATCGACCATCGCCAAGACCTTCGGTCTTGACGCCGCCACCCGTCACAGCATTGTCTTGACGCTGCCCATCGGCTACTCTATGGTGGCCGGTGCGAAGGGCCGCGGTGGGCGGTGCCCGCCAGGTCTTCGCCGCCGGGGGCAACCAAGGGAGGTAGCTTATGAGATCGCCACGCGTCATCCGCCTGATTCCAGGCCGAATCTGTCTGTTCACCCTGCTGCTGCTGGTGGCCTCTGGCACAGGTCGTGCCGAGGTCGTGCGTCTGCAGAGCGATTCACTCGCAGTGGAAGTCGAAGAGGAGACGGCCACGTGGCGGCTACTTGATAAGCGGTCGGAGACAGGGTGGCCCTCCAGCGGGAAGGCCGGTCCCGGCCAGGCGCCCTGGCTGCAGGGACGCTTCACGCGGTCCCGCGACGGGCGGCCCGACGTCATCAAGCTGGCTGCGGAGAAGGGGGGCACCGTGACGTTCGCGCTCGCGGATGGGGGGCGGGCATTGGAGCTGCGCTACGAGAAGCCCGGCAAGGACACTGTCCGGGTCCTCGCGGATGCTCTGGCGATCGGCGCCGACGAGGGTGGCTACCTGATCGTGCCGAGCCGGGAGGGACTGCTGATCCCGGTGGCAGGAGACAGGGCCTTCAAGCGACTGTTCGGGACCTCCGAGTACGAAGGTTGCCACATGAGCATGCTCGGCGTGGTGAAGAAGGACTCGGCCTTGATGGTGACGTGGGACGATGCCTATGTCTTTCCCGAGCTGGAGCGGCAGGTCTCCGCCGGTCGGCCGAACCGGCTGACGGCGGCGTTCGAGTTGCGGGGCCGTGCCACGTCCGTACGCCTGATGCCGCTGGGCCGGGGGGACTGGAACCTGATGGCCCGGGAGTACCGCACGTATGCCGGGAAATGCGGGTATGCCGTGACGCTGCGGGAGAAGGTTCGTCGCGATCCGCACGTCGAGCTCATGGTGGGCGCCTCGAACGCCAAGCTATGGACCTGCCTGGCCCGCCGGATGAACGAGGAGAGCACTGCCGAGGAATCCGTCCGGGTCCGCTGGACCTTCGACGAAGCCGCCCGCATCGCGGAGCACCTGCGGAATGACCTGAAGATCGAGCGCTGCTTCTTCATGGTCGGCGGCTGGACGGAAGGGGGCTACGATGTCCGCCACCCGGACAACCTGCCGGCCAATCCCGAGTGCGGCGGCAATGCGGCCCTCGCGGACGCGGTCCAGCGCATCCAGAAGCTCGGTTACGTCGGCTGCCTGCACGACAATGTCCAGGACATGTACCGGGATGCGAAGAGCTGGGACCCGGGCTGTATCGAGAAGAAGCCCGACGGCGCGCTGATCGCCGGCGGACGCTGGAACGGCGGACGCGCCTACATGGTCTGTGCCCCGAAACAACTGGAACTGGCCCAGCGGACGCAGAACCTCGGCGCGATCCGCGACCTGTTCGGGCCCTGGAGCTACTTCATCGACACGACCTACGCGGTCGGGCCGCGCGAGTGTTTTGACCCGGACCATCCGATCGGACGCAACGACGACATCGGGTGGAAGATCCGCCTGAGTAACTACGCCCGGAACCTGTTCGGCACCTTCGGCAGCGAGTGCGGCCGGGAATGGGCGCTGCCCCACAGCGATTTCTTCGAGGGGCTCGTCGGTGTCAGCGGCCAGTATTTCCACCAGCTCAAGCCCCAGGAGCTGGGCGCCGCCGTGATCCCGTTCTTCGAGATGGTCTATCACGACTGCCAGATCTGCTTCGGCAAATACGGCTACCGCGCCGAGGAGGCCGCCGAGTACGTGGCACACCATGTGCTCTGTGCCCGTCCCCTGCACTACCATTCGTTCCCCGATCATCTGTACTGGCAGGAGACTCCGAAGGAAGGCCGGAAGGAGTCGTCAGCGGAACGCTCCGCCTACACCCGCAGCGACCGGGGCTGGGCGGCCGGCCTGCACCCGCTGGACGTGTTCCTGAAGAACACCCATGAGGTGCTCGGCCCGCTGCACGAGGTCACGGCCTACGACCGCCTCACCACCTTCGCCTATGTCACCGGGGACCATAGCGTCCGACGCGCCACTTACGGTGAAGGCGCCCGGGCCACGAAGGTCACCGTCAACTTTGGGCCCGCCCCCGTCGAGGTCGCCTCCGAAACCGGTGGTCGCACGGTCCTGCCGCCCTGGGGTTTTCTCGTGGAAGCGCCGCGTTTTGTCGCCTTCCACGCCCGTACCTGGAACGGCCAGGACTACGGCACGGGAGCACTCTTCACCCTGCGTTCTACGGACAACCGGGACCTGAAAGACTCCGGGCAAATCCGCGTTTTCCACGCCTTTGGCCCGACGGCTCTCTCCTGGCGCGGCAAGACCTGCGAGGTTGAGCGCGAGGAGGTGATCCAACCAGTCACGCCGTGACCGGGCGCCGGCACGCATGCGAATGCACCGGCTTCGCAGGGCGAGCGGGGACACTCGCCCTACGAGGAGCGCGTGGCTTCGCCCCCGAAGTCGGCCCCGGCCGAACGGTCGGAAAGGGTGAAATAATTGTGGCGGACGAGCGTTCTTGCTGTAGAATGAGGCCGGTTGAGTTGTGAACTTGGGCAAACTGGCCTCGCGCCGATTGTATGCCGGTTCACGCGATCGGAGAGATGAGGATCAGGCAGGAGTTCTGGCATTGACAAGCATTCAGAAACGCGTATCCGCCGGCTTGAATGTTACGACGCTGAGCCGGGATTCAGTCCGAGAGCATTTTGTCACGTTTGTTCCGCAAGGCCAGGAGGGCCCGGAGTCGCTTTTCGCGCGGGTGGCTGAAGTCGTCCGCCGGCTGGATGGAGGGGTCATCTCCGTGGAAGCCCTGGGGCTGTCGCCCGCGGACCGCAAGAGCCTGGGCGTGTTCACGGCAGCCTTGGGCGGGGGCAACCCGCCGTTCGCGTGGATCGAAAACGCACGCACCAACAATCTCTTTGGCGTGCACCTGTGGGCCATCTCGGGCCGGACGGCCCAGCCCCTGGTGGTGGGGGGACGCCGGCTGGGGACCGCGTTCGAAGATGGATATGCCCGGTACTGCCGTCTGGTGGGCCTGTTGCCCACGAATCCCACGGTCGGCCGGCCCGAGCAGGCACAGACCATGTTCCAGCAGATGGAGGCGGGCCTGCACAGCGGCGGGATGGCTTTCAGCGACGTGCTGCGCACCTGGTTCTACAACGACGATATCCTCCGCTGGTACCGCGAGTTCAACGTCGTGCGGACGACGTTCTTTCAGGAGCAGAAGGTCTTCGAAGGCCTGCTGCCGGCCAGCACCGGCGTCGCGGGACGCAATGCCCTGGGGGCGGCGCTGCTCTCCGGACTGATCGCGGTCCGCAGTGACGAGGAAGGCGTCCGGGCGTTCGAGGTCCCGTCGCCGTTGCAGTCATCCGCCACGACGTACGGCAGCTCCTTCAGCCGGGCGGTCGAGCTGGAGTTGCCCGATCTACGGCGGCTCTACATCTCCGGTACCGCCAGCATCGACGAGCACGGAAAGACCGTCTTCCTCGGGGATTGTGAAGCCCAGGTGCGCCAGACGATGGAAGTCGTCCAGGCCATCCTGCACTCGCGCGAGATGGATTGGGGCGACGTAATCCGCGCCGTGGTCTACTTCAAGCGGGCCAAAGATGCACCGCTGTTCGAAAAGTACCGGCAGGAAAGCGGTGTCCCGTCTTTCCCGGCGATCACCGTCGAAAACGACATCTGCCGGGACGAGTTGTTGTTCGAGATTGAGGTGGACGCCGTCGCGGCGAAGTAGGCGTCGCTTGGGGCGGAAGGGCGAAGCACAAAGCGACCCATCGCCGGGAGAGGCGCTTGTGCCGTGCTCACCACGACAGGAGGGTGGGGCTCGGCTGGGTCTTTCTCGGTTCAAGTTCTAAAAAACCGTGTAGATGAACGGCGCCAGGCCCGAGCCGCCCACCAGCACAAGCAGGCACAGCAGCAGGAGTGTCACCAGGATCGGCAGCAGCCACCATTTCTTGTTGTACTTGAGGAAGTACCAGAACTCCAGGGCCAGCGAGGGACGCTTGTGCCGGGCCAGGTCGTCGAATTTCGCCGCGTTGTCCTTGTGAGGCTTCATCGGATTCTCTCCCGCCCTGTCAGAATTGGTGGAAGTACCGTTCCATGTCTTCGCCGGCCCTGCGGGGCACCCAGTAGCTCTCTGCCCGCGCGCCGAAGCGCCGCTCGAGCACGTCCCGGCCCATGAGCTTGAAGACGAGCGCCACCGGCGCCAGTAGCAGGAAATAGAGAGCCGCCAGCAGCAGGAAGCTGACCATCAGGCCGAGGGGCAGCGCCGCGAGCGTCAGGCCGACGTAGAGGACACGTGCGACCGTCGGCGCGAGCAGGCTGCACAGAAACACAACCGCTCCGGCGCCCAGCACGATCCCGACCGGGAGCGCCGCCGCTCCCCAGACGAAATACAGCACCAGGGCCGCGAGCATCGCCGCCAGCAGTCCCCCGGCGCCGAACACCCGTAACTGTCTGCCTGTCGGATGCCAGTCAATCTCGATCAGCATTTCAATCCAGCTCGAAGCGGGCCTGGTATTTGTCGATTTCGTGCCGCGGCAGTTGCGGCTGCTCCTGCTTATACAGGATCTGGTTCTCCAGGACCAGCACATCCATATCGGTCGCGAGGAAACAGCGGTACGCATCGGCGGGCGAGCAGACGATGGGCTCGCCCCGGATGTTGAAGCTCGTGTTGATGATCACCGGGCAGCCGGTCCGCTGCTTGAAAGCCGCGAGCAGCCTGTGCAGCCGCGGATGACGCTGCGGGTCCACAGTCTGCAGCCGCGCGGAGTAGTCCGCGTGGGTGACCGCCGGGATGATGCTGCGCCGGACTTTGAGCTTGTCGAGGCCCGCCGGCGGTTCCGTGTCCGCCGGCGCGTTGACCCGCTTGTCCGCGCGGACGGGCGCGACAAGCAGCATGTAGGGACTATCTTCCTGCGGGCGGGTCTCGAAGTACTCGGCCACATCCTCCCGCAGCACGCAGGGTGCGAACGGGCGGAAGGACTCGCGGAACTTGATCTTGAGGTTCATGAGCGACTGCATGTCCTGACGGCGTGCATCACCGATAATGCTCCGGCCGCCCAGGGCCCGCGGTCCGAACTCCATCCGTCCCTGGAACCACCCGATGATCTTGCCCTGATCGATCAGTTCCGCGACCCGCGCGACCAATGCCGACTCCTCGCTGCACACGTGATACCGGGCCCCCGCGTCGTCGAGAAGCCGGCGAATCTGTTCGTCCGTGTACGCCGGTCCCAGGAGCGAGGCCTGCTGGCTGTCCCCGCGGTCCACGCGACGCTCGTGATCCAGAAGCTGGTACCAGAGGAACAGGGCCGCTCCCAGCGCCCCGCCGGCATCGCCGGCCGCCGGTTGGATCCAGATCTTCTCAAAGGGCGTCTCGCGCAGGATACGCCCGTTAGCGACGCAATTGAGCGCCACGCCGCCGGCCAGGACAAGGTTCTTCATCCCGGTCTGCCGGTACACGTGCCTGCTCGCGCGGAGCATGGCCTCTTCCGTGACGGCCTGGATCGAAGCCGCGATATCCATCTCTCTCTGGGTCAGCGGCGCCTCGGGCTTTCGCGGCGGACCGCCGAAGAGCTGCTCGAACTTGCGGGTCGTCATGACCAGTGTGTGGCAGTAGCCGAAGTAGTCCATGTTCAGCCGCAGTGAGCCATCCGGCTTGAGGTCGATCAGCTTCTCCAGGATCAGATCGCGGTATCTCGGCTCGCCGTAGGGAGCCAGGCCCATCAGCTTGTACTCGCCGGAATTGACCTTGAAGCCGGTGAAGTACGTAAAGGCCGAGTAGAGCAGGCCCAGCGAGTGCGGAAAACGCAGCTCGTGGCTCAACTGCACCCGGTTGCCCCGCCCGACGCCAAAGCTGGCGGTCGCCCACTCGCCGACGCCGTCCATGGTCAGAATCGCCGCCGCCTCGAAGGGCGACGGGAAGAACGCACTGGCTGCGTGCGACTCGTGGTGCTCGGTGAAGAGGTATCGGCCCTTGTACTCGTGGCGCAAGGCCTCAT
>JALORE010000426.1 GCA_025459125.1 Planctomycetota bacterium | reverse complement strand
GCGACCAGGGCGGCCACGGCGCCGAGCGCGGCAAGCGTGGGGATGAGCAGCGTTCCGACAACCCCGAGTGTGAGAGGAATCTCGACCAACGTCTTTCCTTCACGGTTCTTGACCGTGATCCGGCGGATGTTGCCCTGACGGACGAGTTCCTTGACGGTGGCCACCAATTCCTCGCCCGTGATCTTGAGTTCCTCGGTTCGGGTCGTCTTCTCCACGGATCCATCCTCCTCGCCGGCTTCCGCCTCGGCTTTGCTGCTCGATGCACCTATCTTCCACGATCGAGGTTCTGCCGGCCATCGAAGAGAACAGACCCCGGATCGAAGAGAGATGGCCCAAGTTCCAGAAGAGACTGACGGTGTTGAGCCAGAGCATTGAGGAACATCGCTGGCCGGCGGAATGCGGGGGTCTGACAATTGGCACCGCGGGGAAGGGCCCTGTCGTCTTCCGGAAGGATTCCGGGCTGGCCAACTTCGAACCCATCGAGCCCAATCTGGCTCCCCTGGTTCGATCTCGACCGCAGGCACGCGACTTCCGGAACCAACCGGCTTTTGCGGTGGTTGTCCCCGGTAAGGCCAATCTGGTCTGGCCCAAGTATATTCGCCCCCGGCCACCGGGCGACCCCAACGTGATTCTGCGCTTCGTCCCGCAGGGAAGCGATTCGTTCTACATGGCCCTCCGTGAAATCACGAACGAGCAGTACCGCACCTTCCTGGCGCGGACGGGGACAGAACCGAACAGCGTCATCATCGATGCGAGGTTCGTCGTGCACCCCTATCGTTCCGAAATCATGCGTCTGTGGACCCGATCGTCAAGCGGGCGAAACGCTTCCAAATCGGACCACCCGGTGGTGTGGGTCACCCTGCCGGGCGCGCAACGCTACGCGGAATGGCTTGGCGCGAGTCTACCCACGACCACCCAATGCTGGCATGCCACGCAATTCGCCGACCCGACGCGTGCCCATTACACCGATCCGAACGCGTACCACGTCCGGGCCAAGGCCTGGATCGAGTTGGCCAAGGGCTTCAATCCCGGGGGCGGCAGCGCGGACAGGAAAGCCCCCGGGTACGTCAGGATCAAAGACCCCACCAAGGTGCCGTTTCCCCCGGCCGGAGTGGACGATCCGAAGCGGGACACCCAGGGGCCGGCCTATGGGCCGGAGGAACTCAAGGACGCCTCTGAAGAACCGGGGCGATACAAGGTGCCTTGGCCCACGGCATGCTACGATGCGCCCAGGATCGCCCGGGGTAACCTGACGGGAGTACCCGACATCTGTGATCTCATCGGGAATGTCTGGGAATGGTGCGCGAGCGGAGAATGCTACGGAGGCTCCTGTCTCTCCTCTCTCAACGACCTGAGGAACGAGAGTGGACCCGTGTTGTCTCCCACCGAGCTGTCGGCGTGCGACTTGGGTTTTCGCATCGTGGTACGTCCGGCCGCACCGCCGCGCTGAGCCCTCACTCGGCCTCGGAGGAGAAGACCGGGGCGTCGTCCTGGGTCAAGCGGACCTCGATATAAGTCCGCATAAACCGCTGCAACTGCTCACTGCTCGCCAGATACGTGAGTAGGAACGTGTCGCTCGACCAGCGCAGCGATTTGTGCAGAGGCACATGGAGAATGCGCACAAAGTCGACGGCGCTCTCCATCCATTCGAGCAGGCCTGGCGTGTTCCGGGCTTCCGTCTGGATCTGCCGAAGGTTGCTGGAATTGACCGGAGGCCAGTGCTTCGCCAGTGCTTCCAGACGCATCAGGCGCTCTTGCCGGCCTTCGGGTGTCTCGTCCGGCAGGAGTCGACGGTCCACGGCTTCAATTCGGGCTAGTACTCCAGCCACGAGGCTCGGATCGACGGCCAAGAGGTCCCCGACCGTCTGACACTGGGCCGTATCCTGCTGGTCCTCGCTCATGCAATCCGGATGCGGAATCCGGAGCGCCTCGCCCAGAATCTGGGTGGCGTCGCGTCCCCGCACGACCGGCGGAACACGCTCCACCACGTCCACCGCGACCACGACCGGAACCGGCGCCGCCTGCTGGAAGGGCATGACTTCGAACAGCGGCGACGCGATCGCCGGATCGCCGCCCCGCAACAGGTAGATGACGTAGTCGTCGGGGTAGGTCCCATTGAAGTAACGCCGGTAGTCCACGCCCTGGAAATTCGGCCATGCATGGACGTCATAAAGGTCGTCGGCGTGAGGGAGGGTGCCCCAGATGGCCACCGTGCTCAGGTCCGCCGGCGACATGCGCGAGACCACCTCGATCCGCTGCAGATCGCCCCCCGCCCGCAGGTACCCGTCGAACTTCTTCCCGAAGGCTACCGTATCCGCCGCGTCCACGACCAGTGTGCCGACGCCACCGCCCTGCTGGCTGATGGAGATCGCCTTGCTGTTGACGGTGATGTCCTCGTGATCCGGCTTGGGCCCGGAGGACACAATGGGCACAGCGCCGCCGGCTTTCAGGTAGATCGCCACGTCCAGGGGATCGCCCGAGTCTGTCCGCGGCCCGTTATGGCGCAGGCCGATGGGGATACGATCATCATGTGCCGCATCACCTGAATAATACTGACCCTTGGCCGTCAAGACGGCCTGCGGCCCGAGGGACAGGGAGCCGTGGCTCTGGATCACGATCGCCGCTTTTCCCGGTTGCCAATCCGGCGGCGCCGCCGGATCCGGCGGGGCCGGACGCGTGTCGAGGTCCACTCCCAGCCGCTGTGCCGGTGCTTTGTCCGGATCATCATCCGAGTACCCGGTGATGGCCACATTGAGCGAATCCTTGCCGTTTGTGTAGATCCTCCCCAAATCCGAGACCAGGGAGACCCCACCCCAGGACGCCTTCACCGGACCGTTGACAAGCAGGTCGCCATCCGTTCCGGTGGCGTGGATTTCGATGTTGCCGGTGGTTGCCGTGACGCCTTTGGTGGTAATGCGGCCGCCGGCCTGCAGACTGACCGGCCCCCCGGTATTCACCGCGTCGGCAAAACCTACCCTGTCGGTCGCCGTCACACGAAGTCCTTGGGTGCCCAACCTCACCGTCCCGTCGAACTCCGCACTCCGCACGTCGAGGGTCAACCCATCCACCCCCTCGCCTACCGCCGCTCGGAAGGCGACCGCACCACCACCGGTGGAACCGTTGCGGCTGTCGATCTCGAGCGTCGGTCCGGCATCGGTGCCATTCACCCGGGAGTTGAACGTGACCGGTGCGTTAGCCCTGGAGGTATCGATCTTCACGGCGCCGCCGAGCAACGTCACCTGATCCGTACTCGCGGTCCCGAATGTCACCGGCCCGGCGGAGGTGAAGGTCAGGCCGTGAAGAGCCACATTCCCGCTGAACTCCGTCGGGGTCGTCCTGCCCACCACATCGACGTTCTTGCTGAATGTCACCTGCCCGGCGTCATTCGCCTGGACGATCCCCTGGCTCGTCCGCACGGTCTGTGCGAACGTCGTCGTTCCCTTGGAGTTGATCCTCAAGGATGCGTCCGTTCCATCCCCTAACCCCGAGGGTGCGCTCCCGCCAACCGCTCCGTTGAACGTCGTGGCACCACTGACCGCCAGTGTCAGATCGTGAGCCCCGTCCACGGTGCCGCCAAAATTCACGCCCGCGCCGGTCAGCGCGGCATCCGCAACCAGGACTACCGTTCCGGCGTAGCTCTGCGCGCCTCCCGTGCTGATAGCCCCGCCCAGATTGATCGTCTCCGCGGTGGCACTCAGCGTACTACCGACGGTAATTCCACCGGGGAGGTTGATCGTATCCTCCCCCGCCCGGCCATCCACGGTCAAGGAACCCGCCCAATTGAGCTCGGCGTTGAAATTGAAGTCGTCCCGATCCGTGCCTCCAGCCAGGCTTTCCATGTTCCGGAACCCGCCCGACAAGCCTGTGACCGTGCCGCCATTGCCACTCGTCAACGTCCAGGTGTTCGTCGTGTTAGCCCCGGTCAGCGTGTCCCCGCCCGTGCCGCCCGTCAGCGTCTCCATCGTCGTGAAGATCGTATCGCCGTTCAACGTCCCGGCATTCGTACTCGTTACCGCCCAGGCGTTCGTGCCGTCGGTCGCACGCAGCTCATCCGTACCCTCATCGCCCCACAGCGTACCGCCGAAGCTCAGCACACCCGTATCCAGCGTGAAGCGATCGTCGCCCAGGCCGCCGGCCAGTTTCTCCATGCCCGTGAAGGTCATCCCCGCCACCGCCCCGGCCTGCGGACCGCTGATCGTGAACTGGTCCGCACCGCCCGTGCCGGTGAGCGTGTCCGCACCCGTGCCGCCCGTCAGCGTCTCCATCGTCGTGAAGATCGTATCGCCGTTCAACGTCCCGGCATTC
>JALORE010000425.1 GCA_025459125.1 Planctomycetota bacterium | reverse complement strand
TCGGCTCCGGCTTCGGCAGGGCCTGCGCCTACGCCAAACAGGGAAGAAGTTGTCGTCAACTCTCTAATTCGAGCTGGCACATAATCCGGGGGCAGGCCAACGCCCGCCGCAGAACTCTGTAGGAGTACCGTAGACAGCAAATCCAAGGCCGCGACCGTTATGTCGCGGCCTTCTTTGTTGGCACGTGCATCACGGAGAGAGCGGGGCCGAGAAGCACGAGAGAAGACATAGGAGAAGTGAGGCGGTCTTGCAGCCCAGCCGCCCGCGGCTGTGTTCGTGGGTTCTGCCAGCCGAGGGCGGCTGGGCTACGCCCGTTTCTCGCCTTCTTTCGTTTCTTTCGGCTATTCCTGCTTTGGCTGCGGTCGAAGGCCGCTCGGATGGCTTCGCGGGTCAGGCGGGGATGAGCCTCAAGACTCTACTCTACCGTCTCACCGGCCGACAGTTTCTCCAGGATGAGTTCCACCGTGATCCGTGTCCCGGCCACGACTGGCTTACCCATCATGATGTTCGGGTCGGATATGATCAACTGCTTTTGCATGGCTCTTGGTCTCCCGGGTACGGCTTCTACTGTGCCAGATCGGGCCGGGCGGGGCAAATCCAATCGCAGCCTGCCCCCTCTCGATCCGGGGCGTGCGCCCCGGTTTTGTCCTTTACAGTGAGCCGGGGCGGTGGTAGCATGAGGCCGATGCTGAGGGGGGAGGGCGCCCGTCACGTTTGGTCGTCCGGGCACTTTGATACGGTCAAAACGCCAAGGACGTGGAATGGCAGGCAGAATCGTCATTGACATGGAGCGGTGCAAAGGTTGCGGCCTGTGCATCACGGTTTGCCCCAAGAGCAATATCGTCGTCGCGTCGGATTCGAACAAGAGCGGCTATTTCCCCGCCCAGGCGCAGAACAGGGAGTGCACCGCCTGCACCCGGTGCGCCGTCATCTGCCCCGAGGGGATCATCGAAGTCCTCCTGGAGGAACCGGACCGGGTGCGCATCGTCGCTACCGCCGCGCGGAGAGACACGCCCCGGATGGTCGAGGAAAAGCGGTGAGCGGATGGACCCGAAAGTCAAATGCCTGGTCGATCAAGTCAAAGCTCACCTGCGCGAGCGCTACGGCGACGGCATCAAGCGGGTCATCCTCTACGGTTCCCACGCCCGCAGCGAAGCCACCCAGGATTCGGATGTGGATGTCCTCGGGCTGGTGGATCGATCCTTGGATCCCCGCGAGGTGGAAGACAGTCTGGACAACCTCCTGTACGACATCATCGTTGACGAAGGCGAATTGGTCTCTGTCATGGCCATCTCTGAGGAGCGTTTCGAGAACTACAACTCCCCGTTCATGCTGAACGTCAGAGAAGAGGGAATAACAGCATGATCGAGTTGCGCGACCTTATAGATAAAGCAGAGAGGTTCCTTCACACGGCTGAATATGTCCTATCGTCAGAGGACCATCGGAGCTTATCGAGTGGATCGGCGGGTCACAAAAGCAGAAGCCGAGGATCTACCTGAGGCGGCCCGAGATTTCGTTCGGCAGGTGAAGTCCTATCTCGACCAATGGATGGACCAAGAGGCACAAACGTGAGCGAACGGATTTTGATGTGCGGCAATGAGGCGCTTGCGGAGGCGGCGATCCTGGCGGGCTGCGACGCCTATTTCGGGTACCCGATCACGCCGCAGAACGAAATCAGCGCCTACCTGGCCCACCGGATGCCCGCGGAGGGCCGGGTGTTTATCCAGAGCGAGAGCGAGCTGGCGGCGATCAACATGGTTTTCGGCGCTGCCGCGACCGGGAAACGGGCCATGACGAGTTCCTCCAGCCCCGGCATCAGCCTGATGCAGGAAGGCATGAGCTACCTGGCGGGCGCGGAGTTGCCGGCGGTCGTCGTCAACGTCATGCGCGGCGGACCGGGACTGGGAAACATCTCCCCCGCACAAGGGGACTACTTCCAGGCCACCCGCGGCGGCGGCCACGGCGACTACAAGACGATCGTCCTGGGCCCGGCCAGCGTGCAGGAGATGGCAGATTGCATGCTGCTGGCCTTCGACCTGGCGGACCAGTATCGCATCACCGTGGAGATCCTGGCCGACGGTCTGCTGGGGCAGATGATGGAGCCGCTGACGCTGGCGCCCCGGCCCCACCGCCCGTTGCCCGCGAAGGACTGGGCCCTAACCGGCCACGCCGGCGGCAAGCAGAACATCATTCGCTCCCTGTGGCTTGGGGAAGGTGCCCTGGAGGAACACAACAAGAAGCTCCAGGCCAAGTACCGCCGGATCGAGGAGAACGAAGTCCGCTGCGAGGAGTACCGCCTCGACGGCGCGGAAGTTGTGGTCGTCGCCTACGGGATCGTGGCCCGCATCGCCCGGGCGGCGGTCGATCAGGGCCGCCAGGAGGGTATCCCCGTGGGATTGATCCGGCCAATCACGTTGTGGCCGTTCCCGTCCCGGCAGATCGGCCGGGCGGCCGACACTTTCCCCGTCGTTCTGACCGCGGAGATGAGTTCCGGCCAGATGCTGGAGGACGTGAAGCTGGCGGTGGCCGGGAAAGCCCCCGTGCTCTTCTACGGCCGTATGGGTGGCGGCATTCCCAGCGCGGATGAGCTCCTCGGTCAGATCCGGGAGCTGACTTTGAGCAAGAAGCAGGTATGAAGACTCAATTCAAACGAACGCCGGTTCTGAAGGATTGCCCGACGCACTACTGCCCCGGCTGCGGCCACGGCATCGCCCACCGGCTGCTGGCGGAAGTCATCGAGGAACTCGGCATCCAGGATCGCACGATCGGCATCGCGCCGGTCGGCTGCGCCGTGCTCGCGTACAATTATCTCGACGTGGACATGATCGAAGTCGCCCACGGGCGCGCCCCCGCCGTCGCCACCGGCATGAAACGCTGCAATCCGGACAGGATCATCTTCTCCTACCAGGGCGACGGCGACCTGGCGGCCATCGGTACGGCAGAGATCATCCATGCGGCGCATCGGGCGGAACAGCTCACGGTGATCTTCATCAACAACGCCGTCTTCGGCATGACCGGCGGCCAGATGGCCCCCACGACCGTCCTGGGCCAGGTCACCGCAACCACGCCGGAGGGCCGCCAATCCCACGGCGAAGGCTATCCGCTCCAAGTCTCCGAGTTGCTCGCCCTGCTGCCGGGAGCAATCTACGTGGAGCGCTGTGCCCTCAGCAACGTGCCGCGCATCCGCCAGGCCAAGGCAGCCATGAAACACGCGTTCGAGCTCCAGATGCAGGGCGCCCCGGGCCTGTCGCTGGTCGAGATCCTCTCGCCCTGCCCGACGTACTGGCGGATGTCGCCGAGCGACGCCATGCAGTGGATCGAAGACCACATGAGCAAGGTCTTTCCCCTCGGCCGGCTGAAAGACATGGAGAAGGACGAGCGATGATGCTGTACGAGGAACTCGTGATCGCCGGTTTCGGCGGCCAAGGCATCGTCTTGGCGGGCAAGCTCCTGGCCCAGACCGCCATGCGGGCCGGCCTGGAAGTGACGTATATGCCGTCCTACGGCGCCGAGGTCCGCGGCGGGACCGCCAACTGCATGGTGATCGTGTCGGATAAGCCGATCGCCTGCCCGGTCGTCTGCACGCCGAACGCTCTGGTGATCTGTAACAAGGCCTCGCTGAGCAAGTTCGCGCCGCGTCTGAAGCCGGGCGGCGTGCTGATCTTCAACCGCTCGCTGATCCAGAGCGTCTCGTCCGTCCCGGACGGCGTGGAAGTCCTGGGCGTTCCGGCCGAAGAGATCGCCATCGAGTCCGGCAGTCCCAAGTGCGCCAACATGGTCATGCTCGGCGCCTATCTGGGCAAACGGGCGCACCTGAGCCCTGAGCAAGCCGCCGCGTCCCTGCCCGAGATCCTGGCCGAGCGCCATCACAAAACCATCCCCATGAACGCCGCCGCCCTCCGCCGCGGCGCCGACTTCGTCCTCTGCCACGCCTAGCCACGTAGTGGGTCCTGAAAAATCTTGCCCTGGCCGGCCGCCGGGGCTACAATCGCACGCATGGTGCGTACGTATCGGCATTCAGGATGAGAGAACAGGGATGACCAAACAGACGAACAACCGCAAGACCAGGGCCATTTGCAGTTTCTGCGGCCGCTCCGGCGGCCAGGCGGACACGTTGATCGAGGGACCGGACAACGTGTTCATCTGTCCGGAATGCGTGGAACTATGCCACAACATCATCAAGCAGAACCGCCGGCAGGTGGGCACGCACCGGACGAGTCCCAAGGAAACGCCCCGGCCGCGGGAGATCAAGGAATACCTGGACCAGTACGTGATCGGTCAGGACGGAGCCAAGAAGTACCTGTCCGTGG
>JALORE010000163.1 GCA_025459125.1 Planctomycetota bacterium | reverse complement strand
CCCAATCGGAATCAAGGCAGAAGAGAGACAAGTTCTTGCCGACACGAGGTTTAGGAACGATGGCGCCCGAAAGACGCCCGGGAAAACAAAGCCAATTCCGTCCATAGGGTGCGTAGCACGCATCATTGCGGTGCGGATATAGCAGGCGGGGCGTGGAATGCACCCTACGCAGAAGAATCGTACGACAACAGAGCATTCCGGCTCATCTGGTTTCCACGTACTTGGCTGACTCTTGGGGGCAGAGCTTCCCGAGGGTTTTGGGCCCTTCTGGGGCGGCAAGTACGCTGGAACCGGATGAACCTCTCTTAGCGGACGATTCACGAAAGAACGGCGTGCAAAATGCCAGCCGCCCTGGATACCAGTAGAACTGACACGTATGTCTGGAACCGTCTTCGCTTCAACTCCCCGAGTAGGGCTCGAACCTACGACCTAGCGGTTAACAGCCGCTCGCTCTACCTATTGAGCTATCGGGGAATATACCCAGACGCGAGACCATAGGATAATCCTCAAGGCCCCGAGGACAGTATCGGTTAAGATAAACCAGAATTCAATTACTTTGTCAAGATTTATCTACGCTGGCCGATACAGAAAAATCGGCACTGCGATGGACAGACGCGGGTCGGCGAATTAAGGTGGGTGATTTGCGTACTTTGTACAGCATTGGCCGGTTGCAGGGTGCGGCGACAGGAGCGAGGCTCCTTCGTCCACCCAATGCCGGTGGGCGAAATTTGAGGAACACGAACAGACCCGGGCGCATCTTCAGGTCGTAGCAGTGAGCGCCGGGTCTCGAGTTCTTGGGTTTGTTTGACATGGCCAAAGACATTCTCAGTGTGGGGGGGTTCACGATCATCCGACGGATCGGCAATGGGGCCCGCAGCACGATCTACCTGGCGACGGACGAGGAGGACGGCAGCGTCGTCGCGCTGAAGCGTCTGATCTTCGAGCGACCGGAGGACACCCGAGTCTTCGAGCAAACCGAGCTCGAGTACAAGGTCGCCCAGAAGATCGATCACCCGTACGTCCGGAAATGCTACAAGCTCCAGAAGATCCGCAGCATGTTCCGGGTGCGGGAGCTGCTATTGTCCATGGAGCATTTCGACGGCCAGACCCTGGAGGAGACCACCACCCTGAGCCTGGGCGACGTCCTGCTGGTCTTTCGCATGGTGGCGGCCGGGCTCAACGCCATGCACCAGAAGGGCTTCGTCCATTGCGACATCAAGCCCAACAACATCCTGATCAACAAGAGCGGCGTCATCAAGATCATCGATTTGGGTCAGAGCTGCGCGATCGGGACCGTCAAGTCGCGGATCCAGGGTACACCCGACTACATCGCGCCCGAGCAGGTCCGGCGCAAGACCCTGGGTCCGAAAACGGACATCTTCAACCTCGGCGCCACCATGTACTGGGCCCTGACGGGCAAGAACGTGCCGACGCTGATCCCGAAGAAGACCGCGGTGCTGGCCCGCAAAGATGCGTCGAACTCCTACGAGCCTTCGAAGTGTCCGGCGCCACATGAGCTGCGCCGGCAGTTGCCGATCGGGATTTCCAGGCTCGTCATGGATTGCGTCAAGCAGGACCCGGCGGAGCGGCCGGGCAACATGGTGGAGGTCATGTCCAGACTCGACCTGATGATCCACAGTATTTTCGGGAGCAAGATTCGAGCCAACCGGAATGCCTCAAACAACCATCGACCTGCTCAATAGAGGAATCCGAGCCAATCAGACCGACCGGTTCCGACGTGCCAATCTGGTCTGTCTGCCCGGGGCAGGGTCTTTGGTCATCGGCGGCGACCTCCACGGGCACCGCCGCAATTTCGAGCGTCTCGTCGCGCAGGCCCGCCTGGCCGAACACCCGGATCGACACCTCGTGCTCCAGGAGATCATCCACGGCGGTCCCGAAGACGGCGCGGGCGGATGTCTCTCCTACCGGTTGCTGCTCGACGCGGTCCGGCTCAAGCTCAGCTTCCCCGACCAGGTTCACTTCGTGATGGGCAACCACGACACGGCCGCCATCAACAGCAGCGAGGTGATGAAGAACGGCAAGGAGATGAACCGGGCGATGACCCTGGCCCTGGAGCGACAGTTCGGCAAGGCCGGCCCCGAGGTCCGCCTGGCGATCCGCCAGTTCCTCTTCTCGCAGCCCCTGGCCGTCCGGTGCCCCAACCGGGTGTGGATTTCTCATTCCCTGCCGGACGATCGCAACCTCAACGGGTTCGATCCGGGCATCTTCGAGCGGGAAATGAAGCTCGGGGACTGCGAGAAACCGGGCGGTGCCTACCAGCTGACCTGGGGCCGGCGCCACAGCCAGGCAGCCCTGAACGGTATGGCGGGACGGCTGGACGTGGATCTCTTCGTGCTGGGCCATCAGCCTCAGCCCAACGGCTGGTGCCGCGCCGGCGACAACCTCATCATTCTGGCCTCGGACCACGACCACGGCTGCCTCCTGGAGATCGACCTGTCCCGGACCTACACCATCGCGGAGCTGGTCAGCGCCGTGACCCCTCTGGCCTCCATCGCCTGAAGACCGGATCTGAAGCTGTGGCTATCCTCACGGTCTCGGATAACCTGCCGGGGAAAAAGGCTGGCGTTTTGCCACAACTCGGCTATGGTAGTGGCGTATATGGATTGGCATGCAATGCTAGCGTGGACGGCGATTCTGGCACAACTGACGGTCTTGTGTTACGTCGTTCGCAATTATCACTACGTCCGGGTCAAGCTCGCCAAGCGGGACGACCTGGCCTTCCGACCGCGCACCGCCCTGATCGTCCCCTGCAAAGGCATCGACGCCCGGTTCACCGCGAACCTCCGGTCCTTTCTTCAGCAGGATTACCCGAACTACGACTTGTTCCTGGTGGTGGGAGATGAAGCGGACCCGGCCTACCGGGAGCTGACCGCTCTGCAAGCCGAGGCCGGTCCCCAATCGCACCCCCTGAGCGTGCAGGTCCTGGTGGCGGGCCCCTCGCGATCCTCCAGCCAGAAGATTCACAATCTGCTCTATGCCCTGGAGCACATCCCGGCCGAGTGCGAGGTGCTGGCTTTCGCCGATTCGGACGTCTGCGTGCGCCGCGATTGGCTCCGGCACCTGGTCCACCCGCTATACCGCTCCCAGTGCGGCGTCGCGACCGGGTATCGCTGGTTCGTCCCGACGCAGAACAATCTGGCGACGCTGGCCCTGTCGGCAATCAACGCTGCGGTGGCCCAACTCCTGGGCAACAATCCCTGGAATCTGGCCTGGGGCGGATCGATGGCCATCCGCACCAAGGACTTCCGCCGGCTGGGGATCACGGAACGGTGGTCCCGCACGCTCAGCGACGACCTGTCCCTGAGCCAGGCCGTGAAACAGGAGGGCCTGAAGATCACCTTCGTGCCCGCGTGCCTGGTCGCCTCGTTCGAGTCCTTCACCTGGCGCCGGCTCTACGAGTTCGGCCGCCGGCAACTGCTCATTACGCGGGTCTATGCCCCGCGCACGTGGTGGTTCGGGTTCCTCTTCAGTCTCGGCTCGGTCCTCGGCCTCTGGGGCGCGGCGGCCGCGACGATCCATGCCGCGGTCGTGCAGGGCGAGCACGTCATTCTCTATGCCGCGGTCTGGACCGTGTTCGTGGTCGGGCAGATCATCCGCGCGGCACTGCGGCAACTGGCCGCGGGGAAGATCCTGCACGAGTACCTGGCCCAACTGCTGCCGGCCGGCGCCGCCGACGTTCTGGGCGGCTGGGCCTGGTCGCTCCTGCTGTTGGTGCTGCTGCTCTGCTCCGCCTTCGGGCGAACCGTCCGTTGGCGCGGCATCCGCTACCGGCTCATCAGCCCCACGCAGATCCGGGTCTTCAACGGCTCAGCGCCGGATGCCGGCTGACTCACTCGGAATCCTGCCCGGGCCGCCAAGGCCGATCGTCCCGGCTGGTCACGTTGCTATGAACGCCCCGCTGGAGAAACTCGAAGCGGTGCTCGACAACGTCAACGCCGACCAGGATCGCAACAGCCAGGACCGCCAGCTTGACTCCCAGCCAGGGAAAACCCAGCCCGATCACAACGCCGATGGCTGCCAGGACCCAGATCGCTGAGGCGGAGGTTACGCCGACGACGGCGCCGTGCCGCGCCAGGATGACGCCGGCGCCCAGGAAGCCGATCCCCGTGATTACCTGCCCGATGACGCGGGAAGGATCGGTCATCTCGTTGGAGACCTGCCGGGTCATGGCGATGAAGACGTAGGTCCCGATGCAGATCAGGGAACTCGTGCGCATGCCCATGGGCTTGCCGCGCAATTGCCGCTCCAGTCCGATAATGATCCCGGAAAGGAAGCAGCACAGCAACCCCTCCCACGTCAGCGGATGAACATCCAGTAGAACCATAGCTTATAACAAACCTGTCCTGCCCAGCGTTGAGGAGAGTCTCACAGTCCCAGGAGAATCCAACCTCAAACAAAGACGACGTGGCCCAGCATACCGCCCGTCCGATCACGGGGCAAGACCGAAAGGTCCGGGGGAACGAAGGACCGGTAGTCATGCGCCGTCAGGGAGGATCTTGGCCAGATTCGCCTTTCTCCGGGCGGCTTCGGCGCGGATGGCGGGGACGATCTGCTCGCCAAACTCGTTACGCAGGTGCGGAATCAGTGACTGCAACGCCGAGACCTGCTGCCATTGAGCCTCGCTTTGGGGATCGTCGGGCGGGGCCGCTTTGACGATCTGATCCACCACGAAGCCCGCCAGCAACTTGTCCTGATTCTGATATGCCCGCGGGGCGGCGGCGCTGTCGATCTTCTCACCAGCCAAGCCCAGGTAGGTGGCCCGGCGGCCCGTGATCGCGGCCAGTGCTTGCGCCGCCCGCTGGCGATACGGGAAGTAGGCAACCGCTTGACCGGCGACCATCAGGCGTTTGACCCCGACATCTTCTGTGGCCATGACCTTGAACAAGGGTACATAGCCGGCGTCCAGCGCCGGCGCGTCCGCGAGAAGCGGCGCCGTCCCCCACTGCCGGTTGAACAACGGCAGCACGTGTGTCGAGGACCATTGCGGCCGCCGGCTCCAACGATAACCGGCAACGGCAAAGGCCTGCTCGTTCTTGTCCAACGGGAACGGCTCGAGCAGTTCCTCCGGAATCCGCACCGGGCCCTCGCCGTACGAGTAGTCTGCCGGGTCTGGGTTCAGCCGTTGGGTCACCTGGTGGAAAGACAAATGAGGTGCGATCGGGAAGTCGATACCGGCGCCCTGCTGGTAGATCTGGTGATGGAACGTCGCGAAGATGGCGACGCGCCGCAGACCCGTCTGGGCGGCGGCTTCATCCGGCAACTGGGCCAGCACCCAGGCGGCGTAGACCGCACGCGGGACATCCGGCCCATCGAGGATGGGCCGCAGCGCGGCGACGGTCGCCGTGCGGCCGCAGGTCGCCAGAACCCGCAGCGCCTCGTCCTCGGCATCGGTCCCGAGGCGTTTCAGCACCGCCCGTTCGCGTGCCGCTCGTTCGGCCTCGTCGGCTGTCGGGATCCTTGTCAGCGCCTCGGCAGCGCGCTGACGGATGCCGCCACGGCCGCTGCCCAGTTGGGCGTACAGCCGCTGGATCGCCCCGGGCAGTCCCATCCGGGCGGCCGTCGACTCGGCCGCAGCCCGGATGGTTGAGTCCGACGATTCCAGGAGCTTGCGCACCGCCGGGGCCTGCTCCTTCAGATCATAGACGGCGGCGGCTTCCAGGATGGCGACGGCCGCCGTCGCCAGCCGGTCGTCCGCCGATCCACCGGTCATCGCGACCGGCTCCGCCGCGAGCCGGGTCAGCGCGCGCCGCACCGGCGCGGCCAACTGGCCGTCCTTCTTCCACGCCGCCGACTCGCAATACCAACCCAGAGCATGCAGGTCCGTCTCCCGGTCCATCAACGTCACGAGCAGTGGGATGAAGTCCTGCCCCTGGCGTGCTGCGTAGCGGGCCGCCCGCGGTGCCGCGTCGGGCGACCCGAGCTTCTCCGCGGCCGCGCGTAGCAAGGACGCCTTACGCTCGACGGGGATCTCGGCGATCGCAATCCCCTGCAGCACGGGGTCATTGAGGAAGTCTTCGTTCCTTCTGAGCAGGTCCAGCACATCTTGCCCCGCTGGGGGACTCGCGTCGATGGTCAGATAGGCCGCGACGGCCTGGCACCGATCCTGTGCGCGCTCCCGCGTCAGCACGGCGCGGATCGCCGGCAGAGCCTCCGTGTCCCTCCATGCGGCCAGGATCAGCAGCGCCTCGGAGGCCGCCCCGCTGCGTGCATCACGCACCATCTGTATCACATAAGGACGAATTTCCGCACGGGGCAGAGCCGCGGCGGCAGTGACACGCTGCCGCCACTGCTCGATCGTCTCTTTGAAGCTCCGTCCGATCTTCTCCAGAAATTGGGTCTGGGCCGCAGTCAGGCCATGCTGCTGAGGATCGATCTTCGCCAGGGCCTGATACGCGGCCGCCGCCGGCTGCCATTCATATCCGGCCGCGATCGGCTCCAGCAGCGGGACGGCGGCTGCATGGCCGATCTCGCCCAGCAGGGAAATGGCGTTGGATATCTCCCAGGGCGGCCCGTCCGGCTTGGTCAGAAGCGGTTCCAGGATGCTCACCGCCCGTGCTTGCTGGCCGGCCAGGAACGCCCACCGAGCCCGCACCCGGGCGTCGGGGAAGGCGGCCGGATCGGTGCTGGCGGCATCGAGCAATTTCGCGGCGCGCGGGTCATCCGCGGCCTGCTCCAGTTTTCGCAGCGCGGAGTAGCGCCGCGGACTCTTCGGATCGGCCGCTTTGGCTGCCAGCACGTCGACAAGCTCCTTCGTCATCGGCGCGAAGAACAGGACCTGCATCACCTGCTCGGCCACCGTGGGGCTGGGATCGTCCAGAGCGGCAATAAGCTGCGGCATGATCCGCTCCCGTCGCTGACCCAGCCAGTGGGCCGGCCGTTCCTCCGGCCCAAGCGTCTCGTCGGCCACCGCCAGCGCCGCGATCTTCCGTCGCACCTCGACGGGATCAATCGGCGCGTCGGCCACGCCTGCGGTCTGGCTGGCGGCCGCGAGGTTCGCCCCAGCGTCGGGTCCGCCCTGCCGGCTCCCCCGCACCGCCGCCAATACGACCAGCATTCCGGCACACGCGGCGACCGCCGCCCCCGCTCGCAGCCCCCTGTTCCCAAGCATCGTCGTTCCTTTCCACTCGTTGTCGTTCGCTATGCTCTTACGAGCGCACTACCAACGAGTCCCTCCGTTATTTCTCGCGCAGCCAGCGAAGGATCTCACGGGCACCAGGGCGTTTGCCGTACATCAGGATGCCCGTGCGGAAGACCTTGGCCGCCGCCCACATGGTGGCCAAGACACCCGCGATCAGCACGAGGATGGTCAGGACCACCTCCCCCATCCAGATCTCGGTGCCGCTGGACAGACGCAAAACCATCACCATCGGTGTCGCCGGCGGAACGTACGACAGCACGCGCGCCAGTTCGCCATTCGGCTCCTGGGCCAGACGCGGCCACGCGAGCAACGGGATGACGAACACGAGCATGATCGGCATCATCAGGCTCTGGGTCTCCTTGATCGTGTTGCAGATCGAGCCGACCCCCGCCAGCAGAGCACTGAACAGGACAAAGCCCAGGACATAGTAGATCAAGCCGTGGACCAGCAGGCCGCTGCCCATCTCGATCGACATGCCCTGCCAGCGTGCCGTCCCGTAGGCCGCCACGCCCCAGAGAGCCATCACCGTCAGGCCGACCGCCGCCAGACCGGCGATCTTGCCGGCCATCAACTCGAACGGGCTGACCGCCGACAACAGCACCTCGATAATCCGCGAATTCTTCTCCTCGATGATGCTGCTGATCATGTGCTGGCCCATGCCCACAATCCCGAGGAAGATCAGGTACATGAACACGAACGGCACCATCATGCGAGCCATGCGCTGGCCCCGGCCCTGCGTGCGCTCCTGGCCCTGGCCTTCTCCCAGTTCCGCCCAGCGGACCGGGACATTGGAGATCTCCTGGAGCATTTTGCGGTCCAGGCCGCGGGCTTCGTACCGCCGGTTGATGACGGCTTCCCGCAGCAGACGTTCCACCGCCCAGATCGCATCGACCTGCGAGGGCTTGGGCTTGTAGGTGAACAACTGCACGGCGCCCTTTCCGCCTTCCAGATCGCCATCCAGCACCACGTAGGCGTCCAGCCGGCCTTGACGCAAGTCCTGCTTGCCCTGCTCCTGGACGGCGGCATCGCCGACTGCCTGCACCTCGAAGGCGATCCACGCGGACGCGTGCGACCGGTTGTGCTCGGCGAAGACATCCTCAATCTTCTCGGACAGCGGCGCTGCCGGGCACGTCACGCGGACCCGCACCGGTGGGCGCGGCGCATCCGGGCGGGGCGCGAACCGGCTGCTCAGGACCATGGCACCCACGATAAAGACCGGGATCAGCAGCAGGCCCAGGAGGAAGGTGCGGGTGCGGACCGTCTCATTGAACTCGCGCTGAGCGACCTTATAGATCTTCCGCATGGCGGCCTCCGACCAACTGCACGAAGATCTCATGCAGCGAGGGCTGTCTGATCTCGAACGTCCGCACCCGGGCCCGCGCGACCAGCGCGAGGAGCAACTCCTGCGGGTCGGCTTCATCCCGCAACGTCACCTCCAGCCGCCGGCCGTCCGGCTTGACCGCCTGCACCATCGGCAGCGTCCGGACAAACCCCGCGTCCCCTTCCAGCTCAACCGAGACCGCGTTGGCCTCGTGGCCGGCCCGGATCTGATCGAGCGTGCCGTCCACCACCACCCGGCCCCGGTCGATCAGGACCAGAAAGTCGCACAACCGCTCCGCCTCGTGCATGACGTGTGTCGAAAAAAGGACAGTCTTGCCCTCCTGCCGCAGACGGCTGATGATCTCCCGCAGCAGATCCTGGTTTACCGGGTCCAATCCCGAGAACGGCTCGTCGAGGATGACCAGGTCCGGATCGTTGATGACGGTGACCGCGAACTGCAGCTTCTGGTGCATACCCCGCGAGAGCTCTTCCACCTTCTTGCCCGCATGCTCGGCCAAATCGATTCGCTGGAGCCACTCGGCCCCGCGTTGGCGGACCTGGCCGGCGGACATGCCCTTGAGCATGCCGAAGTAGTGGAGGACCGCGGTGACGGTCATCTTGCGATAGAGCCCGCGTTCCTCCGGCATGTAGCCGACGCGGGTCCGCATGGGGGAGGACGCCGGCGTGTCAAACAGGCGGATGCTGCCGCTATCCGGCCGGAAGATGTCCATGATCATCCGCAGCGTCGTCGTCTTGCCCGCGCCGTTGGGACCCAGGAAGCCGTAGACGCATCCCGGCGGCACGCGCACGCTCAACCCGTCCACCGCCTGCACCGGTCCGAACGACTTGCGTACGTTGTCCAGCTCTATCGCGTACATGGCTTGTGCCTCATCGCTGATTCTCCGCTAATCGCACGACACCCGGTCACAGCCCGTTTGTGGTGCGCTCGTTCGAGCATAGAACAAACGCCCCGTGACATCCCTACGGACGGCCTGCCCGCGTGAGAACCAGTGACCGCAGGTTGACAGCCTTCCACGTCCGGGCATCGCCGGGTCGAACGGTCACGATCTGCTCGCCCGCCTGTTTGATCTCGATCGTGTCCATGACGAACGTCTCGAACTTGTCCCAGGCACCGGTCGCAGGTACACGAGCCACCACTCTCTGGCCGGCGCTCTCGACCGCCAGGGAAACGCCCGGATGGATCGTGGCACACTCGGCGATCACCGTGAACCGGCCGAGCTCCTTACCGTTGATCTTCCACGAGGCCCAGTCTTCGGCATTGTCCCAGAATCCGAGGTTGGGCCGATCACCCCGCGTCTCCTGGCGGAGACTGCCGTGCAGCTCGGCAGCGTCCGGGGCCAGAGTGTACCGGCCGGAGGTCTCGAGCTGGACCACCGCGCTCGCAGGCGGCGCTGCCTGCTCGGGCTTGAAGCCTCTCAAGTCCGTGCCGGTGATCTTGAACGCCACCGCGTAGTCGCTGGGCTTCTGCTCGGGCAGTTGGATGGTCAGACCTTCGGCATCATGCGACCATTTCAGCTCGCCCGCGTGACCCAGGAGCTGAACGTCGGCGATCTTGCCGGTCACATCCGGCAGCTTGGCCAGCGAACGGATCGTGATGCGACCTTCGCTCGGCCAGCCCATGACGAAGGCGTAGAGTGTGCCATCACCCTTGGTGGTGAAGCGGAGGTCCTGGGCGGTGTAGGTGAAGTCCTCCTTGAACTTGCCGCCCGTGGCGCGGAGGCGGCCTTCGCCGTAGACCAGCCAGGGCCGCGTGCCGTAGATGGCCTCGCCGTTGATTGCGATCCAGTCGGCCATCTGGGCGAGGATCTGTTCGGCTTCCGGATCGAGCGAGCCATCGGGCCGCTGGACAACGTTGATCAGGAGGTTGCCGTTCTTGCTGACGATATCGACGAGCATCTGAATCACCCAGCCGGCCGGGCGGTACTTCCAGTTCTTGTTGTAATACCAGTCGCCGATGGAGGTGTCGGTCTGCCAGGGCGTCGGGCGGATGCCGGGCATGACGCCGCGTTCGACGTCGTCGATCCACATACCCTTGGATTCCTGCTTGCAGGTGTAGACAACCTGGGGCCGGCCGTCGTGCTTTTGGGCATCGGCATTGTAGAAATGGGCGATCAGGCTGCGGCCCACCTCGTTGGCGAAGGGCACGCCGCCGTCGGTGTAGAGCAGGTCGGGCTGATACAGGTCCACCAACTCCTTGATCCGGTCGAACCACTGCTGCTGCCAGCGGGGATCCGTGCTGTACCAGGCTTTGTCATTGGGCTCGGCAGGGAAATGGTACAGGTCCTGGTACTTCGGAGCCGCGCCGTCATAGGGGACGCCCGCCTGCGGGCCGGTCTTGTCGGACTTGTGGCTGTCCTGGAACCAGGTGAAACTGGCACCCAGGTGCTCCGAGACACCGAAGTACAGACCGTGCTTCTTCGCCGCCTTCTGCCAGTCGGCGACCACGTCGCGCTGCGGACCCATCTGGACCGCGTTCCACGGATGCAGCCGCGAATTCCACAGGTAGAAATTGTCATGGTGCGACGCCATGCTGACGAAATAGCGGGCCCCGGCCTTCTTATAGAGAGCGATGAGCCGATCCGGGTCCCACTTCTCGGCTTTCCAGAGCGGGATGATGTCCTTGTAGCCGTGGGTGGAAGGATGACCGTAGGTTTCCAGGTGATGCTGGTACTGCTTGTGCCCCTGGACGTACATATGCTTGGCGTACCAGTCACCCATCATGGGCACCGCCTGCGGTCCCCAATGCGCCCACATGCCGAGCTTGACGTCCCGGAACCACTCAGGACACTGGTACCGGGCGAACGACTCGAAGGCGGGCCGGAACGGACCCGGGGCGATGGGCAGACTCAGTTCCGTCCCGGTCGGCGCCGCCGCCCCCAAGGCCCCCACCGCCAGGACACACCCCACAGCTAGCCCGATCCCGTGTCGTCGTCCGATCTTCCCGCTCTTCATGACGTCCCCTTTCTTCAGAGCATGTCCGCGCGAGGACCCGTGCGAGGAAGCCGTCTTCCCCCGCCCCACCCGATGATTTGTCCCCAAGCCATGCGATTGTACCCGCCGGACCGGCGGGGATCAAACGAAAGACGCATCCGCCGCGGAGAGGAATCGACCCGCAGACGCGCCGCGCGGAAGCCTGCAACAGTCGGGAAGTCCCCTATTCCACGCGGAGGATCAACTCACGATCCTGGACGTATCCCAGGGTGAGGTCGCGCGCCAGGGGATAGACGCCGGACTCCAAGCCCAATAACACGAGGTCCCGGAGCGACCCCGCCGACTCGGCGGGTCTGAGGATGGGCCCACCGACCGTGCCACCCCCGATCTTCATAGGGACCATCCACCGCAGCCTCTTCTGGGCAACAGACGGCACCGCAATCAAATCCGCCAAGATAACGATCCGGGCCGTCATGAGACCCGTTTCGCGGTCCGCATCACACCCAATCTGGTCGAGACCGCCCCTTTCCGAGAAGCTCACACACCTGCAGCCCGGAGCTGTGATGACCATCCATCGGACGAGGACAAGCTCGTCGTCAACCGCGTTCTCCACGATCGCCCGAAATGATCCGGCCGGAATTGGCTCGGGCCTCGGTCAGCATCCCGCCGATAACACCAGGCTCAACACGGCACTAGACGAGATCAAACATACCGGCACATTCTTGACAACCATGTCGGTTCTCCTCAGGTCGTCTGCCGGGACCGGCGCCAGCCAGCCCCGTCGGCGCAAACACTCCATCCTTATACCCATACAGACGCCCCAATGCGGGCAACCTCCATGCGTTGCAGGGAAGATGGCGGCGCGGGAGGCCCTAAACCGCTGCCTTCGCGGATGTACGCATTCTGCCAGATTCCTTCTTTGCTCGAAGATGCTTTCATCAACTCTGATGATCGGTCGCGCTGCCGCGGAAGGAACCGCCGTCGCATAGTGTCGACAGGCACAAAGAAGACACGGACCGATGCCGTGGGGGATTATGGTGCGACTTCGCACGTGCGGAGGGTCAACCATACGGGCCATTGCAGCACCGGAACACTCCGACTCAGCAAACGGCAACGGATGACTTTGACGCGCACTCCAGGACGCCAGGCTCGACGCCTTCCCTTCCAGCATGCGAGATCGGCAGAGTCGTCATTGAGGCAGGTACCTACCCAGAAAGCGCTTCCGGCCGTTGTCCTGCCAAGGGCTGGGGAAAGGAGATGAGCCGGGGATCACAGCGCGAATCTCAGCAGCGTGTCCGATGCCACGCCCGCCCCGCCGGAGCGTCTCCGCGCCGGCGGGGGTGGTGCCACGGACGGAAATGGACAAGAGACTCTTGCGGGCATTTGCAGACGCCCGGAGGTACGATCATGCGAACAACAGGAAGTATGACGAGGGCGGCGAGATGCGGATTGGCAATCGCGTGTTTTTTGCTTCACCTCGGATGAGCGATACCGGGCCAGGCCCAGCTTTCCACCATCTACGGCAACTCGGCAAGCTCATCGCCAATCGCGCCGATGCTCTCGGCGGCATCTACGACATCTACGATCTGGATGGAAATGTGCTCCGGCCCGCCTTCATCACGACGGACAATGACGTCGGCACCGGCATCGCCTACGACGGCACGGACTCCTTCGTCTCCGACATATTCAGTTCGACCTTGCTCAGCCCACCAGCATGATTGGCATCGGGGCTTGGACAATCAAGGCGGACCGGAGGTCTTGAGCGTCTATGATTCCTCCGGAGGACCGCTCGAGTCTTACCCGTTGATCGCGGGGGGCAATCTCTATCCCGTGATCACCCGCGGCGGTTTCGATATTTCGTGCATTACGGTGCGGGGTGACTTCTTCGCCCTGGACAACCTGCAATTCAACGCCATCCCGGCTCCCGGCGCGTCGCTGTTGGGTGCCTGTGGCATGGGCCTGGTTGGCTGGCTCCGCCGACGCAGCAGCCTGTAACAGGTCGGCGGGCGAGAGTGTCAACGGGTGGCAACAACCATAGCTCCAGTCGGAGCCATACTACCAGGAAATCGTGAAAGCGATTTCCTGATAGAATCCAAGCCCACCGTTCAGTTCTCAGAGGTCCACCTGATTCACTCGATCTTGGCGATGTCGCCGGGGGGCTCGCCGACGAGGTAGATGCGGTTCTTGCCACTGCCTTTGGCCTCGCGCAGGGCCAGGTCGGCGCGTTCGAAAAGCTGCTGGACGGTGGCACCGTCGCGGGGGAAGCTCGCCAGACCGCCGCTGATGGTCAGAACGCCCCGTCCGTCGGGACCCAGCAGCCGCAGGTCGGCGTGGCCGAACTCCTTCTGGAAGCGCCGAGCGAGCAGGATCGGCTCGCGCGGGTGCTCGGCGGTGGCGGAGCGTCGCTCTCGTCCGACCTCACTGCCGGTGCGGCAGGGGTCGTCCCAGAAGACGACAGCGAACTCGTCGCCGCCGATACGGCCGACCACGTCGTGGCTCCGGCAGCACCGCCGCATCAGCAGGGCGGCCTGCCGCAGGATCTCGTCGCCGGTCAGGTGGCCGTAGACGTCGTTGTAGTGCTTGAAATCGTCGATGTCGAAGACCAGCAGCGTCACGCGGCCCCGGGTCTGGCGGGCATGGTCCAGGATCTGCCGGGCGAATTCCCACAGATACCGGCGGTTCTTCAGGCCCGTCAGATCATCGGTCGTCGCCAGACGCTCCAGGTACCGGATTCTCCGCTCCAGTTCCGCCAGCGGCACCTCCGCCTGCGGGTTGACGGTCGTGCCGGCTATTAGCGTCTGCTCGCGTGCCTCCCGGCCCTGGTCCGAACCGCCTGGGGCGCAGAGGGTAGTCAGGCAGGTGGGGCAGATGAGATAGGCGTCCGCCAGGGACCCGTCGTCCCCCGGCTCGACCAGCCGCCGGGCGATGGGCTCTTCATGCATCCGGGCCAGGAGCAGGATTCGCGCATCCGTGCCCCGGCGGATCGCCCGCAGAGCGGAACATAGCTGCTGGGCGATTCCTTCCATCACGACTGCGACCGTCACAAACCGGCCGCGGGCCGCGGCATCGACCCGGCTCTCATCCGCCGGCGTCATTGCCATATTCACCACCCTATCCATCTGTCACCCGTCTACTGCAGCAGCGCGTCGAGCTCCGCCTTCGTCGCCCGCAGGTCCTCAGGCAGCAGGCCGGGGACTTCGTGCCCCCGGGGTCCGGCCGGCGCGGCGGCCCGTTCTCGCGATCGGTCGTCCGACCCGCGCGTCGCAAGCCAATCCCTGAGAATGTCCCCAGCCTCCCGCCAGTCGCCGGCCAGCGTGGCGCCGGTCCGCAGGGCCGCAAGCAGAGCCTGCGGCTGGGTGGGACGGCTTCCGAGGTCCAGCAGGCAGCAGCAGCGGACCGCGTGGGACGAGGCGATCGCGAAAAACGCTCGGTTTCCCCGCAGGAACTCCTTCATGGCTCCCAGAACCATGATCGGCCGGCCGGCCCGCCCGGCGATGGCCACCAGCGCCGTGTACACGTCCGCGCACGGCACCGTGTCGAGCTCCCACTCCTGCGTCAGTTGCATGGCGGCCCGCACGAACTCGCCCTTCGGCTCGCCCACCACGATCACGCATGGACCCGCGTCTGCCTTGCCTTCTGCCGTCATGGAACACCCTGCCTGCTTGTCACCACCGGTCGGCCCTCCTGTCGCGGGGCCGAACCTCCTTCTCTATCGTACCGAGGGACAACCGGAAATGCAAAGCGAAGTTGTCCCGGGAAAACGTATGGAAGCACACGACGGCAAGACAGCGGATTCGAGGTCCCCGGGTGGCACCCGCCCGCGTGGCTGGGGGGTGGTTCGGCGCCCGCAGCCCGCCCTCGCCAAGGCCCTCGGCCTCGCCGCTGCCCCCCGGACCAAGCCACGGTCACGACCGAATCGACGAGTTCGGGGGTGGCACCCCGGAAGGCTCCGGCGTGAAGGGATTCCCGCGTGCGCGGGAATGACAAAAGACCGTCGCCAGCGGCCGGATCGGTATGGGACCGGATGCTCCTATTCGAGGCCGGGCAGGTCGGCCAGGTTCTGCCGGACGCGGGCGGCGTAGAAGCTGTCGGGGTACAGACTCAGGAAGCTGGTCAGCATCCTGCGGGCCAGCACGAGGTTCTCCGGTTTCGATTCCCGCTGATACTGCCCGATGTGCAGGCGGGTCAACTCGTACAGCGTCTGCAGGCCGCCGTCGGTGTTCTGGTACTGCCGACTCAGCTCGCTCAGGCGCTGGGCCCGGTGCTGATCGTCGGCGATCAGCTTGGCCTGGGCCAGCAGGATGTTGTCGCGCAGGCCGTCCTGCGCGCCGGTCTGCTGTAACAGGGCGTCAAGTTGCTGCTCGTACTCCAGGCCATAGGGATTGAGCATGGCGAACGCCGCCAGCCGATCCAGGGCACCGTCCGTGCCGGCGAGGTTCTCGGCGCTGGTGAGCGTCTGCAGCTCGTAGATGCGTCCCTGGAGTTCCTGCAGCTTCATCCGTTTCATCACCGTGTCCGGCGGGCGACGAAACGCACTGAACAGGCCGTCGCTCGGCGGCGGCGTCTTCTCCTGCCGGGCCAGGTGCTGCTGCACGATCTGGTCGGCCTCGGCCAGGATAGCCTTGGCCTCCGCCAGACCCTTCTTACCGACGAGCAGCCGGGCGGCGCGCCAGCGGGCCTCCGCCGATTCCGGGCTGCGACCCGGATCGCTGCACAGGCGCAGCCAGAGCCGCGACGAGCGGCGCTGCGGGTAGTCGCTGTAGAAGTGCAGCATCTCGTCGTGCGCGATCCGCCGCAGGTCGGGGCTGTACTCATTCAGCGTCGCCTGGTAGTACAGGGCCACGGCCATGCGCGGGCTGCGGGACCGGCGTTCCAGGATGCGCCGGTGGACGAAGTCCAGCATCCAGCGCGGGCGGGGCGGATGAATGAACCAGTCGTACGACGCATTGAGCCACTGGCGGCGGTCCTCGTACTGCAGCTCCGGCGTGGCGAGAAACCAACTCGGCCAGCGGTCGTCGCGTGCCAGGCTGCTCTGGATCTCCCGTTTCATCTCCTCGCGCAGCGGGATCACCTCGGTCGGATAGAAGAAGACCTTGCGATACTCCTTCTCGCGCGGATCGGTGATCGTCCGATCCAGCGCCTCGCGGATGCTGTGGTCGCGGAACTCCGCGACCTCCTCGGGGTTGTTCCGGGCCACATAGAGCTGATAGTCCAGCTCGTCGAAGCCGATCTTCCAGCCGAACACGAGGATGGCCAGCAGCAGTGTCGTGGTCGTGAAGGTCCAGATCAGGCCGGGCTTGTAGCGCGTGTAGTGGCCGATAGCCAGGACCAGGCCCGCGATGGTCATGCCGGTCAGCCAGGCCCAGATCCAGGGGGCGAAGGAGAAGCCCCATTCGAGCGACTCGACCCCGCGGGCGCCGCCGAACGCCCCCCAGTAGACCAGTTGCGGGGCCAGACACAGGGCAATAGCGATGATTCTGGACCGGAATCGCAGCGGCCGGATCGCGACCGCGAAGCAGCTCACCAGCAGGAACACCGCGAAGCCCGGCAGGTTGGCCAGGAAGAACACCGCCAGCACGAACAGGAAGCTGTGCCCGAAGCTCATCAGTTGCGCCACGAGCACAGGGACCACCGCCAGGATGCCCATGAGCAGACCGAGGACGATGATCTGCCAGGGGTATTCGAAGATGCTCACACCGGCGGTCGTGGCCCGGCCCAGGTCGTGGAAATCGGGGATGCTCTGCGCGTTGAAGTCGAAGGCCCAGAATGTCCCCGCCACCAGCCGCGACCAGAACAGGCAGCTCAGCGAGAACATGAAGGCCGCCAGCAGCCAGTAGAACTGCACGTTCCGGTGACTGTAGTGCAGGGTGGGACCCACCGCCAGGAACGACTTCGGCGTCTTCGGCGATTTTTCGAGCCCTGGTGCCATAGAAGTTCGATGTTTGATGTTCGATGTTTGATGTTTGAAGTTTCCTCCGACTTCTTACTTCAAACATCACCCATCAAACTTCTCACGTGCTCTACGTTCCTTCGCCGCTGGAGGCCAGGTAGGCCACCTGTTCGGGCGTCAGCGTGTCGATGGCCAGACCCATCGCCTTGAGCTTGAGGCGGCAGACCTGGTCCTCGATCTCGGTCGGCACGTCGTGGACCCGGACGGCGAGCTTGCCCGCGTGCTTGCAGACCCACTCGGCCTGCAGGGCCTGCGTCGCGAAGCTCATATCCATGACGCTGGCGGGATGGCCCTTGGCCGCCGCCAGGTTGATCAACCGTCCCTCCCCCAGGAGATAGATGCGCTTGTTGCGTCCGATGACATATTCATCGATGTGCTGGCGCACCCCGCGATTGACTTTGCGGCTCATTTTCGTCAGGCCGGGGATGTCGATCTCGACGTTGAAGTGCCCGCTGTTGGCGATCACGGCGCGATCTTTCATGACGCGGAAATGCTCCGGCCGCAGCACGTGCTTGTCGCCGGTCAGCGTCACGAACACGTCGCCGATCTTCGCGGCCTCGGCCATGGGCATGACCAGGAAGCCTTCCATGGACGCCTCCAGGGCCTTGATGGGATCGACCTCGGTGACGATCGTGATGGCCCCCAGCCCGCGGATCCGCATGGCGAAGCCCCGGCCGCACCAGCCGTAGCCGGCCACGACCACTTTCGTCCCCGCCACGAGGAAGTCCGTCGCACGGATGATGCCGTCCACGGTGGATTGGCCCGTGCCGTAACGGTTGTCGAACAGGTGCTTGCTCTTGGCATCGTTGACCGCGATCACCGGGAACTTCAGCTTGCCTGCCTGGTCCATCGCGCGCAGGCGGATGACGCCCGTGGTGGTCTCCTCCATGCTCGCGATGATCCGGGAAGCGTCCTGCTTACGCTTGGTGTGCATCTCGTTGACGAGGTCCGCCCCGTCGTCGAAGGTGATCACCGGCTGATGGTCGATCGCGTCGTTGATGTGGCGGTAGTAGGTGGCCCGGTTCTCACCGCGGATGGCGAAGACGGGAATCCCGAAGTCCTTCACCAGCGAGGCGGCTACATCGTCCTGCGTGCTCAGCGGGTTCGAGGCGCACAGGACCAGGTTCGCCCCGCCGGCTTTGAGCGCCCGGCCCAGGTTGGCGGTCTC
>JALORE010000162.1 GCA_025459125.1 Planctomycetota bacterium | reverse complement strand
AGCGATTCGATCAAGGTGGTCAACGCCCGGTTTCACCAGTCGCAGGAACCCGCGGCCGCGCAGGAGCCGGCCGACTGGTCGCGGTATCTCGCGGTGGCGCGTCACCTCTCGCTGGGTGTCACGGCAGTCTGTGCCCTGATCGTCCTGCGGATCTTCAGCCGGGCACGCCAAGCCGTCGCCAGCCCGAGTCCGGAACAGTTGCCGGCGCCCGCCGCGTCGGCCGGTCTACTGCCCGCGGCGGACGCGACGCTGGAGCCGGCGCTGGTGCGACAGCAGATTGCCCATGCCTTGAAGCAAAACCCGGAACAGGTCCGCCAGATGTTCCTCAATTGGATCCAGCAGAAAGAATAGAGACACCGTGCCCTTGACAAGTAAGCAAAAAGCCGCGCTGCTCCTGACCAGTCTCGATGCCGCCACGGCGGCCGAGCTGCTCAAAGGTATCGACGCCGCCACGGTGCAGGAGCTCGCCGTGGAACTGAGCTACCTGGACGCGACCGGTTTTCGGGAGCCCGGGCAGATGGCCGAGGTCGCCCGGCAGTTCTACAAGTCCCTCCAGAACCAGACGGGGTTCCACTTCAAGAGCTTCCTGAGCAACATGCTCAGAAACTCCGTAGGTGATGAACAAGCCAAGCGCATCCAGCAGGAGATCGGCAATTTGTTACAGCGCCGCGATCCCTTCCTTTCCATCCGGTCCGCGGACCCGCGGACCTTGGCCACCGTGCTGGAGACGGAGCACCCGCAGGCCGTGGCGGTCGTCCTGTCGGAGTTGCCGCCCAAGAGGGGGTCGGAGGTTTTGGGACAGCTCGGCGACGGAGTACGAGTCAGCGCGATCAGCCGGATGACCGGCGTCGGCGCTGTTGCGTCGGAGGCCAGGATGCGCATTGCGCAGACGGTCCAGGCGCGCATGGAGGCGCTGGGCGCCGGCGGACCGGCAGGCATGACCGGGCCGGCACGACCGGACCAGTCGCTGCGCCAGGTGGCGGTGATCGTGCGCAATCTCGACAACGAAATCCGCGATGGCGTCCTGGAAGCCGTTCGGCAGAAGGACCAGGAGACCGGGGAAAAGATCACGAATCTCATGGTGATCTGGGAGGATGTTTCCACGGTGAGCAGCCGCTCCCTGCAGCAGGCGTTGCGCGGGATCGACGAGCGGCAACTAGCCCTGGCCCTGCACGAAGCCCCCCCAGAGGTAGCGCGGAAGATCCGCTCGGGCATTTCGGAGCGAGCCGCCGCCATGGTGGACGAGGAGGCGTCCCTGATGGCCGCCCCCAAGAAGGAGGACATCCGTGGGGCGCGCGAGCGGATTGTGGGCGCCCTGCGGGAATTGAACAAGAAGGGAGAACTCAGCTTCGAAGAGTAGGCCCATGCTCCAGATGCCGACCGTCAGCCTGAAACGACCGATCTTCCGGGTGGGGGTTATCTCCGCCGCCCCGGGGCGGACAGAGTCTGACGAAACCCCGCCGGCCACTCCGTGTGCACCGCCCGCGGAGGATAAGACCCGGCAACTCGAGGCGCAGACGCAGCAGGCCGAGACGGCCCAGCTCATGGGAATGCTTCAGGGTCTCGCGGAGAACCTCCAGACACAGTATGACCAGACGCTGACGCACAACCGGACTGAAATCGCCCGGCTGGCAGTGGAGATCGCCCGCAAGATCCTGCGGACCCGGACCGACAAGGGGGACTATGAGATCCAGGCGGTCATAGAAGAGGCTCTCAAGCGGTCGCCGACGCGTCAGGACATCGTCGTCCGGCTGAATCCCGAGGACTTGCCGCGGTGCCAGCAGCTTCAGCAGGAGGCCCCGCAGGGCGCCTTTGGAGAGATCGAGTTCACGGCGGACTGGAGCATCGGCCGCGGCGAATGCCTCGTGGAGACCTCCAAGGGAGTCATCCGGTCATTCATCGACGAGCACCTCGACCGCATCGCGGAGGCACTGGAGAAGGTGGAGTAGACCATGGTCCCGACCGCGAACTGCCTGATCGACTTCGACAAGTACTACTCGGCCCTGGACGCCGTGAACCTGATGGACTGCCAGGGCCAGGTAGTCCGTGTCTCCGGCTCGACCGTGGAATCGGCCGGCCCCATGATCGGGCTCGGCGAGCTCTGCGGCATCCACATACGGGATGGCCGGCGGGCACTGGCGGAGGTCGTCGGCTTCCGGGACGATCATCTGATTCTCCTGCCTCTGGAGCATATCGAGGGCATTTCCCCCGGCGACGTGGTCACCGCCCGGACGACACCGCGGCATATCCTGCTCAGCGAAGAGGTGCTGGGCCGGGTGCTGAACGGCCTGGGAGAGCCCATCGACGGCAAAGGTCCGCTCCACGGTCGCGTGCGTTGTCCCCTGGACATGACCAGCCCGGCACCGCTGAGCCGGGAGAAGATCACCGCGCCTCTGGCCCTGGGCATCCGCTCCATCGACAGCGTCCTGACCTGCGGGCGCGGCCAGCGCGTGGGGATCTTCGCCGGCAGCGGCGTGGGCAAGAGCGTGCTGCTCGGCGATATCGCGGTCTCCAGCGACGCGGCGGTCAACGTCGTGGCTCTGATCGGCGAGCGCGGCCGGGAGGTCCGGGAGTTTCTGGAGGAGAATCTCGGTCCCGAGGGGCTGGCGCGCAGCGTGGTGGTGGTGGCCACCTCCGATACGCCGCCCATCCAGCGGGTTAAAGCCGCGTTCGTGGCGGTCACCATCGCCGAATACTTCCGGGACCGGGCCCAGAACGTCCTCTTCATGATGGATTCGCTGACGCGCTTCGCGCAGGCCCAACGGGAGATCGGCTTGGCGGCCGGCGAACCCCCGGCCACAAAAGGCTATTGTCCCAGCGTCTTTGCCCTGATGCCTCGTCTCATCGAGCGGCTGGGCTGCGCCCAGGCCGGGAGCATCACCGGCATCCTGACCGTCCTGGTCGAGAACGACGACTTGACGGACCCGGTCGCCGACAGTGCCCGCAGCCTGCTGGACGGGCATATCGTCCTGTCGCGCAAGCTCGCCGACCGCGGCCATTACCCGGCCGTCGATATCCTGCAGAGCATCAGCCGGCTCATGTCGGCAGTGACCGGCCCGGAGCATCGGGCGGCCGCCCGCAAACTGCGGGAGATCTATGCGACGTATGCCGACGCCCAGGACTTGATCAACATCGGCGCCTTCTCACCCGGCAGCAACCGCCGAATTGACGGCGCGGTCAGCCTGATCGACCGCATCAACGAGTTCCTCGTCCAGCCGGTTCGGCAGAAGACCCCCTTCCCCGAAACCGTCCAGCGGCTCGTGACGATCTCCAAAGCCTGGGATAAGCTCCTGAAGAATGGGTGATTTATGATTTACGATTGACGATTCAACCTTGGGAATGCGCGAAGTGCGTTTCGTGAGCCAAATCACAAATCATAATTCATGAATCATCACTCATAAATCTATGAAGCGATTCGTATGGCGGCTGCAGAAAGTGCTGGATGTCAAGACCAAGGAAGAGCAACTCCGGCGGACCGAGCTGTTCCGGCTCACGGAACAACTGGCGGCCAAACGCGGCGAATTGCTCCTGCGCCGGCGGATGCTGCAGGAGCTTCTGCACGAGATCCAGGAACAACAGGCGCCGGTCCGGCTGCACACGCAGGAACTCGCCCTCCGGCACACGGCAGCCGACGACGAACAGATCCGCCGGTTGCAGGAAGAGATCACCGGCCTGGAAACCCGTCAGAAAGAGAAACGGGCCGAGGTCCTGGCCGTCCGCCGGTTCAAGGAAGGATTGGAGAAGCTGCGCGAACAGGCCCGGGCGGAATACGTCGCCGAGCAGGAACGACTGGAACAAAAGGAGTTGGATGAGCGGACGACCATCGCGTTCGCACGCGGTGAGGAGCAGATCAGGTGAAAAAGAGACTGATGATCATGGCCGTCGCCGGAGTAACCAGCCTGGCCGGCGGGTTCGCCACCGGCTGGCTCACCCGGCCCAAAGCCGCCCTGGGGTCGGCGGGCCCGGCTTCCGAGAGTCCCGACAGCCCGGCTCCGCCCGCCAGCCCGGAGGCGGCGCGTCTGCCGGCCGCAACGGGGACCCCGGCCGCTGACAGCGGCACCGCAGCGCGTACCCTGGCGGAACACCAGCTTCGGGAGCTGATTCTGGAGATCCGGGAGAAGATCGAAGCGTACGACCGCAAGCTACTGGACCTCGACCAGGAAAAAGAACGCCTGCAGATGGCCCAGCAGACGTTGAAAAAGGATATCGAGACCCTCAACAACCTGCGGGTGGAACTGGCAACCAGCGTCGCGAGTCTCAAGACCGAGCGAGACACGATTTTGAAGACGCGTACCGAGATCGAGCAGGTAGAGAAGACCAACCTGATGGCCATCGCGGCGGCGTATGACAAGATGGACCCTGCCCGGGCCGGCGAGATCCTCCAAAGCATGGCCCAGGGCCAGAACGCCGAGGGGACGTCCGTGCGGACCGCCAACACCGACGATGCCGTCAAGATCTTGCATTACATGCAGGACCGGACCAAGGCCAAGGTCCTGGCCGAGATGGCTGCTCTTGAGCCGGCTTTGGCGGCCGCGCTGAGCCAGCGGCTCAAGCAGGTCACTGAGAAGAAGTGAAAGAAGGAGAGTCGGCAGTTGACAGTCCCCAGTTGTCTGTCGGCTGAGAACTGGGAATTGAGAACTGAGAGCTGGGAATTATGGATATCGCAACCGCCTTGGGCGTGATTCTGGGCTTCGTCGTCATTATCGGGACCATCGCGTTCGAAAGCCATGGGTCCATGGCCATCTTCTTCAACATCCCGGCTCTGGCCATCGTCTTCGGCGGTACGACCTGCGCCACCATGATCCATTTCTCCATGAAGCAGTTTCTCGGGGTCCTGTCGGTCGTCAAAAAGACCTTGCTGACCAAGATCGCCGCTCCGCAGGAGATCATTCAGCGAATGGTCAATTACTCCGCCATCAACCGGCGGGACGGGGCGCTGGCCCTGGAACAGGAGATCGGAAAAACGCGCGATCCGTTCATGTCCCGGGGCCTGCAGATGCTCGTGGACGGCGCCGACGAACACGCCATCCGCGATCTGCTGGGCCTGGAGATCCAGTACATGGAAGAACGACACGCCATGGGCAAGAAGATTCTGGACTTCATGGGCGCCTCCGCCCCGTCGTTCGCGATGGTCGGCACCCTGATCGGCCTGATCTCCATGCTCAGCCGGATGGAGAGCCCCGATGAGATCGGCGCCGGTATGGCGGTCGCCCTGGTCTGCACCTTCTACGGCGCGCTCATCGCCAACCTGGTCTTCATCCCCATGGGCGGCAAGCTGGGACAGTACTCCAAGGCGGAGAAGATCTCGATGGAAATGGTCGTGGAGGGTGTTTGCGCCATCGCCAGAGGTGACAACCCCACCGCGGTCGGCGAGAAGATGCAGGTCTTTATCTCCGCCAAACGTCGGGAAGCCGTCAAAGTACAGGTGTAAATCATAAATCGAAACTCATAGATCCCATGGCCCACGGGAAGAACAAACCGAAGCAGGAGGAAGAAGGCGGCGAAGGAGCGCCTCTCTGGATCATTTCGTTTGCCGACATGATGTCGCTGCTGATGGCGTTCTTTGTCATGCTCTCGACGTTCTCCGGGTTCGGACCGAGCGAGGCCCAGAAACTCCAGCAAACGGTCCATGCGGTCCTGGGCGGCAGCCACGCCGGTGGCTGGCAACAGCAGCGGGCCCGCACGGCAGTCGGCTCGCAGTCTCCGGCCGCGGGGCAAGCGGGAAAAGGCAGCGAGAAGCCCACCCTGGAGAACACGGACGGAGGGGGCTTGATGAAAGAGACCCCGGCGGGTGACTTCCGGACCCGCAAGGTCTTCCTGCTGGAGTCCAAGACGGTCTTCTGGGGCGCCGGGACGGCCCTGTCGCCCGGCGGGCGCAGCTTCCTCGCAGCCCTGGCTTCCTACGCCGCCAAAGTGCCGGGCCGGATCGTCATCAGCGAGAGCGGACCGGCGGCCGGCGAGACGGGAGTGCTCCGGGCCGTCACCATCCTGGACGGTCTGACCCGCCAGGGAATCCCGAAAGACCGGTGCAGCATCGCCGTGCGGGGCATGGCGCCGGATCCCAAGGCCGAAACCCAGCGCGTCCTGGAAATCGTGTTCCTGGACGCCAGCGTGTACCAGTAAGGATCTGCGATTTATGATCTATGATTTACGATTGCCAATTCTCGACGGATGACTGGAGTTCTGCGCGGTGGAACCTGTAGATCATCAATCATCAACCACCAATCATAAATCCCCGGAGCGACCGAAACCTGCCGGCGTGCCGGAAGAGAAGGGCGAGTGCGCCCCGCTCTGGATCATCTCCTTTGCGGACATGATCTCGCTGCTGATGGCGTTCTTCGTCATGTTGCTGACCATGGCCACCGCCCAGAGCGGCCAGCTCTGCAACGAAGGCGAAGGCGTTTTCGAGAAGACCTTGTACGGGTTCCGGCGTTCGATCGAGGGATTCGGGCTCCCCGGCTTGTTCGGGAGCGCCGGCGAAGTCGGGGACTTTGACAGTTCTCGTATCTACTATCCGATCAGCGACGGTAACGACCCCGGCGTCCTGCGCACGATCAATGCCGCTGAAGAGCACATCCGACGGGAGTTCCTGCGTCTCGAGCGCCGCACCCGGACCTACGAGGCCCAAGTCCAGGGACGCAATCCCAACTTCCTGGTCCCACCGGTCGCCTTCGCCGTGGGACAGTGGGCCCTGGACGGTCCTGCTCAACAGACCCTGAGCGACTTCCTGATGAACCTGAAAGGCTCGGGACCGATCGAGAACCTGACGTTGTACGTGGTGGGCCTGGCCTCCGACGAGCCGGACCCACGTCGGCAATGGGCCCTCTCCGCGCGGCGTGCCGAGACGGTGGCACAATTCCTGCGCGACGGTTTCCCGGCCGATACCCGCTGTCGCGTCTTCTCCTGGGGAGCCGCCGGCGGCGGTGAGTGGGTCAAACAGGACGGTCCCCTGTCGCCGCAATCCCGGATCGCCATCGCCATCCTTCGCCCGGGTGATTGAGCCGGGACACCGGAATACGGTGTCAACTTTTTCGACATGATGCGCATTCTTCAGGCACGGTAGGTGGAGGGGGAATACCGGGACGATGGAATTCCGCCCTGGCACATGATTTGCACCGCCTCCGGCATGGGCCACCAACGGATGAAGATGAGCATGGGGTCGGGGTCCCCATCACGGAATTCTGCGATGGGGGCCCCTTGCCCCACGCCACGTGCCGCGTTCGGGCTCGGGCTGGCGCGTACCCGGTTTCGCGCGCGGGGGCCCGTCCCCCTGCTGTGCCTGCTTTTGCTCGTCGGCAGCGGCTGGATTCTGCTGTTTTCCGGCCAGACCGGAGCGGTCGAGGGACCGAGCCCCGAGGACCCAAGACAGGGGACCCAAGCGAAACGACAGACGCCGGAGAACGAAGGACACGGGACGAAAGTACCTGCCGGGGTGGCGGCCCTCTTCGACGATCCTAATGCGGCCCCGCTGATGAACGGGGGGCTGGGCAACAGCGAGCTGTTTCTCAAGATGCTGTTTTCCGTCGTCCTCGTCCTCGGGCTGGGCGGCGCGGCCCTGTACCTGTCCAAGAAAGTGCTCCCGCGCGTGACCCAGGCCTCGGGCAAGGAGATCCACATCCTCGAAACGGCCTACCTGGGACCCCGCAAGGCGCTCCACCTCGTAGAGGTAGGCGACCGGCGGCTGCTCCTGGCCAGCACCAACGACGCGATCACAATGCTGGCGCCTGTCGGCGAGGCCTGGGAAGGTCCGGCCCCGGACGTGGGAACGGAGACGCCGGCCACGGGAGACTGGGGATTCCCAACACAGACGTCCGCGTTGGGAGGCCCCCTGGCAGACGTGAAAGGTGCCGTGCCCTGCGTAGCCTTGATGCTGGTCTTCCTGCTCGCATGGACGCCGGCCGCACCGGGTCAGACCACGCGCCCCCTTCAACCACCGGTCCTGGGGACCCCAACGCAAGCATCCGCGCTGGGGGGCCCTCTGCCGCAGGTGACTCCCACGCCATTAACGTCACCCGCCTCCGCCCCCATCAGCGTCCCGACGCTCACCGACCTGGTGACCGTCCTGGACAAGGCGACGTCGGCGGCGCCCGAGAGCAAGGACTGGTCGACGCCGATCAAGCTCGTGATTATCTTCGGCGGCCTGGCCCTGCTGCCCAGCCTGCTGGTCATGATGACGTCCTTCACCCGGATCATCATCGTGCTGGCGTTCGTGCGCCGGGCCCTGACGACGCAGAGCATTCCACCGACCGTCGCGATCATCGGTCTGGCACTATTCCTGACCCTGTACACGATGGCGCCCACCTACTCCCAGGTGAACGCCCAAGCCATTCAGCCGTACCTGGCGGACCAGGTCCCGCTGACTATCGCCGTGCAGAAGGCCACCGGGTGCGTCAAGGAGTTCATGCTCCGTCAGAGCCGCAAGAACGACCTGACGTTGTTCGTACAGATGGCCAAGATCCCGCCACCGTCGCGGCCCACGGATCTCGGACTGCACATCGTGGTGCCGGCCTTCGTCATCAGCGAGTTCCGCACCGCGTTCGAGATCGGCTGTCTGCTGTTCATCCCTTTCCTGCTGATCGACATGGTGATCGCCAGTGTGCTGCTCAGCGCCGGGATGATCATGCTGCCACCGGTGATGATCTCGCTGCCGTTCAAGTTGATTCTCTTTATCCTGGTGGATGGCTGGGGCCTGCTGGCCAAAAGCCTGAGCCTGGGATTCCGGTAAGAGAAGTGTGAAGTGTAAAGTGTGAAGGGCGAAGTAAGAAATGTCTCGCCAACTTCACACCTCAAGCTTCGAACTTCAGACTTAAAACTCAAGACTGGGTCTTCTCATGGATAGCAGTTTCGCCTTGTACCTGGGCCGGCACACGCTGGAGACGGCGCTGATGCTTACGACGCCGATCCTGGTGGCCTGCCTGGTGGTGGGTGTCGTGATCACGCTGCTCCAGGCGGTCACCTCCATCCGGGACATGACCTTGGCGGTCGTCCCCAAGCTCCTCGCGCTCGGGGTGGTCGCCCTGTTGTTCAGCAGTTGGATGCTCCAGGTGACCCTGCGCTTCACCCTGGAGATCTTCGCGTATATGCAGAGCCTGGGCGGAGGATGAGGAATTGATGATTGATGATTGATAATTGATGATTGATACTTTGTAGGACGGTCCGGGCTCCTCTTTCAATCATCCATCATCCATCATCAATCGAAAGGGTCTTCGTGCTGTTGGGCTTTGCCCTGGTTCTGACGCGTATCTCAGGGTTTCTCCTGGTGCTGCCGGTGTTCGGGTGGAACGCCCTGCCCATGCAGGTCCGGGCCGCCGTGGCGGTCCTGCTGTCACTGTTCTTCTGCACGGTCGCACCCCTGGGGGTCGATCCCGCGCAGGTCTCGACTCTGGGCGCCCTGCTGCTGCTGGGCGCGGAAGCGATGTACGGACTGGCCCTGGGCCTGATCGTCATGTTGCTGTTCTCCGTGGCCCAGATCACGGGGCATATCATCGAGCAGCAGATGGGAATGACCATGTCCGAGATCATCGATCCCCTGACGGGCGAAGAAACCGGCCCGCTGGCCAATCTGATGGCGATGATCTTCATCCTGCTGTTTCTGAGCGCCGACGGACATCACCTGTTCCTGCTGATCCTCTCGAAGAGTTACAGCGCCTTTCCCGCCGGCAACCTGCCGACACTGGATTCACTGGTCGGGGGCCTCATCGAGACCGGCTCGGTGATGTTCGTGGCCTGCCTGCGCCTGGCGGCGCCCCTGCTGGCGGCGTTCCTGGTCCTGCTGGTGGCCCTGGCGCTGCTGGCCCGGCTGATCCCGGAGATGGACATCTTCTTCGTGAGCACACCGGTCCTGGTGGCAGCCGGGCTGTTCCTGGCGGCGATCTTCATGCCGTTTCTGGGTGGCTTCGTGGGAGAAATGGCCAATTGGATGGCGAAGCTCTTACCGATCTGAGATTTACGATTCATGATTTGCGATTTGAAGAAGAGAACTTTGCCCAGGCAGGGACTGTGCCGCACAAAGGCCGACTCCAAGCCCACACACCGGGTTCGGAAGCGGAGAATGGCGTGCGAATCATGAATCACAAATCGTAGGTTATAAACCGTGAATCCTCATGCCTGACCAACCTGCTGCTGAACGGACGGAACAACCGACCCCGCGAAGGCTCGAAAAGGCCCGCGAGGAAGGTCGAGTTCCCCAGAGCCAGGAGTTGGTCGCGGCGGCGACGCTGCTGACACTGTTGCTGGGTTTGGCGGTCCTGGGACCCGGTCTGTTCCGCTGGTGCAGGCTGAAAGTGAGTTCCGGCCTCGCGGGCGGGGCCATCACGGCCTTCTCGGACAGCCAGGAGTGTCTGAGCCTGATCCATCGTAACCTGATGGACCTGATTCTCGCCACCCTGCCGATCCTGACCCTTCTGTTCCTGGCCGGCGTGGCGGCGAGCGTCGCGGTGAGTGGACTGACCTTCGCACCGGCCGCCCTGCGCCTGCGCTGGGATGCCCTCAATCCGGCCAACTCTATCCAGAACTTGATCAGCAAACGTACGGTGGTCCATCTGCTGGCCTCCCTGCTCAAGCTGTTCTTCGTCACCCTGATTGTCTGGCTGTATCTGAGCGACAAGCTGCCCGTCCTGGCTCGTCTGCGCTGGGCCTGGGAGGTCGAGATCGTCTCTACCACCGCAGGAATCATCCTGGGTCTGGGCCTGCGGGTGGGAGTGGCGATCCTGGTCATCGGGCTCGCCGACGCCCTGTACCAGAAATGGCAGTACCTCCAGGAGCTCAAGATGACGCGCCAGGAGGTGAAGCAGGAACGCAAGGACATGGAAGGGGCACCGGAGATCAAGGGCCGCATCCGCCGCATCCAGGTGGAAATGTCGCTCAAACGGCTCAAGCAGAAGGTGCCCAAAGCCACCGTCATCCTGGTGAACCCGACGCACGTGGCCGTAGCCCTGCAATATGACCCCAAGACGATGGAGGCGCCGGTCCTGCTGGCCAAGGGCGCCGACCTCATGGCGGAACGCATCGTCAAGATCGGCCGCTCGTACGGCATCCCCGTCGTCCAGCGGCCGGCCATCGCCCGGGCCATCTACGCCACGGTCAAGCCCGGTCAGCCGATTCCGGAGGCCCTCTACATGGCGGTGGCCGAGGTTCTGGCCTTGATCTATCGTCTGCGTCAGAAGAAGCGCGCGTTGCGGTAGGAAGCAAGTCTCATGAGGAACTGCCGGTGTCCATGCCCAGGGCCGCCATCTGGTTCTGCAGCAGGGCCAGGGTCCTCTCCAGGCGGGCGAACTTCGCCACCAGGAAGGACTGTTTCTTCTTCAGGCGATCCGTCTCCACCGTGATCTGGTCCCCCAGATGCTCGATTTGGTCGTCGATGTTCCTGCGATCCACGGTGAGAGTGCCCGTGGTCGTATCCAGGATGCGATCCAGCGCATCGGCCAGCGCCCCGGCAAACCCCTGCCGGACACGGACCTGGGCGGTGAAGGTCCCGTCCTGGCTGCGGTCGACGCTCAATTGCAGACCGTTCTCCGCATAGAGGGGCACCCCCTTGGCGTCGAACGCGCTGTTGCCCACAATGATGTCGTCTTCGATGCCAGCATCCCGGTACGCGGTCTGACCTTCGAGCTTGATCCTGGCGCTCGTGATGACACCGCCCGCGACGGTCACCTCCACGTCATAGGTGCCGGCCGTCGTGTATTCGCTCGACACGCCGTAGGGCCGGATGACATTGCTGTCGGAAACCGTAGTCTTCGCGGCCCCGATCAGAGCAAGCACGCCGGCGTAATCTGTGGCAAGAGCCGCGTCCAGGGTGGCGGTCGTCAGGCTCAGTTTCCCGTCGCCGTCGAGCGTGAGACCGATCTCGGCCGGCAGCGTGAAGCTGTCCGCGCCGGCGACAGATCCGGCGGCCTGCTGGATCAACGGTGTTCGCAGGCTCTCCGCCAGATCGGAGATCACGACATCGCCCATGAGCACGCCGGCGGTCTTGGTGGTTTGATTGTAGCCCGTCTTCTCCTGGTAGAGCGTCACGGCGGCGTTGTAGGCGGCGACAACCAGATTGAGCCGGGTCCGCACGGCCTGGGTGTCCTGCGTCAGATCCACTTGCGCGGTTCCGGTGTTGTGCAGGTTCAGCGTCACGCCATGAATGACGTCGCTGATGGTATTGGAGCTGCGCGTAATCCACGTGCCGCCCGGGTAGCCATCGACGCGGATCTGGGAATCCTGGGCCGATTGCGTCTCGGTGAAGTCCGCGGCGGCAAACCCCGCCAGGCTGGCCACGGCGCTCCCGCCCTCCGTCGACACCGCGAAGGCCGGCAGATCAAGCGTGGTGGCGCCCGTCCCGGCGTTGTACGTCAGGCTCAAGGTCATCTGACTGGCACCGGAGGTGTTGTCGGTCAGACGGATCTGGCCGTTGACCAGAACGGCGGTCGCCGTGCCGCCCAAGGCGTCTTCGATCTCCTGCAGAAGATGATCGAGCTTGGTGTTTCTGTCGATGGACAGGCTCTGGTTGACGGCCGTGCCATCGTGCCGTGTGCCACCGATCGTGATGGTCTCATCTCCCACGAGGGTGCCATCGAACTGGTCGAGTTCCGTGATCTTAGTCGTCCCGGTCGCATCGCCATTGTCCTTGGTCAACGTCGTGGCGGCTTGCCAGACCTCCGTGTTGCTCGCATTGATGGCAATCGCGTAATCCGAGCCGACATCGTTGCCGTTGAGCACAAGATGGTACATGCCGCCATGGTACAAGAGATTGGCCGTAACGCCCGGATTGTTCGAGTCGTTGTTGATCAGTCCGACCAGGTCTTCGAGCGTCGTTTCCGCCGTGGTCACGATCGTCGTCTCCTGATGATGGTAGGAATAGATGAACGTGCCCGCGCCGACGGTGTCCTCTTCATACTCCTTGCCGACCGTGTGCACCCAGCGTTCCGCACTCGCGAGTTGATTCACGACAACGCTGTGGTTACCCTCGAAGGCATTATTCGACGCCGCGGCGGTCAGAATCTCCGCATCGCTGGATGCGACACTGAATTCCTGCAGCTCGCTCGCATCGGTCAGGGCCCCCACCGGATTCCTCAGGGCTTTCAGCTTGGTCTCCAGGTCGTTGAGAGCGGTCTCCCGGTTGCTCCAGACCACCTGCCGCGCTTTGTACCGATTGAGCGTTCCCTGTTCCGCGGCGAGAAGCTGCTGGATCAGGGTCGTCGTGTTAATGCCTGTGAACAGGCCCCCCAGTTGTATGCCGGCCATTTTTATACACCTTTCATGCGCGTCCGACTCCTCCCGTCCCGATAGATTATCGTCGAAAACGCCCGGTTCTTGAGTAGGCGTTCAGGACGCGCAGGCCCCGCCGCAGCTCGTTCAGGGCCGCGGAGGTCTCGGCACGCTGGGCCTTCAGCGCCAGGCACAGGTCCCCATAGAGATGCTCGAGACGCTGCCGTTGAGCCGCCGTCCCCGGCGCCTCGTGCGCCCGCGCCTCGACCACCGCCTGCACCTGCCGGCCGGTCTCCTCGGCCAACTGCGCCGCCGCGATCAGGTCACCCTGGCGTACCAGCTCAAGCTGTCGTGCCAGCAATTCCTGCAGGCAGTCCAACACCCTCGCGCCGCCAACCGCAGGCGGGCTGGTGGGCCGGTGGCTCATGGCGCCTCCACCGGGCCCGGGGCCGCACCGCCCGGCCGGGCACCGGCGCGGGCATGCTCCACCTCTTCGAGCAGATTGGCGGCATCGCGGTTGCCGGGCTCACGGGCGAGCAGTCGCAACAGGGTTGTGCGCGACGAATCGAGTCGGCCATCCTTCAGGTACAAGGCCGCCAGCGCGAACATCACGGCAGTGTCGTCCGGGTGCATCCCCAGGTAGGCTTCCAGGTAGCGGGTGATCCTGGCAAAGGAGCCCATGTCGCAGGAAACCTGGAACAACCCCAGGAGAGCCATGATGTTGTCCGCGTCCAAGTCGAGGGATTTCAGGTAAAAGTCGAAGGCTCGCGGCAAATCCCGCCTTTGCTGGGCGACCATAGCCAGACCGGTGCAGGCCTTGGCACATTTCGGGTCCAGGCGGTGGGCCACACGAAAGGCGATCTCGGCATCCTCCAGCCGTTGCGTCTGCAGGGCCGCGACCCCGAGACCGATGTAGGGCCCCGGCTCATCGGGACCGAGCGAAGCCGCCTTTTCGTAGCAATCCTGGGCCTGGTCGAAATCGCCGACCGAGGTGTAGCAATCGCCCAGCTCGCGCAGGGTCTCGTAGTGCGGCGTCTGTGGTGACCGGTTGAGGTCGTTCGTGTGTGCGGTATCCATGTTCAACCCTCGCTCTCTGCGGCGGCCGGGCCGCCGGGATGATCCGTTGGTACGGTGATCGGTGAGACGGCCTCGGGCGCGTTCGTCCCGTCGATCTCGACCTCCAAGTGGCTCAGAATCTCGTTGACCTGTTGCCACTGCCCCTCGATCGGATAGCGCTGCTCCACAAAGCGGCGATACTGCGGAGGACGGTAGTCGGCACTGAGCACCTGCTCGCAGAACTGCTCGGCGATCGTGAACAGCTGCGGCCGCGGCAGCATGGCCTCGGCCCCGGGGAAGTGGTGAATGACGGGCTTGAGGCCGCAGGACATTCCC
>JALORE010000424.1 GCA_025459125.1 Planctomycetota bacterium | reverse complement strand
CGCGTGGCGGGGAGCGCAGCGCGTTCGGAGTACCGCACTCGCGCGGGTCCGAGTCTTCCTAGCCGCCGGCGACGAAATGATGCCCGCCAGAGGAGTCTTACCCGCCTGAAGGCCGTACGGCGACCCCAAACGCGATGTTGTCCCGTTTGGGAAGGGCTCCCAAGTGCGAAATGCCACACTTGGAGACCCGAGCCCACTTCGAACGACCGCGGGCGACCGTGCAACCACAGACCTGCACTCTGGTCCCGGTTTGCCAATTGCATTGGCGGCCTGGGCCGGATAAGATGGCCCCCTCGTTTGTCCGTTCCGTCGTGAGCGGCAGGGCGGTTGGTGGCTATCAGTCACAAAGACAGAGAGTAGGAGACCCGCATGGGTAGAACAGGACGACTTCCGGCGTTGGCAGTGGCAATCGCGGCAAGCGCGTGCCTCATCTTGGCGGGCTGTGTCAAGAAACAGCAGGGTAGCGGGACGGCAGCGCCGGCGGCGCAGACCAAGACGATCAATTTGTCCTACAGCATCTTCTTCCCGCCGACGCACGTGCAGACGACGACGGCCGAGGCCTGGGCCAAGGAGATCGAGAAGCGGAGCAACGGCCGGGTGCGGATCACGATCTACTCCGGCGGCACCCTCACCGCGGCGCCGCAGTGCTATGAGGGCGTGGTCAGCGGCGTCTCGGATCTCGGGATGAGCTGCTTCGCCTACACGTCGGGCCGTTTCCCGCTGCTGGAAGGGTTGGACCTGCCCCTGGGTTATCCCAATGGCGCCGTCGCGACCCGGATCGCCACGGAGCTGACGGAGAAGTATAAGCCGGCGGAAGTGGCGGACACGCATATCCTCTACGTGCACGCCCACGGGCCGGGACTGCTGGCCTCCCGCAAGCCGGTCCGGAGCCTGGCGGACCTGAAGGGCCTGAAAGTCCGTGCGACGGGCCTGTCCAGCAAGACCGTGACGGCTCTGGGCGGCACGCCGGTGGGGATGCCCCAGGGGGATACGTACGAGAACCTGCAGAAGGGCGTCGTGGACGCGACGCTGTGCCCCATCGAAACGCTCAAGGGCTGGAAGCAGGGGGAGGTCATCAACTCGGTCACCGATGCGACGGTGGTCGGTTACACGACCGCCATGTTCGTCACGATGAACCGGAAGAAGTGGGAGAGCCTGCCGCGGGACATTCAGAAGATCTTCGCCGAGGTCAGCAAGGACTGGGTGGCCAGGCACGGCCAGGCCTGGGATGAGGCCGACGCCGCGGGACGGGAATTCGTCACCACCCTCAAGCGCGAGATGATCCCGCTGACGCCCGAGGAACAGCAGAAGTGGAAAGCGGCGGTGCAGCCGGTTCTGAATGACTATCTGGCGGCAACAAAGGGGAAAGGGCTTCCGGGCGAGCAGTTCCTCAAAGATGCCCAGGACCTCATTGCGAAATACTCCCGCTAGGTGGCGCGGCGGACGAAGTCGGTATTCATGCAGAACACAGCCGAGCAACAGACCGATGGGATTCTGGCTTCCGTGCTGCGCCGGGTGGTGCGCCTCCTGGCCGCCGTGGCGGGACTGGCCATTGCGGCGATGATCGTCGTGACCTGCGTGGACGTCGTGGGCCGGCGGGTCGGCTATCCGCTGCCGGGCACCTATGATCTCATCGAATTGCTGGGCGCCATCGTGATCGCCGGGGCTCTGCCCTACACCACGGCCTGCCGCGGCCACGTGGCCATCGAGTTTCTTCCGCGCCAGTTGCCGCCCCGCGGGCGGATCGTGCTGAGCACGGTGGTGGGACTGGTCTTCATCGCCCTGTTTGCTTTTCTGACCTGGCGGTTCGTTCAGTACGGGGTCGATCTGGCGGCCAGCGGCCAGGTGACGCTCACGCTGCGCTGGCCGGTGTTCTGGCTGCCGCACTGGATCGCCGTCTGCACGGCCGCGACCATCCTGGTACTCCTGTATCAAGTGACGCACCCCGGGAAGGAGTTGATGAAGCCGTGACACCGGAACAGATCGGCATCCTGGGATGTGTGGCGCTGGTGCTGCTGCTGTGCAGCAGTGTGCCGGTGGCGGTGGCCATGGCGATCGTGGGGTTCGTGGGCTTCGCGTGCGTCGTGAATCTCCATGCGGCCACGAGCATGATGACCTTCGAGTTGTACAAGACCTTCGCCTCGTACAGCCTGACGGTGATTCCGCTGTTCGTCCTGATGGGACAGATCGCCTTTCACGGCGGGATCAGCCGGCGCCTCTTCGGCGCCGCGTATCATTGGCTGGGACCCTTGCCGGGTGGGTTGGCCATGGCGACGGTCGGTGCGTGCACCGCCTTCGGGGCGATCTGCGGGTCGGGCCCGGCCACGACCGCGACGATGGCGGCGGTGGCCCTGCCGGAGATGCGGCGCTACCAGTACAGCATGGAACTGGCCTGCGGGGCGGTGGCTTCCGGCGGGACCATCGGCATGATGATCCCGCCCAGCGTCGTGTTCATCGTCTACGCGATCATGACCGAGCAGTCCATCGGCAAGCTCTTCATCTCGGGCATTCTGCCGGGACTGCTGACGGCGCTGCTGTTCTGCCTCGTGATCTACTGGCAATGCCGGCGCCGGCCCGAGCTCGGGCCGCGGGCGCCCGCCTCCTCCTGGAAGGACAAGATCCTGTCCCTGCGCGGCGCCTGGGAGACGCTGGTGCTCTTCGTGGCGGTGATGGGCGGCATGTTCTACGGGTTCTTCACGCCCACGGAGGGTGCTGCCATCGGAGCGGCCGGCACGATGCTGATCACCGCGCTCAAACGCAGCCTGAGCTTCAAGACGCTCGTGCAGTCATTCCACGAGACGCTGCGGACATCGTGCATGGTCATGATCATCGTCGCCGGTGCGGCCGTCTTCGGGCGTTTCCTGGCGATCACGCGGATTCCGTTCGCCACGGCGACGTGGCTGGGCGGGCTGGCCCTGCCGGGCTGGATGGTGATCGGTCTGATCGTGGTCTTCTACCTCATCGCCGGCTGCTTCGTGGATGCCCTGGCCCTGGTCCTGTTGACGATCCCCATCTTCTACCCGGTCGTGCTCAACCTGGGCTATGACCCGATCTGGTTCGGGGTGATGATCGTCCTGGTGACGCAGATGGGCGTCATCACGCCGCCGTGCTGCTGATTCTTTTCCCCGATATCGCACTGCTTCTGCCCCGCTGGATTCATCCCTGAGATGAGGTGAGAAGCTCAGAAGTCGACTCACAACGGTTCGGGTGACATCGTCAAGCGCCGCCTGGCGCTGGGGGGATTGAATGTGCGCGAGACCATCGCCAAGGCCTTCGGCCTTGACGATGCCACCCGCTCCGACGCAGATTGACGCCACGACAACGCGTTTGTAGTGACGCCGTAAGGCGTTATCTCTCATGCCCGTATACCGATTACGACGGAGTTCTTCGTACGCCTGAGCCAGACTCCGGGTGGCAGCGGCAAGCGGAGTCCTCGGAGCTTGCCGATGGCTCGTGGGACAGACGCCCACGCCATCGGCAAGCTGCGCTTGCCGCTGCCACCCGTCCGAGAAGTCAATTGTCATGAAGCATTATCGCCTTTTAACGGGATGAGCGTTCGCCCCTCTTGTCACCCCCGCGCAGGCCGGGGTCCAGCAAACGCCAAGACGCGATTGGATTCCCGCCTGCGCGGGAATGACAGAGAGCGGCAGCCATCCGTGGAGCGGTCATTAAGTTAGACGCTCCTATGCCCTTACGGGCACACCACGAACCAGGACGTCCCAGGTCTCCAGAGACGCGTGCAGGTCTGCCGCTTACCTGTCCATGACACGGATGAGGTACCAGGGTGTGACCGGCGCGCCGAGCGGCACGCGGTAACCCTCGGCGGTCTTCTCGGCCGGGATGGGCCGGCCCAGAGGTTTGGCGCCGCTGTCGAGCGGGATGGCCTCGATCCGGGCGGCCGCACCGATGCCTCGCAGCGTGACGAATCCTTTGACCGGCTCGATCACGCTGGGCTCGGTGCCCCAGTCGGTAAGGGAAGTCCGTTTATCGTTCCACTGCAGGTTGGCGTTGGCTGCCCGCGCGGTCGTGACCAACAGCAGCCGGTCCGCCTGCGCGATGGGCTTGTCGTTCAGCGAGGTCAGAATGATGGAGCAGAACTCGTTCTCGACCGCCGCCGCCAGATTCGGCAGCGGTTTGTCGGCCTGCCCGATGAAACCGATGAGGGCCTGGGACCGGTCCGTCGAGAGGGTTACGAAGCCCTGTCGTTTTTGCGCGTGGTGCCAGGCGAGCTGGCCGGTATCGGAGACGAATGGGGCACCCCCGTCCACGGGAGTGAACCCCGCCGAGGGCGGCAGGGCTGCCGCGAAGCTGCGAATCCGGGTGGCGTGGACGAGGGCCGCCGCCGGGTTGAAGCCCGGGGTGAAGAAGGGCCGCTGGGACGAGGGCAGCCGGATGCTCTCGCGGACCTGTTGCGGTGAGTAGGAACGGTAGATCGTTTCCCGTGCCGGCTGCACGTCGCCCCGCAGGAACAGCAGCGCTCCCGCGGCGATATTCATCATCTTCACCGGGTCGGGACGGACCTCGAAGTGGCTGGGCATCTTCGCCGTCCACTCGCTGGGGACCTTGTGCTCGAAGGTATAGAGGAATACGCCGTCCCAGTCCTGGAAGGCCGCGTAGGCCGCGAGAATCCCGAAACCTTCGCAGGCGTACTCGTTCGGGAACGGATGGTTGATTTCCGAGACGGTGTACGGCTTGCCCGCCAGAGGTGTGCGGGAGAGCTGCACCACCGTGGAATTGGAGGGATCGTCCACCATCGGCGTGTTGGGGATGGTGAAACCCTGCCGCCCTCCCTTGGGATTCTGGATATAGCTCGGGTGTTGCCAGTAGACATGGCCGTCGATGACGTCGCACGCACAAGTCGAGGTCAGGAGCGGATAGCCGCTGTTGTAGTGATTGTGGTCGCTCGTGCCCGCGACCAGAGCCTGCACGCCGAGATCGTTCTTGAGATACTGGTACATGCCGCTGAAGTAGGCCTGTTCCAGGTGCATGTAGAACGCCGCCTCGGCGTGGAACCGCTCCGCCGGCGCGTCTTTGAACTGGGCCTTGGTCAGGCGGGGAATCGGCGCGCCTTCCGCCACGCCCGCCAGCTTGCGCAGCGCGTCCAATTCCCGGGGACTGCGCGTCTCCTGGAGCCACTGGTTGTACTTGGCGGTGAGCTGCTCGGCGTACCAGGCGGTGATGTCGGTCCAGGTGCCGGGGTTCTTCTGGGTGTTCTTGCCGAGCAGGCGGTCGCTGAACCACGCCTCGACGATCGAATTCTCATTGACCAGCTCAACGATGGCCACCGCCGGCTCGTGCCGGTACTCGGCGCCGGTATAGGGATTGCGATGCGTCAGAAGCTGCTGGGCGTACTCCTTGTGCAGCAGCTGCACCTGCTCATCGAAGTAGTTCACGACCTTGGCGAGGCCGAGGTACTCATAGTCCCGCACGCCGTCACCTTTGCGGTAGACGCGTCCGACGTTGAGGTTCAGGTTCGTGTAAATGCCACGTTTCTTCAACTCGGCGACGAAGGAGTCGAGCGTGTCCAACTGCTTTGGATCGAGAACCCGCGTGTCGTCCCGGCCGCGGACAAACAGGCCGGCCCAATTCGAATCCAGAAAATGGAACCGCACGCAATTGATCCCGAACCGGGCCAGGTGCGCCGCGACGACGGGCGCATCCTCGCGCGCCGGAAAACACGCCGCCCCGGTGACATTGACGCCCCAGATTCGCAGTCTCCTGCCCTCCGCCGTCGTGAAATGCCCATCCTTGATCCCGACGTGCCCACTCCGGCCCGCCGGCGCCTCCAGCAGCGACGACAGATCGACCCCCGCCCCCGCATTGTCCCGCCAATCCATCCCAAAAGGCTGCAGCGGCACTTCCGCTGCTCCGGCACTCGAGCTCAACGCGGCAATCAGCAAGACCAGTCGGAGATTCCCCATGGCGTGACTCCTCACCTTTCGAAGATTCTGCAATCCAGCCAACACGGCACCGAGACGATCTGCCGGTGAACGTTGGGCAGCATACGGGTTTCTATCATGGATGACAATAGCATAGTATGACGACCAGCCGTGCGTCTGTCTGCCAAGCCGTGGGCAGATCGGAGTCTCTCGGGGTCGCGCATTGCTTTTCCGGACAGATGAAGCTGCTGTTATTGTTACAGGCACGAGAACCTCACGCGTCGGGAGTGCACAAGACAGGCGATTCAGGGAGATAGGACGCGAACCGGCAGATTCTGCGGAGCGGTCTTGCTGTTATCTTGGGCTGGGCGGTGGCGGTGGTGGGTTACGTCGGGACGATGATAGCGATCGCTCTCTTCAACCGCGAGACGTTCCAGGCCGGTGTGCCTCTTTCCACCGGATGGTGGTTGGTCACTCTCGGCGTAGGTCTCGCCTGGTCGGTCCTCGGCGGATTTGTGACGGGCGTCATTGCCCGCCGCAGGGAAATCGCCCATGCGCTGGGGCTTGTCCTCTTCGGGCTGCTGATCTACGAGTGGGCACCGCTCGGGGGCCAGAGCGCGATCCCCGCGCCGAAATGGTATACGATGGTGGCGTACGCACTGACGGTTCCAACCGTCCTCTTGGGAGCATGGCTTCGTCCGCACGCCTCGATCGGAGAGAACTCGTATCGTATCTCGCCGCATCCCGCCCGAGTGCTGCCGCCCACTTCGTTTAGCACCAGTTGTGACAGGTCTCGCGGCTCGGGAGACTCGGACCCGCGTGAACGCGGAACTCCGAACGGCTGCCGGCGGCCACGCAACTACGGTCATGCACCCAGCCCTGTAAAGGTGGTACGTAGACCTCTCTGCATTCAAGGCGTATGACGGGTGGCAGCGGCCAGCGCCGCTTGCCGCTGGCTCGCAGGGTGGACGCAAACGCCATCGGCGAGCTCCGAAGACTCCGCTTGCCGCTGCCACCCAGTCCTCACCTTTTCAGGGGTGGGCGTCATGCACCCCAGGTCTTACGAGCGGTTGACACAAGCCGTGCGCCGTGCTACCGTTGGGGCCGGTACGGGTTACCGCAAGGAGATACGGGTATGCAGAAGATTCGCACGGCGGTGGTGGGCGCGGGGTTCATTGGGCCGGTGCACGTGGAGGCGCTGGGACGCATCGGCGTGGAGGTCACCGGAATCCTCGGGGTCTCGAAAGGCGAGTCGGAGCTGGCGGCCAGGACCCTGGGGTTGCCGAAGGCGTATACGAGCTTCGAGGAGATCCTCGATGACAAGAGCGTGCAGGTCGTGCACATCGCCACGCCGAACCGGCTGCACTACCCGATGGCCAAGGCCGCGTTGAACGCGGGCAAGCACGTGCTGTGCGAGAAGCCGCTGGCGATGAATTCGACCGAGTCGGCCGAGCTGGTCGAGTTGGCCTGGCGCTGCGGCTGTGCGGCGGGCGTCAACTACAACAGTACTCCGTCTGCGGCAGCTATGTCCAGGATTGGCTCTTCCATCCCACCGACTACAACTGGCGGGTGCTCGCCGAAGAGGGGGGCGAGCTGCGGGCCATCGCCGACATCGGCACGCACTGGCTGGACCTGATCCATGCGATTACCGGCCTGGAGGTCGAGGCGGTCTGTGCCGATCTCTCGACCGTGCATCCCGTGCGACAGCGGCCCCTGGGGGAGGTCGAAACCTTCAAGGGCAAGCAGGAGAAAGCCGCGGTCAAGACCGAGTCGATCGATATCGCGACCGAGGACTATGGCTGCGTGCTGCTGCGCTTTACCGGCGGGACCCGCGGGTGCCTGTGGGTCTCGCAGGTGACGGCGGGGCGGAAGAATTGCCTGCGGTACGAGATCGCCGGCGCGAACCAGGCCCTGGCCTGGTGCAGCGAGCAGCCCAACGAGATGTGGATCGGCCACCGGGACCAGCCCAACGAGAGCCTGATCCGCGACCCGTCGCTGCTCGGGGACAAGGCCCGGCGGTTCACGAACTATCCCGGCGGTCACAACGAGGGTTTCCCGGACACCTTCAAGCAGTGCTTCCGGGCGTTCTACGATTATCTCAAGGCGGGGGACTTCGCGGCGCCCGCAACATTTCCCACCTTCGCCGACGGCCATCGCGAGATCCTGCTGTGCGAAGCCATTCTGCGGAGCCATCGCCAAGGCCGATGGGTGTCCGTGAAAGGAGGACAACAGTGAAACTCGGGTTTGTCAGTGCCATTCTGCCGGATCTGCCGTTGGACCGGGTCGTGGAGTTCGCGTTCGAGGCCGGTTATTCCTGCGTCGAGCTGATGTGCTGGCCCAAGGGCAAGGCGGAGCGCCGCTATGCGGGCGTGACGCACCTCGATGTCACGGACTTCGGCCGGCGCCAGGTCCAGGAGGTCCGCCAGATGCTGGAGAATTCCGGCGTGAGTATCAGCTCGCTCGGCTACTACCCGAACTACCTCAGCCCCGAGGCGGACGAGGCCCGCGCGGTCCTGGCCCATTTCAAGAAGGTGATCCAGGCGGCGGCCCTGCTCGA
>JALORE010000423.1 GCA_025459125.1 Planctomycetota bacterium | reverse complement strand
GGTAAGTGATGGAGCAACGGACCATCGCACCACGTGTGCGAAAGCCAAAGGGAGTCAGCCGTATCAATTCCCAATCGGGTTCCCCTGTCGCCTGGCTTCGACATCGGCAGCCAGGAAATCCTCGCACGGAATGCCGGACGGGCGACAACCGGTCGCAAGGTGGAACTCTTGATCTTCAAGTGATTCGGCATGGGCGTGTCACACGCTGGCTTCGGCGACAAAGGCTTCGAGAATCGGGGTTTCGTCCCCGTCCAGAACATCTGCCCCGAACGTTTCCAGATGGAATTTCAGCGCCGACTGGACGTCCCGCAAGGCATCTTCGTATGAATCCCGTTCGCCCACCACGACGCCTTTGACGCCGACCGGATATGCGACGTAGCCGTCGGGATGCTTTTCGATAATCACTTTGACCTGCTTCATATTCCGCTCCCCCCATCCACCATAGCAGAATCGTCGTGATCCCGTAACCTCACGGCAGGCCGGGTTATCCTGCGGCGGGGCCCTACTTCCACACCAACTGGACGCGATTGTCCATGACGGCTTGAAACAGATAGAAGGGCGAGACGAACGAGATCGTGAATTCGCTCTGGCCGCTGGTCGCCGGGGCGGAACCCTTGAGGGTCAGCCGCCGTTTGTCTCCGGGCAAAACCCACTCGCCGGCAAGATCCACCGTTTCGGGCAGCCCCAGTTTCTTGAAATCTCCCTCAAGCAATAGCCTATGGCCCACGCCAGGGATCCAGGGACAGACGCCTCGGTTGGCCAATTCGACCGTGAGCTCGAAGGGCTGACCGGCCGCCACTTCCAACGGCGAGACGTTCAGCGAACCCGCGAACTGTTTGAAGTCCAGCTTGGCTTCCAACCAGCCATTGAACCCGGCGACCCACTCTTTGTAAGGGGACGTCATCGGTTCAGTAGCGCGCAGCATGTCGCCGGGCGTAAGCTTGGTCTGGGCCGCAAATGGCTCGGCGCAGCGATAGAGTTCTTGGTAGACCGTAATGACACTCTGACGCACCTCCGCAGGCAAGGGTTGCGATGCCTCGACCTGAGCTTTGTAGGGAGTCACGAGGTCGAACAGCCGAGTGTGTAGTTCCAGCCGGCGGAGGGAATACTCGAAGAACGTGCCGTACAGGCTGACCTGAGCCAGCCAGCGGGCTTGAGCGTCTGAGGCTGGCGGCTGGAGCTGTTGGAGTCGCTCGCGGTACAGCCCGAGCCACGTGCGGCCGGATTCGGCGGCTTGCGTCCTCTGGGCGGGACTCAGCTTCAGTTGCCAATTGTAGGGCAGCAGATCCGTGTTGTAGATGTCCCACAGGTTTTCATAAGCACTGCTAAACGAGGCGAAATCCACGGCCTTGGCGGGGACGCCAAACATCCTCAACCCCCAGTCGTAGCGGAAGGTATTGACCGTTGCGGTGGGCTGCCAGCCGAAATAGCCCACGGCCTCCCACGGCAATTCCGTGCCCCAGTAGGCGCCGCCGATCCAGTAACTGCCGCGATCGGCCAGCAGGCGTTTCATCCGCGGTGTGGGCGCCACGCGGAAGCTGGTGTAGAGATTGTCGATCCAGGTGTCGCCCATCGGACCGAGCGTTTCATAGTCGCGGGTGAGCATGCCCATGCCGCTGCCATGGCCGCCCATGAAGAAATCTTTGGGAACCAGCGGATCGAGGCGCGGCGCATAGAGATCGTAGTAGGGATAAACCATGACCGTGCCCTGGAATCCCTTGTTCCGCAGCAGGTCGTAGATCAGCAGATATTGCTCCCAGGCAGGATCCTTGGTCCGCGAGGTTTCCAGGAAGCTCTGGTACTCGGCGCTCTGGTCGAGTCCACCGTTGTCATCCCGGACCAACATGAAGCCATCCAGCGGATAGGTCTCCAGGATTTCCCGGAAGTAGGCGTCCAGGTACTGCCGATACTTCGGGTGCATGATGCGCGGAACCTTCTGGCTTCCCGTGCACATCGCCTCGGGGTATCGGGCAGCAAAGGTCGTGGGGACGCAGCCCACTGGAATCCACAGCCAGACTTTGGCGCCCCGGTCGTGAAGGTACTGGATCAGTCGCAGGCCCTTCTCACGATGCAGTTCGAACTCCGTGAACTTCGCGCCCGAAACCTCGTCGTAGGCGTCCGGAGCCGTGGACCGTAGCTCGGGCATGTACTTGTACAACGCCGGCAGTTTCCAGTTGCCCCACATGCCGAGGCAGGTGAATTTGTTCATGCCCGAGGCGAGCAGGTTGTCGAAGACACGTTTCCATTCGGCCTCGGTATCGTAGGGGAAATCGACCTCATGATTGCCGCCGCCGAACCCCCCGCCGCGTACGTCCACGGCGGGATTACCGGCGATCAGGGGCAGTGTCTTGGCCGCCGGAGAATCACTCCCACGCCCCGTTGCGCCGAGGAGAGGGGCGAGGTGGCCAATCCCGGCGTTATCCTGCGCCCCCTCGGTGGCCGCCGGATTGCACCGCAAGTGCTCGGCGGCTTTTAGCGCGCCCCGCAGGAGTCCCAGGCGGGTCCCGGCCAGAATCGTGAGGCCCTGGCCAGGATGATCCCGGCGGATGGAAAACCCGTCACCCTCCAATCCTTCACTGTGCGGATCTGCCGCCATTCTCAGGGTCACTAGACACGTTTCGCCACTCGGTGCCGAGTTGCCGCCGAGCTGGGCCGGGAGGCCGCAATCCGTCAGGGCTTTGACGAGCGTTTCGGCGGCCGCCTTGGAATCCTCAGGATAGTTCACTTGCACTCCCACCTGTGGCAGAGGCGTGCTTACGGGGGTGACCTGCACGATCGGACCTTCGCAGACCATCTCGACCAGCCCCTTGGTTCTGGCTGAATCTGGTCGCTCGTCGATATAGAGCTGCCTGGCCCAACGCCGGCCGTTGATCGTTTCTTCGCCGAATTCCAGGACCTGGGCTTGAGGCGTTCGGTAGAGTGCCCCGGCCAAGCGGACGGGCGCGGAATAATCCTTGAATCCATAGAATGGATGACGGGTCTGAAGCAGAGGCAGGAGCCGCTTGGTTCCGGCGAGCTTGAGGTTGAACTCGACGGCAAAGTCCAGCCAGGGCGAGCGGCCCTGCCAGGGACGTTCGTCGGAGATAATTTCGATCAAGCCACTTGGGTGAATCCGGTAGGTCACAGCCAGCATGGGCCCCTGGGCCGGTTCGATCACAAAGTTCAATTCGGTCAGCGCAAGGGAAGAGGACGACGAGGCCAGCCGCGCCTGGGGAGCCTTCAGCTTGGCGCCCTTCTTGATGGTGAGCGTCGGCGAATCGTAGGAGCAGCCCAAGGGACCCGTGAAGGCCATCGTTCCATCCTCCACGGCATAGAGCCCGAGTTCCAGCGGCCCGGCCAGCAGCGGCTTGCCTGAGACGCTCAAGTTGGTGAGCGTCGCCGACGCTTCGTCGATTGCCACCTTCAGATCGGGATACGACACCGTGCAGACGCCGCTCCCTCGAGTGAGCGCCGATCCGGTCGTCGGTCTCCCCGGAATGATTTCGACACGGATCCAAACGCCCCTAGGCAGCGGGAGGGAGAAAACCAACAGGTCCTCGGCGCGCGGTTGGGGGACCGGGGCAGTCAGACGCGATTTCCAGTGGACGCGTCCCTCGCGAATGGCGAACGAGAGTTCCTTGCCGTCCAGCATCAGGCGGACGCCGGCCCAGTCGATCATCCCCGGCGTGGCGATGCGGCCCACCGGCACCTCGACGGCCACGGGCTCCGTCCAGGGCGTTGGATTGTAAAGTTCGATCGACGCCAGAGGGCGGACGTGGGACGCCGCGGTCTTGGCGGCGGATGGAAACGTCGGCGTGACTTGTTCAGACGCATTTGCATTTGGGAGCGAACCCGCCAAGGCCGCTGCCAAAACCAATACCTGCGCCGCCTGATACGTGAGAGTCGTTTTCATAACTTGACCATGTTGGGTGGAGAGGGTGTTTGGAGGCTATCGAAGCGAAGCACTCTCTGGCTTGCCCCTGGGGTCTGAATGATTCACGACCACTCGCCGACGAGCATCGCGTGCAATTCGAGCGGCGAGCCGAGCCAGCCGGCGTTGACTACAATGCTCGCCGACGCGGCGAGGAATTCACGTCGAGAATAGCCAATCATGCGAGCTCCTTTGGTCGATAGAGCGACATTTCACTGTCTCCTTTTACCGCGGAAAATGAAAGCGGGGACCGGTCGCCGCCCTCGAAAATGCGCACAAGCCGCCCGCAAAGCCCCGTCTTGTGTGTGCGGTTGAAGGACGAGTGGCGGTCGTCATGCCCGCACAGCGGCAATCGGCCGACTGCAACTTCCGCTTCGGTTGTTGCCAATCCGCAACGCTCCGCCCAACGCGGATGATGTCTCTTGTCAACCTGGGCTGCCGATGC
>JALORE010000161.1 GCA_025459125.1 Planctomycetota bacterium | reverse complement strand
AAGATGTTCGACTGATCGCCGCCGTAGGCGGCTCCTAAACAATCCGCTTTGAGCGGTTCACATTACAAGCCTCCAGCTCTGCTGGAGGTACTTGACTCACAAATCAAGAATCGTAAATGCCGCGACTGTGGCAGAGGCTTGACGGCCCGGAGGGCCCGGGGTACTCTGACGGCGTGGATGGTAACGCAGTAAACTGTCGGAGGTGTGATATGTACGGGGTGAAACTCGTCCTCGTGTTCCTGGTGTTCTCACTGATGCTGTGTGCGAGCTCGTGCCATCGGTCGTCCCAGGGCGCAGTGCGGATCCGCACGCGGTCTCCTGAGGCGAATCTCCTGGCTACGGGTCTCATCGGCTGGCAGCAGATCGGGGGGCGGGAAGAGGCCTGGCGGTTTGAGGATGGGGTCCTGTATGCCGAAGGGGAGAACGCCGGCTGGCTGGCCACGGCCCGCCAGTACGAGGACTTCGCGCTGTCGGTGGAGTTCCGCATCCCGCCGGGCGGCAACAGCGGCATCTTCCTCCGCACGCCGTTGGAGGGTAATCCGGCCTACGCGGGCGTGGAGATTCAGATCGTCGACGATTATGCAGAGCAATGGCGCGACCTCGAGCCGGAGCAGTACGCCGGCAGCATCTATGGCGTCCAGGCCCCGGCCGAGCACGTCAGCCAGAAGCCTGGCGAATGGCAGCAGATGGTCATCGTCGCCCGGGGGTCGCGCCTGAAGGTGGGCCTCAACGGCGAGAAGATCATCGACACGGATCTGACGTACTATCCCGATCAGTTCCAGACGCATCCCGGCCTGACACGGACGGGCGGATACATCGGCCTGCAAAGCCAGGGCGGCCGGGTCGAGTTCCGCAACATGACTATTCGCGAACTGCCTCGGGAAGACATGTGAGAGGCAGGCAATGGATCGCAACCATCAATCGCAGGGGACGACTATGAATCAGAGCGGTGTTTCGCGTCGTGGTTTTCTCAAGGTATCGGCGGCCTCGCTGGCGGCGGCGGGCGTGGCGGGACGGATGTACGCGGCGGGCTCAGATACGATCCGGGTTGGCATTATCGGTTGCGGCGGGCAGGGCACCCGCGACCTCGTCAGTTGCGTCAAGAGCGCGCCGGGTGTGCAGATCGTGGCGCTGGGCGACCTGTTCGAGGACCGTCTCAACGAGTCCCTCGCCAAGCTCCGCAAGGACGTCCCTGAGGCGGTGAAGGTCACGCCGAATACGTGCTTCGTCGGCTGGGATGCGCCGCAGAAGGTCGTTCAGACCGACGTGCACATGGTCCTGTTGACGACGCCGCCCTGTTTCCGGGCGATGTATCTCCGGGCCGCGATCGAAGCGGGCAAGCACGTGTTCATGGAGAAGCCCGCGGGCGTGGACCCCAAACAGATGCGTTCCATCATCGCGACCTCGGAGCTGGCGGCGCAGAAGAAGCTCTCCATCGTCGCCGGCACCCAGCGGCGGCACAGCAAAAAGTACCAGGAGATCATCCGGCGGATTCATGACGGCCAGATCGGTGAGATCGTCGCGGCCCAGGCCTACTGGAACGGCGGCGACATGCTCGGCTATTGGAAATGGTGGGACAAGGAGAACCGCTCCGATGTCGAGTGGCAGTGCCGGAGCTGGCCGTGGTTCACCTGGACCAGCGGCGACCACCTCGTCGAGCAGCACGTGCATAACCTCGATGTCATCAACTGGGCTCTCCAGGGGCATCCGGAGCAATGCCTGGGCATGGGTGGCCGGGCCGTCCGCACCCTGGGCAACATCTACGACCATTTCGCGGTCGAGTACGAGTACCCGAAGGGCGTGCGGGTCGCGAGCATGTGCCAGCAGATCAACAATACCACGACCAGCCGGATCGCCGAGCGCGTCGTCGGCACCAAGGGCGTCGCGGACGTCGATCGCGGCGTGATTGCGGGCGAGAAGCCCTTCAAGTACGAAGGGCCCGATCCCGACCATTACGTGCAGGAATTTGCCGATCTGATCGCCAGCATCCGGACCGCCACGCCGATCAACGAGGGCAAGCAGGTGGCCGAGAGCACGATGAACGCCATCATGGGCCGGATGAGCGCCTATACCGGCCGGGCGTTGAAATGGGATTGGGCCATGACGGCCTCGAAGCTGGACCTGACGCCGCCGAAGTACGACTGGGTTGAGTTCCCCGTCGAGCCGGTGGCCGTGCCGGGCAAGACGCAGTTGCTTTGAGGTTTTTGATGTGTGATCTTGATCAGGATCGACCATCAATCATCAGACTTCAAACTTCCATGCTGAGGTGGCGCAATGAATGAGCAGGGCAGATCCGAGGGGGTTTCGAGACGAGGGTTCATGAAACAAGCGGCGGCCGGAGCGGTTTCCCTGGCGGCGGCTACCACCTTCCATCCACGGGCCTATGCCGCGGGGAGCGACAGGATTCGCGTGGGCCTGATCGGCTGCGGCGGCCGCGGGACGCATGATATCGGCAAGTGCCTTCAGGCGGCGGACGGCGTCGAGCTGACGGCGATGGGGGATATGTTCCCGGACCGGCTCCAGCGGTGTCGTCAGACGCTCACGAGCCGCCCGCGGCAGAGCAGAAAAGGTGCCGCGGAGGAGCCGAACTTGGCCGATAAGGTGAAGGTGACGGATGACAAGTGCTTTACCGGCTGGGACGCCCATTTGAAGGTCCTGGCGACCGATGTGGACCTGGTGATCCTGACGGAGCCGCCGCACTTCCGGCCGGCGCATCTGAAGGCTGCCATCGCAGCGGGCAAGCATGTGTTCATGGAGAAGCCTGTGGCGGTGGACCCGGCCGGCGTCCGCTCCGTCATCCAGACGTCGGAGTTGGCCGACCAGAAGGGCCTGACGATCGTCGCGGGTACGCAGATGCGGCGCATCTCGCACGTGGTCGAAGCCGTCAAGCGGATTCAGGACGGTGCCCTCGGCGAGATTCTCGGCGGCCAGTGCGTTCGGCTCGGTGATGCCATGCGCAGCTGGGGACCGAAAGAGCGCGAGTCGGGCTGGTCGGATATGGAATGGCAGCTGCGCCGCTGGCTGTTCATGACCTGGCTCAGCGGCGATTTTATTGTAGAGATGCACGTTCACAATATCGATATGATGAACTGGCTGGTCGGCGCCCACCCGGTGCAGTGCCTGGGCATGGGCGGCCGGCAGGCGCGAACCGAGCCAGAGTACGGCGATTCGTTCGACCACTTTGCTGTGGAGTACGAGTATCCGAACGGGCTGCGCGTCGAGTACATGGGCGCGCAGATCGATAAGATGTCCGACCGCAACGATCAGCGGTTGGCAGGCACCAAAGGTTCGCTGGTGGCCGATTTCGCCGGGGTCCGGATCACGGGACAGAACCCGGTCGAGATCGCGTGGGACAAGAATGATCCGTGCGTGAAACAACACGCCGATCAGATTGAAGCGATTCGCCGGGATCAGCGGTTAAATGAGGGCCGGCGGATCGCTGAAAGTACCCTGACCTCGATTATGGGTCGGATGAGTGCATATACGGGCCGGGCGTTGAAGTGGGATTGGGCGCTGAACGCCTCCAAACTGGATCTGACGCCGCCGGCGTACGAGTTCGGCAAGCTGCCGATGCCGCCGGTGGCCGTGCCCGGCCAGACACAACTGATTTGACATTGATGATTGATAGTTGATCATTGATGATTGTAGGGATGGCGGCGAGTGCGCTCGTAGTGACGCCGTCAGGCGTTTCTTCGATATGCCCTTACGGGCACACTACGAACGCTCGACCCGCCGTTGGCACGAGTCCTATGGAGGTGGTGCGTAGACTCTTCTGCATTCCAGTCTCAGGCTGGGTGTCATCGGCAAGCTGCGAAGACTCCGCCTGCCGTTGCCACCCTGTTGCCGTTTATGGTCGAGCCAACTGCGAGCAAGGGGAGGACGCATGAAGCGTTTTGGATTTGCCTGGGGTAGTGCGGCCACGCTGGTGTCCGTCTCACTGCTGGCGGTCTCGGTCACCGCGGTCGAAGAGGCCCAGCCGGTCGTACCACACGAGAAGACCGTCCTCTGGAATGGCACGAACTTCACCGGCTGGACACGGTTCCTGCGGGACCCCGCGGCGAACGTCGATCAGACCTGGTCCATTGAGAACGGCCTGTTGCGCTGCACCGGCAAGCCCTCGGGCTACATGCGGACGAAGACCCCCTACGCGGACTACCATCTGCACGTGGAATGGCGCTGGCCGGCCAAGCCGGGCAACAACGGTGTGCTCGTGCACACGAGCGGCCCGGATACCGTCTGGCCCCGGAGCCTCGAATGCCAGTTGGCCTCCGGCAACGCCGGCGACTTCTGGGTCATCGGCGGCCTGGAGTTCGCCGAGCACGTCCGGGGCGGCCCGCGCGTCAACGGCCGCCGGACCACCAAGCTCCACGAGAGTAGCGAAAAGCCCGCCGGCGAATGGAACTCCTACGACATCCTCTGCCGGGACAACTGGGTCGTGGTCCTGGTCAACGGCACGCTGCAGAACGTCGCGACGCAATGCTCGGAGAAGTCCGGCCAGATCTGCCTCCAGAGCGAGGGGGCCCCGATCGAGTACCGCAATATCTGGCTCGAGCCGCTACAGTAGCGTCTCTCGCAGTCCCTGACAGAATAAGCCTCAGCACGTCCCTGCGAAGCGCGCTGCGAGCCTGCCCGCGCGGGCGGGGGAAGCAATCTCCATGCCGGGAATTGAGATTGCTTCGCTGTGCTCGCCACGCAGAGCACCGTCAGCAACTCCAGCGGCTTGCCGTCTCCGGGACGAACCATGTGACGTGGTCATACGTATGTTGTCGCATGGGTTGTGCGGCCTTGCGTGCGCAGCCATGGTGAGGCACCATTTCCGGCAGGCAGCCGCCTGCATTCGCGAATGACACTGAGAAAATAATGGGAGGTATGTCATGACAAGCAGACACGGGAACGGACACTGCATCCGGCGCAGCAGAGGCGTCTCGATTCTGGTTATCGGTCTTCTGTGGTTGCCCTCCGCGGGATGGGCCCAGGACCGCATGCAAGCGGCCAAGGAACTGTCCAAGGCCTTCTCGACGGCGGCGAAAGCCGCAGTGCCCGCGGTGGTGTCCATCAAGGTGGAGAAGGTGCTGGAAGGGTCGGTCATGGGCTATGGCGACGGGTCGGGGTTCAACGACCCGTTCGGCCAGTTCCCGGATGATTTCCTCCGGCGTTTCTTCGGCGATCGATACCCGCGGCGCGGCACGCCCCGAAAGTTCCGCCAGGCAGGCCAGGGCTCGGGCTTCATCATCAGCGCAGACGGGTACATCCTCACCAACAACCACGTGGTCGGTGACGTGGACAAGATCACGGTGGAACTGAAGGACGGTCGCACCTTCACCAACGCCAAGCTGATCGGCACCGATCCGGATTCGGAAGTGGCCCTGATCAAGATTGAGGGCGACAAGTTTCCGGTGCTGCCGATGGGCGACTCCTCCAAAATCGAGATTGGGGACTGGGTCATTGCCATCGGCAATCCCTTTGGCCTGACCGAGACCGTGACGGTGGGCGTCATCAGCGCGGTGGGACGCAGCAACGTGCATATCGCGGCTTACGAGGATTTCATCCAGACGGATGCGGCCATCAATCCCGGCAACTCCGGCGGTCCCCTGATCGACCTCGATGGCGAGGTGATCGGGATCAATACGGCCATTGTCAGCGGCAGCGGCGGCTACATGGGGATCGGTTTCGCCATTCCCATCAACATGGCGCGGAACATCGGCGAGCAACTGAAGACACACGGCAAAGTCAGCCGCGGCTACCTGGGCCTCTCCGCTCAGGATGTCAACAGCGACATGGCGGAATTGCTGGGTCTCAAAGATGCCGGTGGGGTCGTCGTTTCCATGGTCGAGGAAGACTCGCCCGCCGAGCGTGGCGGTCTGCGGGTCCAGGATGTGATCCTGACGATCAATGGCAAGAAGATCCAGTCCTTTGATGCCTTCCGCAACGAGGTGGCCCTGTTGGCGCCGGGCAGCAACGTCCGCCTGGAGATCCTGCGCGACGGCAAGCCGCGCGAGTTGACGATCAGCCTGGGGCAACGCGAGTCGGACGCGGCGGCGAAGACACCGCCGACCGAGGCCCCGGAGCAGACGCTGGGGCTGGAGGTGGAGGACCTGACGCGGGCCCTGGCCAACCGCTTTGGCTACCGGCCCGGCGAGGGGGTCATGGTCGCCGAGGTGACGCCCGGCGGGGCGGCGGCCGAGACGGGGATGCGGCCGGGTGACCTGATCACGTCGGTCAATCGCCAGCGCGTGACATCCGTGGAGGAATTCACGGCGGCGGTCCGACAGTCCCGCAAGTACGGGAAAGTACTCCTGCTCGTGAAACGGGGCGAGATCTCGCAGTACGTGACCCTGTCCTTCGAATAGAACCGGGAGTAGCTCTCAATCCGGTGCTCGCAGCCCGTCGGACGTGCCGGCGCAGGGCTCCTGGGCCCTGACACATTCGCGTCCGACGGGCTCTTATCAAGTCTTTTCTATACGCCCCCGGCCCGTGGAATTTCGTGACATCGGCATCCTGCCGATGCCGCAGGCGCTGGGAAGGGCCCAACCCTACGCGGAATTCTGCGTCGGGGACCCCAGGCCCATACCACGATGAGCCGGCTTCTCACTGATTCTTGCGGAGCAGCTCCATTTCCGGGTCCGCGCCACATTCCGGTGGATTTCCCCGGGTGATCGCACTACAATGCCTGTGTTCGGGACTGCCGAGGCTGCTTGCTGGGGCGGTCCCGGTGAACACGAAGTGCAGTCCAGAGGTATGATGTCGATGCGGGTCTTGGTGGCGGCGAAATGCGGATTCTGTCCGGGCGTGCGAAACGCCATCCGCACGGCGGAGAAGGTCCTGGCCCAGGCCTGTCCGCAAGAGCACGTCTACTGTCTGGGTCCGATCATCCACAATGAAGACGTCGTGGAGCGGCTGTCCAGCACGGGTCTGCGGACCGTGAAATCCGTCGCGGAGATCGATTCCGGCACGGTCCTGATCCGCTCCCACGGCGTGGCGCCCGGGGAACTGGACCGGCTCCGGGCCAAGGGTCTGCATATCGTCGATGCGACCTGCGTGCTCGTCAAGCGGGTCCAGCAGATCGCCCAGCAGCTCGAAAAGGAGGGCTACGAGGTGGTCATCATCGGCGAGGAGAACCACCCCGAGGTCCAGGGCGTCATGGGCTGTGTCCAGAACGTGGTGGTCGCGGCGGACGAGAGCGATCTGCACAAGCTGCCCTCCGACGGCAAGCTGGGAATTGTCTGCCAGACGACTCAGAGCCCAGAGCACTTCGGCCGGATGCTTGGCGCGATCGGTCAGGCGGGTTTTCGCGAGTTGAAGGTGATCAATACCCTCTGCAAGGAGGCCATCAAGCGGCAGGAATCGGCCATTGCTCTGTGCAAACGGGTGGATGTCATGTTCGTTCTGGGCGGCCTGCACAGCGCCAACACCCGGCGGCTGGCGGAATTGTGCAAAAATCACAACCGCGAGACCTTCCACTTGCAGAACTGGGATGAGCTTGATAAAACAGTATTGATCGGCAAGCAGGTGGCCGGGGTAACCGCGGGTGCCTCGACGCCGAACTGGGTCATCGACGAATTCGTCAAGCACCTGGAGGCGTTCGACGAAAAAGATGGTTGATGTTTGGTTTTTGAATGTTGATTTCAAGAGGCCGACTCCTTGCCTTCCCAAATCTACAATCAAAAGTCAGACTTCTGTCGAAGATTGGCGTCCGCTGCGTACGCGGATGCAGAAGCGTTTGATGGACATATTTGTTTGACAACACGCTGTATGGGCCTGTCGGTGTGTATGTGGGGCGTCGGCAGGCTGAACGAATGAACTCCACAGGGGAACGGAAGTTATGGTAGATCGTAATCTGGTCAACAAGTTGGGGTTGTCCCCGGAGAAGCTGCAGGAACAGATCGGCGAGATGTTCGGCGACGGCGAGACCCAGTATCTCGAACAGATCCTCCAGCGCAAAGTCGATTCCCGGTTGCCGGGCACCATTCTCAAGGGCACCATCGTCTCGCAGATCGGCAACGACGTGATCGTCGAGGTCGGCCTCAAGAGCGAGGGGGTCGTCGATGCCGGCGAGTTCGACAGCCCCGAGGACGCGGCCCCGGGCACGGAGATCGAAGTCCTGCTCGAAGATACGGACTCGGAGAGCGGGCTGATTCTGCTGAGCAAACGCAAAGCGGACATGATCCGGGGCTGGGAACATATCATCAACACCAAGAAGGAAGGCGACGTCGTCAGCGGCCGGGTCATCCGCCGGATCAAGGGCGGCCTGCTCGTGGATATCGGCGTGCCGGTCTTCCTGCCCGCTTCGCAAGTCGACATTCGCAAACCCGGCGATATCAGCCGGTTCATCGGCAAAGAAGTCGAGTGCAAGGTTCTCAAGATCGACGTGGAGAACCGCAACATCGTCGTCTCGCGGCGCAAGCTCATCGAAGAGGAGCGCCGGGCGAGCAAAGACAAGATTCTCAACGAGATCGAGGTCGGCCAGCTCCGCAAGGGTATCGTCAAGAACATCGCGGACTTTGGCGTGTTCGTCGATCTCGGCGGTCTGGACGGCCTGCTGCACATCTCCGACCTCAGTTGGGGCCGGATCTCGCACCCGTCGGAAGTGGTCAACCTGGACCAGGAGATCGAGTGCGTCGTGATCGGCGTGGATAAGCAAAACGAGAAAATCTCGCTGGGCCTCAAGCAAAAGAGTGCCAGCCCGTGGGAGAACGTCGAGAACAAGTACCCGGTCGGCTCCCGCGTCAAGGGCAAGGTCGTCAACGTCATGAACTACGGCGTCTTCGTCCGGCTGGAAGATGGCATCGAAGGCCTCGTCCACATCAGCGAGATGAGCTGGACGCGCCGGCTGTCGCACCCGAGCGAGATGGTCAACCTCGACGACGAGATCGAGGTGGTCGTCCTGAACATCAACAAGGAGAAGCAGGAGATCTCGCTGGGCATGAAGCAGATCGAGCCGAACCCGTGGGAGCTGGCGGCCCGCAAGTATCCGCCGGGGACCATCGTGACGGCCCACGTCCGCAGCATGACCAATTTCGGTGCGTTCGTCGAGATCGAGCCGGGCATCGACGGCATGATCCATATCTCCGACCTGAGCTGGACCCGCAAGTACGGTCATCCCAGCGAGGCCCTGCAAAAGGGCGAAGAGGTCAAGTGCGTCGTGCTCGAGGTGAACCAGGAAAAACAGCGGATTTCGCTCGGCATGAAGCAGATGACCGAGGATCCGTGGATTCACGCGATTCCCGAGAAGTACATCCCCGGCCAGATCATCAAGGGCAAGATCGCCAAGCTCACCAACTTCGGCGCCTTCGTGGAGCTGGAGCCCGAGCTGGAAGGCTTGCTCCATATCTCCGAGCTGGCCGATCACAAGATCGACAAGCCCCAGGATGTCGTCAAGCCGGGCGACGAAGTCGAGGTCAAGATCCTCAAGGTCGATCCGGATGCGCGGAAGATCGGCTTGAGCCTGCGCCGCGTCCAGTGGGCGGCCGCAGCCCCCGCCGAGGAGCATGCGGCTCCGGCCCCCAAGAAAGCCTCGAAGCACCAGGTCACGGCGCCTCCGGTCGACGCCGGCGGCGACACGCTCCGCGTGAAAGAAGCGCTGCAGCGCCGGGCCCAGGCCCGGGCGGCGGCAAATCCGCCCGAGCAGTCCTCCTCGGAGCCGGCTGCCGAGCCGAAGCCCGAAGAAGGACAGGCCGGTGGCTGAGACGCCGGGCTCTCGGATAAGGTCCGAGAATCGCCATGGGTAACAATGATGGGCCTCCCCCTTGCCGGGGAGGCCCATTTCGTTGGGCCACGTAATCATTGCCGGGCCTGACGCCGAAAGCTATAATAGGCTCGTACCGGCCATTGACCCTCATTATTGGGAGATCATCGCAATGTTGCTGTGGCTGTTCAGGGGGATCTTCATCGTCGTGGTCCTCTCGGTGCTGGTGGTCAACGCGGCCTCCACGGTGCTCACCGAAGCCGGCAATTCCCTGAGCTGGTGGACGGTGGTGATCAGCGGCATGGGGCTGATCGTGTTCTTCCTGCTGCTGGACGTCCTGACCCCGAAGCGCAAGCTGACCGCCCTGGCCGGCGTGTTCTTTGGCCTGCTGGTCGGTATGCTGATCAGTGCCGTGTTCGCCCGGGCGGTGGACATGATCGGCGAGACCTACAACCTGCCGCTCGTGGATGAAGCGGAGAGGGCCATCAAGTGGATGATGGGCATTGGCATCTGCTACTTCACCATCAGCATCGTGATGCGCACGAAAGACGACTTTCGGTTCGTCATTCCCTACGTGACGTTCGCCAAGCAGACGAAGGGGTCGCGGCCGCTCATCCTGGACACTTCCGCCATCGTGGACGGACGCATCGCCGACCTGTGCGAGAGCCGGCTGTTCGACGCGCCGGTGGTCGTGCCGCGCTTCGTCCTGAACGAGCTGCAACTGATCGCTGATTCCGCGGACAAGCTCAAGCGCAATCGCGGCCGGCGCGGGCTGGACGTGCTCAAGAAGATGCAGGGGAGCTCCTCCATCGACGTGGAGATCGACGAGAGCACCGCCGCGGAGATCGAAGAGGCCAAAGGCGTCGATCAGAAGCTGCTGCTGTTCACCAAGATCCGCAACGGGCGACTGGCCACGACCGATTACAATCTCACCAAGGTCGCCCAGGTGCGCGGCGTCGATGTCGTGAATATCAACGATCTGGCGAATTCCCTGAAGGTGGTGGCCCTGCCCGGCGAAGCCATGCAGGTCCGGATCGTCAAGCCCGGTGAAGAGGCGGATCAGGGTATCGGCTACCTGGACGACGGCACCATGATCGTTGTCGAAGGCGGGCGCAGCCGGATCGGCAAGGACATCATCCTGAGCGTGACCAGCTCGCTGCAGACCTCCGCCGGCAAGATGATCTTCGGCCGGTTCGAGTCCCTCGTCTCGGAAACGGATGCGGGCCCGCGCGGCAATGAGAACTACCGTCGCCCGCCCGTGCGCCGGCCCGCCAATACCGGTACCCAGCCGGGATAGAACGGGTCCTGTGGGGCCTATGCGGCCGCGCCGAGCACCCGCGCCGGGGCACGCAGGGCTTTGATGCATACGCCGATCCCCAGTGCCAAGCCCGCCGCGAAGAGCCACTCGTGGAAATGATCCGCGTAGGTCGGCTCGGTGATGTGCGTCCCGCCGAGGCAGAACGAAACCACGATGAGCAGCGCGGAAGCCAGCCAGAGCCAGCCATCCGTGCGCGTGATGGTCAATAGCCGCCCGTGCGCGCAGCGGTATAGAACCGCCGCGCCGAAGGCGAACATCACCAGGGAGGCCAGCACCGGGTACAGGACCGGCGCGGCCCACACCAACGGGATCAGGAAGAGAATGTCCCAATCCATCAGCGTCGCCGGCCAGTCCAGGAGGACCTTGAGCCAGACGTAATAGAAGATATCCCAGACAGCGAAGATGATCAGGGAATACGCGACTCGTTCCTGCAAGAGACTCCCGAAGAGCCATCCGGCGGTGACGATCAGGACGAGCGTGGCGGCCTCGCGGCCCACCTCGGTCAGCATCAGCCGCCGGGCCTGGGGCGTGGCGTCGAATACCTCCATCGGGAAAGTGAAACCGTTCGGATGGAACAACTCCCGCAGGTAGACCACAACCGCCGACTCGATGTAACCGAAGGCCATACTAAAAACCACCGCGATCAGCAGCTTCTGGAGCATCCCCCGGGTTTCGCCTGTCATGCCCGTCCAACCTCCCGCAAGCATCCGCAGGTATGTGCCCTTACAGAGCGGCCAAAGCTTCCAGCAGTCTCGGAACGATCTCGGCTTCCGGCACCGTGGCGATGCGCTGGCCGTGGCGGTAGAAGTACGCCTTGTCCCTGGCCGCACAGATGGCGAAATCGGCGTCCGCCGCCTCGCCCGGTCCGTTGACGACACAGCCCATCACCGCGATGCGGCAGGGTTTATCGATCCGGTCGAGAGCCTTCTCGACCTCCCGGGCCAGCCGGATCACGTCGATCTCGGTGCGCCCGCACGTAGGACAGACGATCAGTTCCGGCCGGCACCGCGGCCGCAACCCCAGCGCGAGCAGGATCTCGACGGCCATCCGGGTCTCGATCACCGGATCGCCGGCGGCACTGACGCGGATCGTGTCGCCGATGCCTTCCGCCAGCAGCGTGCCCAGCGCCACCGCCGACGGAATTCGGGCGTCCTCCGGCAGGCCCGCATGCGTCAGGCCCAGGTGGATCGGGTAACGGAACGTCTCCGTGATCCGCCGGTTGACTTCGATGGTCCGCAGGGCGTCGCTGGTCTTGGCGCTCAGAACGATCCGGTCGAAGCCGCGGTCCTCGAAGAGCCGCACATATTGCTGCATCTCCGTGAGCATGAGGTCCACTCTTTCGGCGAGGGGAACCGCCTCCTGGGTGAGGTCCCGGATACTCGCCTCGTTGACCCCGATGCGGATGGCGACGTGATGCAGCTTGGCGGCATCGATGATCCGGAGAATGTCGGCGCGGTTCTTGATGTTGCCCGGGTTGAGGCGGATTTTGGCGGCCCCGCCTTCGATCGCTTCGAGGGCCCGCGCCGGGCTGAAGTGAATATCCGCGATCAGCGGCACGCCCACCTGCCGCACGATCTGCGCGAAGGCGGCGGTATCGGCCTGCCGCGGTACGGCAATCCGTACCAGCTTGCACCCCGCCCGGACCAGGTCCTCAACCTGCTGCACGCACCGATCGATGTCCGTCGTGGGCACCTTCGTCATCGATTGCACGATAACCGGGTTGCTGGAGCCGAGCGCGATGGCGCCAATCTGCACTGCGGTGGTGGATCTTCTCTGAATCACGCGCGAATTGTAGCGTATTTCGTGTGGTTCCGCAAACGCAAAGTGGTTGAAGGGTGTGTGATACGCGCCCCGGATGGAATGCCGGCCGTGGCCGGTAGAACCTCGTCCTGCCCCAAGCAGTGGGTTCCGGGTGGCATCATCAAGCGGAGCCTGCGGAACTTGGCGATGGCAGATTCACTGTACGGTGAACCATCCTCGAGACCTGCGACCTTGAGGGTGGGAAGCCCCTGCCACCCGGAGGTGTGATTCTCCCGCGCCGGGTCTCAGGCAGGTGGGACGAAACCGACTCGCTGGCAGCCTACGCCGGGGACAACGCTCGTTGGAGCACGGCCATGGTTTCCTGTTGTCGTTGACGGACGAAGTCCCGCGCCCGGCGGGCCTTGGCCTGTGCGGCGGCGGGGTCTTGAGCGAGGGCCAGGACCGTGGGGACGAGGCGCCGGATGTCGGTTTCCTGGTCGAGGTCGAAGAGCCAGTCGCCCAAGCCGATGTCACGCCACATCAAACCCTTGCTGGTCTGTTCCTCAAAGCGGCAGACGAGCGCGGGGACGCCGTGCGCGATGCACATGATGGGCGAGTGCATCTCGTTGCCGAAAAGACCCGCGCTGCGGACGTAGGTACTGACGGCCTCGTCCGTGAGCCAGTACTGTTCACGCCAGACGACCTTCGCCCGGACGTCGTCGGGCAGCCTGTCGAAGATCATCTCCTTGCCGACCGCCATCTGGCTGCGGTCCTCGGGGCAGAGCAGCACCTTCAACCCGGTCTGGCGGATCACAGCGCTAATGGCTTCGCGCAGCGGGGCGTGGTCGTGCTCTTTCATGGCTTCATTCCGGGCGTGCTTCTGCTCGTCCTGCACGGTCCTGGGCCGGTTGCGGATGAGCCAGTAGGGGGTGTAGCGCAGGCGGGGGATGCAGCAGAGGAACCGTCCCTCTTCCAGGGCGTTCGCCTGGAGGAACGCCTTCGCGGCGTCGTCGTTGCGTACGTCCACCCCGAAGGCACCGTCGGGACCGAACGCCAGCACGGGGGCCGTGCAGCCGCGGCTCCGGGCCAGCGCCAGCGACACGGAGTCGCGACAGAAGACGAAGCGAGCACCGTTGAGCAGGTCCAGGGTTCGGGTACTGACGTCCGGCAGGGTGATGCCGTAGATGCCGTACGGCTTGCCGGTTTCTTGCCGCCATTTCGCCACGCTGTCGGCGGCCACCAGCGAGGCCCCGGAGCCGTGCAACAGGAAGTCGCATTCGCCGAAGGCGGTTTGCACCGTCCGGGTATCCTTGAGTACCTGCAGCTTCGGAAAGCGGCGGTGCAGCATCTCCTCGACTCCGTCCCCGACGCTACTGGGCCATAATCGCACCTCAGCCTGCGGCAGGTATTCCTCCAGCAGGCGCAACACGCCGGGCGTGTGGGCGATATCGCCGATATTGACTGTCTGCCACGAGGACCGTAGCAGCAGGCGGGGCGGACGTTGGCCGGCCGCACGGATGGAGCGGGCCAGGGTCGCGCCCAGTGCCGCTTGGAGGAGGCAACGGCGGTTCATTGGAATCATGTTCTGTGCCCACCTTTCTTCGCATGCCCGGGAAAACAGCCGTGGCGCCGGCGAAGAATCACCGGCGCCACGGTCGAGGCGTATTCCCGGCTCGTACCTGCGATATCACGAACCGGCGAAAGACCCGTTCCTAACTTTAGAACGGCTTGGCGACCGGCGAAGTATTGCCCGCCAGCCACAGGACTTCCTCCTGCGACAGGGCCTTGTTGTACACCCGCACATCATCGATCAAGCCGCTGTAAAGCTTGTAGAGAGTGCCGTTGGTGTGATTGGTCATCGCACCGATATAGGCGTTGTGTTGCGAGGTGCCCGAGAGATCATAGGCCGCCGGGATCGTCATCGCGTTC
>JALORE010000422.1 GCA_025459125.1 Planctomycetota bacterium | reverse complement strand
TCGCCGCCGGGCAGGGGATAGTAGGCGAGATGGCCGAAACGCGTGAAGTCCGTCAGCGACGCGATCATGCACTCGCAGCCCCAGATAGCGCCGTCCGTGCCGTAGCCCGTGCCGTCGCATTCCAGGCCGATCACCGGACCGGCCAGGCCGTGTTCCGCCAGAACGGAGGCGATGTGGGCCCAATGATGCTGGACCCGGATCACGCGCACGCCGGGAAGGGACTGCGCGTATTGCGTGGAAAGATAGCCCGGATGCAGGTCGCAGGCGACCACGCTGGGCTCGACCTCGAACAGGCCCGCCAAGTGCCGGATCGAGCTCAAATAGTGATGGTACACCTCGGCGTCCTCCAGGTCGCCGATGTGCTCGCTGAGAATGAGCTGGTTGTGCTTCGCGAAACAGAACGTGTTCTTCAGATCGGCGCCGGTGGCGAGCACCTCCTGCAGCGTGGGCTCCGGCAGGAGAATCGGCGTCGGCACGTATCCGCGCGCCCGTCGCAGCAGGACCGGCTCATCGGCGACAAGATGCACGATGGAATCATCGACCTGGCGATAGATCTCCCGATCGTGCATGAGGAAGGCATCCGCTACATCGCGAAGCTTCTCCAGCGCGGCCTCGTTCCGGCAGATCAACGGTTCATCCGACAGGTTCGCGCTGGTCATCACGAGCACATCCAGGCCCTCGGCAAAGAGCAGGTGATGCAGGGGCGCATAGCAGAGCATGAAGCCGAACGTGGCGACACCCGGGGCAACAGCCGGGGCAATATCCGCATCGGGTCGTTTGGGCAAGAGTACGATGGGGCTTTGCGGACTCGTCAGGACCTGCACGCCGGCCCGATCCACGGACGCATACCGCCTCAGATCGTCCAGCGAGCGTACCATCATCGCAAAGGGTTTGTGATCGCGCCGCTTGCGGAGGCGCAGGCGGAGCACGGCGTCATTGTTGCGTGCATCGCAGGCCAAGTGGAACCCGCCGACCCCTTTGATCGCGAGTATCTCACCCGCCTGTAGCCGCCGGGCCGTTTCGGTGATGGCTTCATCGCTGCCCGCCTCCAAGACCTGTCCGGCGGGGCCGATCAGCCAGACCTTCGGTCCGCACCGCGGACAGGCGACCGGCTGGGCGTGAAAACGCCGGTCCGCCACGTCCCGGTACTGGGCGGCACAGCGCTCGCACATCCCAAAGACGGACATCGTGGTATTGGGCCGGTCGTAGGGAATCGTCTTGATGATCGAGTACCTCGGTCCGCAGTTGGTGCAGTTGATGAACGGGTAGCGGTGCCGAAAATCCGCCGGATCGGCCAGTTCCGCCAGGCACGCGCCGCAGGTGCCAATGTCCGCGGTGACCTGAGACAGCGAGGTGCCTTCCACCTCGCTCTTTTCAATCGTGAATTCCACCTCGCCCGCTACAGGCTCGATATCGATGCGCCGGCAGGATCGGATGTCGGCCAAAGGCGGCTTGTCCGGTCCCGACTGCAGCCGTTCGAGGAATTGATCGATCTTCTCGGCATTCCCCTGGAGTTCGACTGTCACACCTTGGGTGTCGTTGAAGACCCGGCCGGTCAGGTCTAATTCGCGCGCCAACCGGTACACCGCGGGCCGAAAGCCGACCCCCTGAATCCGGCCGGTCAGCAATATTCTCTGTCGTGTGAGCACAGTGTGCATCTTCCTGGCATCTCTCCACGCTCTCTAACTGCTGGCAGGATCAGAAGTTCGAGCGCGGCGCCGAAATCGAGCCATGAAAAGAGGATATAGGCCGCCCCGAGGACGGCCAAGACAAATAGCTGGAAAAATTGCTTGCCTGCCCCAAATCCGTGTGGTAACATTATTTCTGTCTATTGCCGGATGCTGGTCGACAGGGACCAACTTCTGCCGACCGGCGATGATGTCCGGGGCCGTAGCTCAGTTGGGAGAGCGCTTGCATGGCATGCAAGAGGTCGTGGGTTCGACTCCCATCGGCTCCACTTTCCATAACCCCTTTTTCTACAAGCACTTGCTTTCTACGTTTGCATTCACCACGCCGATAGGCAATACCAAGGAGAGATACCGGCGGAAAGGAGAACTGATATCGTGCGAATCGTAGTCCTGGACGGACACACCCTCAACCCGGGCGATTTGAGGTGGGATGGGCTCCAGGCGCTGGGCCCGTGCGAATTCCATGACCGGACGGCGCCGGCGCAGGTGGTGCAACGTGCCTCCGGAGCCGCGATCGTCCTGACGAACAAGACGGTTCTGACGCGTGAAACGATCAGACAACTGCCCAAGTTGCGGTACATCGGTGTTCTGGCGACCGGGTACAATGTAGTCGACATCGAGGCAGCCGGGCAGCACGGCATCTGTGTCACGAACGTTCCGGCGTACGGCACGGCGTCGGTGGCACAGATGGTCTTCGCGCACCTGCTGAACCTCACCCAGCACACCTGTGAGCATGGCCAATCTGTCCGCAACGGCGACTGGAGCCGCAGTCCCGACTTCTGCTACTGGAATTATCCCCTCGTGGAATTGGCCGGCCTGACCATGGGCATCGTCGGTCTCGGCCGGATCGGACGCCAGACCGCGACGCTCGCCCTGGCCTTCGGGATGAAGGTCATCTACCACGATGTGACGGCAAGCCTGGATGCCCCCGCGGAAGCAGTTGCCGTGGACCTGGACACCCTGTTCCGCGACAGCGATGTCATCAGCCTGCACTGCCCGCTGACAGAGGACAACCGGGGATTCGTGAGCCGCCGGCAGTTGGAGCTGATGAAACCGACCTCCTTTCTCATCAACACCAGCCGGGGACCGCTGATCGATGAGCCCGCGCTGGCGGAGGCCCTGAATCATGGGCGCCTTGCCGGCGCCGGCCTGGACGTCCTATCTCAGGAGCCCCCCGCGCCGGACCACCCCCTGCTGCGAGCAAAGAACTGCACCGTCACGCCTCACCTTGCCTGGGCAACCCAGGCCGCAAGGCAACGTCTCCTGAACATTGCCGTCGCCAACGTCCAAGCCTTTCTCCAGGGGAATGCACAAAACGTGGTGAGCCGATCGGGCACATGAAGGGGCGTGTAGCTCGACCGCAGTCCCGAGGGTAAGTGGCAGAGTTGGCTATCGAGGCGTGGGGGAGGCGGCGCTGAGGATGTCCATCGTACGGAAGGTGCCGACGATCCGCAACTCGGCCCCGACGGCATCTGCCTGCCTGCCAAAGGAGTACGTGAAGGGCCAGGTCTCACCGGGTACGATATTGCGGTAGGCGGCGGGGTAGAAATGCCCGACGGCCACAACGCGGCCGCCGGCGTCCCGCAGGGCAGCCTGCAGTTCCACGCCCTGGCGGGCCGGACCGGCGTTCTTGATTTCCCCGATCACGGAGACCTGGCCGTAATCGTCCCGGACCGCCCGGAAGGTTAGAATGGCGAAACCGTGCTGCACCAGACACGGGCCTGTGGAGCCGGTCGCTGACCCGCCCGAGGCGGACGCCGAGGTCGGCTGGCCCTGGCGCGGCTGCCCGGGAAGCGAGGCTTTCCCCGCCGGTCGGAAGGTACGACAGCCACCCGCCAGCGACACGAGACTGGCCGTCAGAACGATGATGAAGGCTCTTGCCATGACCCATCCTCTTGCTCAACCCCGTTCCAACAGCACAGAATCCTTCGGAGCGGCGGCTGACTTCTCCCCTTCCCTGCCTACGACCCTCAATCCAGCAGTTTCGCGCCTACCTCTATATTTATTATGCCGTTTCCGGCCCAGCATGTCAAGGATTTCGCGGATCTGGCCCCCATAAATCTATTGCCGGGCCAGCGCGGGACTTGTACAATACAGGATGCCATCTGTGTCTCTGGAGGACGGCAGATATTATGGGTCGTCGTTGAAGGGAGGAACCGCATCATGAAGTCCAAAGGTTTCACGCTCATCGAGCTGCTGGTTGTCATTGCCATTATCGCGATTCTGATGGCCGTCCTGATGCCGTCCCTGCAAAGGGCCCGGGAACAGGGCAAACGCGCCGCGTGTCTGAGCAACCTCAAGCAACTGCAGCTGGCGTGGATCGCCTATGCCGACGACAACGACGACAAGATCGTCAACGGCGAAGCGGAGTACGGCACCGCGGGCACGACCAGCATTCCGACGAGTGGCCGCCATCGCGATGAGAAATGGTGGGTCGGAACAGACTGCCATTCCGGGTACATGAGCGGGGAGAAGCTTCCGGAGGCACAGCAGCTTTCGGCCATCCGGACCGGCGCCCTGTATCCCTTCGTCCCGGCCGACAAGGCGTACCGGTGCCCGACGGGTATCCGCGGCGAAATGCGGACGTACACGATTACGGATGCGATGAACGGTCTGCGCCGCGACGGGACCTACCGCGCGGTGGGTTCGTCGGAAGTCGGAATCCGCGTGGACCGGATCGTCCTGTGGGTCAAGAAGAGGACCGAGGTC
>JALORE010000160.1 GCA_025459125.1 Planctomycetota bacterium | reverse complement strand
CCATGTCTGCGTCTACCAGACGGCGATGGACCTGATGGAAGGGGGGCTGGACGTCACGATCGTCGCGGACGCCGTATCCTCCCGCACCGAGCAGAACCGCCAGACCGCCCTGGCCCGCCTGGCCGCCGACGGCGCCCACATCAGCAGCACGGAAATGGCCCTCTTCGAGCTGCTCCGCACCTCCAAACACCCCAAGTTCAAAGACATCGCCCGGCTCGTCAAGTAGGGGTCAGAGCGACGAGTTCCATCAAGGTGACGACGTGGGTGGCAGCGGCAAGCGGAGTCTGCGCAGCTTGCCGATGGTCTCTGTCCATTTCACGGCGGGTGGCATCGTCAAGGCCGAAGGCCTTGGTTTGTAGTGTGCCGGTAAGGGCATACAAGATCACGCCTTACGGCGTCACTAGAAACAAGCTGCGCTTGACGATGTCACCCAGGGCGCCGGGCTGACTGTGCGTTGGCCCTGGGAGCGATCTACAGCACGCGTATCAGCTTCGGGTTGCCAGGACCTGCGCGGCAAGGCGGTGGATGTAGTGGTAGAGGGGAGCCGCCAGGCCGAAATGCTTCCTGAGCTGGCCGGCGAACCTGGGCGACAGGATGGTCGCATCGATAGGGCGGTTGCACGTCAGGTAGAAGCTCTTGTACTGGTACCAGGTGCGGATCGGCTCGGGCTTGTCGCGGCCGAGGGGGCGTTTGTACAACTCGCCTTCCAGAGTGAAAACCTTCTGCCGGCCGAACCACGTGACCGCCCGGAGGAAGGAGTCGGGGTCGTCGTCGATCTGCTGCCGGAAGCGGGCCATCAGGTCGGGAGCGGCGTCGTAGAAGCCCAGGCCGTAGCGGTAGGATGTGGGACCGATCTCCAGAAAGTACCCCGGGATGTAGCGGGCCCAGTCCTGGCCGGAACGCTTGAAGACGATCCACAGGTGGTCCCGGAAGGGCGATTTGTCCCGCGAGAACCGCGTGTCGCGGTAGATACGCGAGATGGTCTTGCCCACGGCCGGGGCGACCTCGAACGATAGATCGATGCCCAGCATGAAGTCCGCCACGTCACTTACCAACGCACGCAACGGCCCCAGCGCATGCTCCTCATAGACGCCGCGGTGGGCTTCGAACCAGGTCTTGTCGTTGTGGCGTCCCAGCTCGCGCAGGAAGGAGAACGTTTCACGCGAAAAGCCCCGGAATTGCTGGTCCGGTTTCATTGTGTAGTCCCTTTCCCAATAGCCGGTCTCCAGTCGTTTGCATCCGGTTCGACAGCGCTCTCGAGCACCAGCCGCTTTTCGCTGGTATCATGCTCTTCCTCCCTTTTTCTTGCCAAGCCCGACCCAACCTTAGAAAGCGATCCCCATAAGATAACGGGATAAGAACCGATGCTCAAGAGGCAGGAACTCCCCGCCACACCGGCGGCAGACTTCTCCGTAGGCAAATCGCCTGTCTTGAGTGCAGGAAAAAGCCTGCCTACCCGCGGGAGTCGGGTGCCTAGTGATCGGGCACAAGAAAGGAGCTGGCAATGGCGAATCGTGATATCATTGCGATGGGAGCTTGGTCCGGAGGCGTACAGGCACTGATGGAGCTGGCTGCCGGCCTGCCGGCTGATCTGCCTGCTTCGGTCTTTGTGGTGGTGCACACGACACGCGACTCCAGGGGGGAGTTGGCCGACGTGCTGAGCCGCAGGGGGCCGTTGCCGGCGGAGGTGGCTTCCGACCGCCTGGAGATGCAGCGCGGGTGCATCTACGTGGCGCCGCCGGATTCTCACCTGATGATCGACCGCAGCTATATGTATATATCGCACGGCCCCCGCGAGAACCTGACGCGCCCGGCCGTGGACCCGCTGTTTCGCAGCGCCGCGGTGGTGCACGGCCCGTATCTGATCGGCGTGGTTTTGTCCGGCAACTTGGACGACGGCACTTCGGGCCTGCTGGCCATCAAGCGTTGCGGCGGGGTCGCGGTCGTGCAGGACCCGACGGACGCCATCTATCCGGAAATGCCGCGCAACGCCCTGGAGGCGGTGGATGTGGACGCCTCCGCGGTGCTGCGTGCCCTGCCGGCCTTGTTGACACGCCTGGCCCGCGATCCGCCGGGTCTGCGGAAGTCGCCCCCGGTGGAATTGCTGGCGGAAGTGGAGATGTCGCGGACGGAATCCGGCAACGTCGGCCGGCTGAACGAGATCGGGGAGATTACCTCCTTCACGTGTTCCGAGTGCGGGGGGCCGTTGTGGGAGATCCACGACGATAAGATCTCCCGCTATCGCTGCCGTCTCGGACATGCCTTCACGCCGCAGTGTCTGGCCTGCGAATTAACCGATGGCGTGGAGCGGTCCCTGTGGGTGGCGGTCCAGATGATGGACGAGCGGGCCCGGATGCTGGAGCGATTGGCCGGCAGTGGGGACGAGAGGGAACGCCGCAGCAGTGCCGCTTTCTTCCGGGACAAGGCCGACGAAACCCGCGAGCACACGGACCGTCTGCGTCGCTTCCTGCTGACGATCAACCAGTAACGACCTCCGACGCGGTCTTATGCGGTCTTCTTCTTCGGCTCCTGGGACGCGGGTGCAGACCCGGACTTCGTTTCCGATTTGGCGTCGGTCGGTTTTGCCGTGTCACTCTTGGTGCTGCCCGTTTCCGACTTGGCGGCGGTTCGGTAGCCGTCGCTGCGATAATCGGTGCAGTAGAATCCGGAACCCTTGAAAATGATTCCGGCCCCCGTGCCGATGAGCCGCTTCAAAGCACTCTGACCACAGGCGGGACACTGGCGCAAGGGCCTGGCCTTGATGCCCTGAAAGGCCTCGAAGGTGTGGTTGCATTTGCCACAGACATACGCGTAGGTCGGCATGCTGATTACTCCGTGCTACTGGTCCCGGTCAGGGGAGGTGGAAGCCTCCGCACCGGGGGGGGAAGCCGCGGCCTCCTCCTTTGCATCCGGGGTCTTCTCCCGCGACGCCGGGACCTTGTTCACGGCCACACGGCTCGGCCGGAGGACCCGGCCACCCAGCGTGTAGCCCTTCTGGAATTCCTCCAACACAATATCATTCTCCCGGTCCGGCTCCGTGCGGCGGAGCATCGCCTCGTGTCGCTCCGGATCGAACGGGTCGTTGACGGCCTCGATCGGCTCGACGCCATGCGTCTTGAGGATGCTCAACATCTGGTCGCGGACGATCTGCACGCCCCGCAGGACCGCGTCGAAATCGTGCGCCGCGCCCGTTTCCCGCAGCGTGCGGTCGAGATTGTCCAGCACCGGCAGGAACGACCGGATGAACCGCTCCTTCTCATAGGCCACAGTGTCGGCGATATTCTTCGGCACGCGCTTCTGGAAATTCGCATAGTCAGCGTAGACGCGCTGGAGCCGGTCGGTTAGGTCGTCCTTCTCCTTCCGCACGCTCTCCAGATCGCGCTGCAACTCCTCCAAGCCCGCGCCGGACGTCTCGGGCGTGTCATGTTCCTTCTGCTCTGGCGGCTCGTCTGGTTTGGTCTTTTCCTTATCCATAATCAGCTACCGAAATGCCGTTTGAGTCTCTCGAAGAAGTTCTGGGACTTCGGCGAGACGTTCCTGTTTTCGGTCTGCGCAAACTCGCGGAGCAATTCTTCCTGCCGAGCATTCATGTTCGTCGGGGTCTCGATGGTTACCTGGACCAACTCATCCCCGGTCCGCCCGGTCCGCACATCGGGCAGTCCCTGGCCGCGGATGCGGAAGAGGCTGCCGTACTGCGTGCCGGGCGGGACTTTGAGCTGCCGCGTCCCGTCGAGGCTGGGCACCTCGATGGTGGCGCCCAGGGCGGCCTGGGTGAAACTGATGGGTACGATGGCGACCAGGTCGTTCCCGTCGCGTTCGAGGAACTCGTGCGGTCGAATCCGCACGTAGACATAGAGATCGCCATTGGGACCGCCGTTGCGGCCCGGCTCTCCTTCGCCGGCCACGCGAATTCCCTGGCCTTCATGCACGCCGGGAGGCACCCGGAGGGTGACCGTGCGTTTCTTCGGCACCCGGCCGCTGCCGTGGCAGGCGGGACAGGGATTCCGGATGATCTGGCCGCTGCCGTGACACTGCGGGCACGTCGACACCATCTGGAAGAAGCCGCCGCCCTTGGCGACCTGGCCGCTGCCGCCGCACAACGGGCAGCGGGTCGGCTGGGTGCCCGGCGCGGCGCCGCTGCCACTGCACTCGGGGCACCGGTCCTGTCGGGTGAACTCGATTGTCTTCTCGGTGCCATGCGCCACTTCGTTCAGCGTCAGCTCGACGCTGGTTTCCAGATCGTACCCCCGGCCCGGTCCACCCCGCCGGCCGCCGCGGCGTCCGCCGCCGAGGCCGCCGAAGATACTGCTGAAGAAGTCGTCGCCGCCGAAGATGCTGAAGATGTCTTCGACGTTCATCCGCGAGAAGTCGTGCATGCCGGTCCCGCGGAGCCCTTCATGGCCGTACTGGTCGTACTGCCGGCGCTTCTCCGGATCGCTCAGAACCTCGTAGGCCTCCGCGCATTCCTTGAACTTCGCTTCGGCTTCCTTGTTGCCGGGATTCTTGTCCGGGTGGTGCTTGATCGCCATCCGGCGATACGCGCGCTTGATCTCGTCGGGCGACGCGTTCTTCTCCACGCCCAGAACCTGATAATAATCCGCTTTGGCCATGTCTTTTGATATCAAGCAACGTCCGGGGCCGAGGCCGGAGGACTGCGCAACCAGGCGGTTGGGCCTCGCGCCGCAGCCCAGGGACCTCGGCCCCCGGACGAGAACGGCCGGTTACCGAACGGCACCGTGCGTCGGCTCTTCTTCTTTCTCTTTCACCTCGGTGATGAGCACGTTGGTCGTCAGCATCAGGCCGGCCACGGAGGCGGCCATTTCCAGGGCCGTACGCGCCACCTTGGCGGGATCGACGATACCCGCTTTGAGCATATCGACGTATTCGCCCGAGTTGGCATCGTATCCCAGGTTCTTGTTCTGATCCAACTTCTCGATCAGCTCGGCCACGACCACCTCGCCGGGCTGGCCCGAGTTGTCCGCAATCTGCGCGGTGGGCGATCGCAAAGCCTGGCCGATGATGTCGAAGCCGATCTTCTCGTCGCCTTTGGCCTTGCCGCGGGCCTTCTCGACCTCCTTGAGGGCCCGCAGGAAGATCACGCCGCCGCCGGGCACGATGCCTTCCGCCGCCGCGGCGCGGGTGGCGTGCAGAGCATCGTCCAGCAGGTCTTTGCGCTCCTTCATCTCCGTCTCGGTCGGGGCGCCGGCCTTGATGATGGCGACGCCGCCGGTCAGCTTGGCCAGCCGCTCCTGGAGCTTCTCACGGTCATAATCGCTGGTCGTCTTCTCGATCTGGGCGCGAATCTGATCGCACCGGGCCTGGACGTCCTTCTTGCGGCCGGCGCCTTCGATGATCGTCGTATTGTCCTTCGTCACGACCACCTTCTTGGCCTGGCCGAGCTGGGCCAGCTCGATGTTCTCCAGCTTGATGCCGAGATCTTCCGTCAGGACGCTGCCGCCGGTGAGGATGGCAATGTCCTGCAGCATGGCCTTGCGCCGATCGCCGAAGCCGGGGGCCTTGACCGCACAGACCTTGAGCACGCCCTGGAGGCGGTTGATGACGAGCGCCGCGAGGGCCTCGCCCTCGACGTCCTCGGCCACGACCAGCAGCGGGCGGCCCGTGTGCACGATCCGCTCGAGCAGCGGGATGAACTCGCGAACGTTGGAAATCTTCTTCTCATTGAGAAGGATGTAGGCGTCCTCGAAGACCGTCTCCAGCGTCTCGGGATCGGTCACGAAGTACGGGGAGATGTAACCCCGGTCGAACTGCATGCCCTCGACGAGGACCAGCTCGTTATCGATGCCCTTGCCTTCCTCGATCTCGATCACGCCTTCTTTGCCCACCTTTTCCATTGCGTCCGCCAGGATCCGGCCGACGGAGGCATCGTTGTTGGCGCTGATCGTGCCGACCTTGGCGATGTCGTCGTGGCCCTTGACCGGGACGCTGGCGTCGGCGATGAACTTGGCGGCGATTTCGGCGGCCTTGCCGATACCCCGGTTGATCGCCATCGGGTTGACGCCGGCCGCCACGTGCTTGAGCCCCTCGAGATAGATGGCTTCCGCCAGCACGATCGAGGTCGTCGTCCCATCGCCGACCACGTCCGAGGTCTTGTTGGCGACCTCGTTGACCATCTTGGCGCCCATGTTGCGGAAGGGTTCCGGCAGCTCGATCTCCTTGCTGACCGAGACCCCGTCCTTGGTGACCCGGGGCGAGCCCCAGCTCTTATGCAGAATGACGTTTCGGCCGGTTGGTCCGAGCGTCACCTTGACCGCGGCGGCCAGTTGCCGCAGGCCTTCCCGCAGCTCGGTCCGTGCCACATCATCGAACATCAGTTGTTTTGCCATGGTCTATATCCTCGTTTGTCAGGTTACTTGTCCAGCACGCCCAGCAGGTCGCCTTCCCGGACGATGACGTATTTCACGCCGTCGATCTCGATCTCGTTGCCCATGTACTTGCCGTAAACGACCTCGTCATCCTTCTTGACGGACATCGGGGCGCGTTTGCCGTCTTCCTGCATCTTGCCGGGGCCCAGCCAGAGCACCTTCCCGATCATCGGCTTTTCCTTGGCCGTATCCGGCAGGAAGATCCCGCCGGCGGTCTTGTCCTGAGCTTCCGACGGTCTGATCACCACTCTGTCATCCAATGGTCGCAGTTCCATACTTCGTTACTCCTTCTCCAACAAACACTTCACACAACGGTTGTTTGGGGTTCAGTAGAAACGGTGTGCACGGCACACCCGGCATCTGTTTGTCCTACACGTTGATCCAACGATCGTTTGTCTCTCTATTTCTTCAGCACGAGCACAACGACGCTGTCGATCGGGTCCGGCGCCTGCCCGGGCAGGGAAATGGTGACCCGGTTTGCGCCCTCCAGCATTGGCAGGGCGGCACGCTTCTTGTCGGCCAGCAGGTAGGCTTTCTCCGGCGCGTCGCCCCCGGCCAGCGGCACCTCGAGCCGGCCGTCCACGGGCCAGCGGAAGACGTGCAGATAGCGCTTGTTGCCCTGGGCGGTGCATCGGCCCCACGCCGGCCGCTCGAAGGGACTGGCGGTGGTGCCGTAGATGCTCTCGCTGTTGACGGCCATCCACTTGCCTACCGCCTGGAGCCGCTCGATGCTGGCCTGGGGGATCAGGCCTTCCGGCATCGGGCCGACGTTCAGCAGGAAGTTGCCGCCTTTGCTGGCGACGTCGACCAGCGTCTGGATGAGCTGCTCGGTCGACTTCCAGTTGTCGTCGTATGACTTGAAGCCCCACGTGTCGTTCATGGTCATGCAGGTTTCCCAGTCCACGCCAGGCAATCCGGTCGCGGGCACCTGCTGTTCCGGCGTGCCGAAGTCGCCGGCATACTCGTCGCTCTTGCTCAGACCTTCCATGCCTTTGCGACCTTTGCCGACCCGGTTGTTGACCAGAATCTGCGGCTGCAGGCTGCGCACGTATTCGTACAGGGCCTTGCCCTGCGGCTCGGTCCAGTCCTGGATCCACTCGCCGTCGAACCACAGCACGCCCAGCGGGCCGTAGTTGGTCAGCAGCTCGGCCAGTTGCGGCTTGAGGTACGTATCGACGTACCGGGCGAAATTCGGGTTGGACTGCTTGGTGTCGTTGTAGTTCGGATAGAACGGAGCCTGGGCATCCGGGTGATGCCAGTCCATGATCGAGTGATAGAAGCACAGCTTGATCCCGTGCTTCTTGCAGGCCGCCGCCAGTTCCTTCAGGATGTCACGCTGGTAGGGCGTGGCGTCCATGATGTCCCACGTGGTGACCTTCGAATCCCACAGGCAGAAGCCGTCGTGGTGTTTGCTCGTGATCACGATGTACCGCATGCCGGCGGCCTTGGCGAGGCGGACCCACTCGTCCGCATTGAAGCCGGTGGGATTGAACGCGCCGGCGAACTTCTCATACTCCGCGACGGGAATCTTCGCGTTGTTCATGATCCACTCGCCAATGCCTTTGACGCGCTCGCCCTGGTACGTGCCGGCGGGCACCGCGTACAGGCCCCAGTGGATGAAGAGCCCGAAACGTGCGTCCCGCCACCACGCCATCCGCTCGTCTTGCGACAGTTCCTTCTGGCCGGCGGACGCGGTCTTGACTGCCGGGGTCCGATCGTCCCCGGCGGTTTGTGTCTGCCGGCTGCAGCCGGCGACAATGTACAGAGCCACCAACAGGCTCAGCACCACCGCCGCGGCCGCGATCCAATGTCTACGTCCTGTTTTCCCCATTACGGCCTCCACACCAGACCATTTTGCCTTAGCCCATGCCTGACGGGGCTGAGGCGATTGCCTTGTTGCACCCGGGTCATAGGCCCACTCCCTGCGCACGGCCTACATCATATCCATGTCTTCTTCGCCCATGCCATGACCGTGCCCGCCGGGACCCATCTCTTCCTTCTTCTTGGGTTTCTCGGTGACCAGGCAATCCGTGGTCAGCAGCAGGCCCGCAATGCTGATGGCATTTTGCAGGGCGATCCGCGTCACCTTGGCGGGATCGATCACGCCCGCTTCCACCAGGTCCTCGTAAGTATCCGTGTCCGCGTTGTAGCCGAAGGCGCCTTTGCCTTGGGCCACCTTGTTGACGACGAGGTTGGCCGTGGCGCCGGCGTTGTAGGCAATGTAGTAGCAGGGCGTGCGCAGGGCCCGTGCCAGGATCTCGGCACCGGTCTTCTCGTCGCCCTGGAGCTTGACCGACTTGGCGGTTTCGATGCAACGGACCAGGGCCACGCCGCCGCCCGGCACGATGCCTTCCTCGATCGCGGCACGCGTCGCGTGCAGGGCGTCCTCGATGCGAGCCTTCTTTTCCTTCATCTCTGCCTCGGTGGCGGCCCCGACGTTGACCTGGGCCACGCCGCCGGTCAGCTTGGCCAGCCGCTCCTGGAGCTTCTCGCGATCGTAGTCGCTCGTGGTCTTCTCGATCTCGTCCTTGATCTGCTTGATCCGGCCTTTGATCGCCTCCTGCTCGCCCGCCCCTTCCACGATCGTGGTGTTCTCGCCGTCGATCGTGATCTTGCGAGCCTGGCCGAGCTGCGCGACGCCGACCTTGTCCAGCTCGATCCCGAGATCTTTGAAGATGGGCTCGGCACCGGTCAGGACCGCGATATCTTCGAGCATGGCCTTCCGCCGGTCGCCGTAGCCGGGGGCCTTCACGGCGGCCACCTTCAGGATGCCCTTGAGCTTGTTGACCACCAGCGTCGCCAGGGCCTCGCTTTCCACATCTTCCGCAATCACCAGCAGCGCGCGCTTGTTCTGGGCCACCTTCTCCAGCAGGGGGATCAGCTTGGCCACGTTGCTGATCTTCTCTTCGTAGACCAAGATCAGGGGTTTGTCCAATTCACAGACCATCTTGTCCTGGTCGGTCACGAAGTGCGGCGAGAGGTAGCCGCGGTCGAACTGCATGCCCTCGACGAAGTCGACCGTGGTGTCGAAGCTCTTGCCGTCCTCGACCGTGATGACGCCGTCCTTGCCCACTCTCTGGAACGCCTCGGCCATGATCTTGCCGATCTCCCGGTCGTTGTTGGCCGAGACGGACGCAATATTCACAATGTCGCTCGTCTTGCTGATATCCACCGGCTTGGCCAGGGAAGCGATCTTCTCGAGCACGGCTTTGCCGGCCGTCTCAATCCCGCGTTTGAGGGCCATGGCATCGGCCCCGGCGGTGAGGTTCTTGTAAGCCTCCTTGAACAGGGCCTCCGTCAGCACCGTCGCAGTGGTCGTGCCGTCCCCGGCAATCTTGGAAGTCTTGCTGGCGGCTTGCTTTACGAGCTTGGCCCCGAGGTTTTCCGCCTTGTCCGTCAGATCGATCTCGTCGGCTACGGTCACGCCGTCCTTCGTTACGGTCGGGCCGCCCCAGCTCTTATCGATGACGGCATTCCGGCCGCGCGGACCGAGCGTTGCTTTGACCGCCGCCGCCAGTTTCTCCACTCCGGCCAGCAGCTTGGCCCTTGCCTCAGCCTCAAACGCCAGTTCTTTCGCTGCCATAATTGCGTGCCTCCTTATCTGCATGCGTTACAAACAGTTCTTTCAGCGAATTACGCATAACCAAGTTAAACGTGCAAAAGATATACCAGACGCCCCTGCACGGCCCGTTCAATTCATGCGGGAGACGATAACTGCCTATTTTTCAAGGATTTATGGGGATTTCGAATTCCACCAGTCCTCTGTGAGTTGCCCCCTGAGGGGTAGGCAGGGGTGCCAATTCGGGCAGCCTGACCCTCTTCGCACGCCAACTTGACAGCCATCAGCCCCGCGCAGCGCCTCCCTGGATGCCGGTGCTCTCTCGCAACAAGAATGATGAGTGGCGAAGGCAGGTGCAACCGTTGTTCTGGGTGGCATCGTCAAGGCCAAGAGGCATTGGCGATGGCTCATCGCCCAGGGAATCCGCCCTCGCCAAGCTTCGCTTGCCGATGCCACCCGGAACTCCCCGTCGTCAGATGGATGCGGACTGGACCAATATCCTGCGTTGGGATCAGGGTGTGGCAAAGGGAGAAGGCAGGGGAGTGATGGCGGTGGCGGCTTTGGTCAGATCGTTGTTTGCGAACCGCTCGGCCTCGGCCACATCGCGATGGCGGAGGAAGGTCGTCGTCCCTTCGGCCGCCTGCGAGCTGCGAATGGGGGTGTTGTTGAACAGCACGTTCTCGATGGACCCTTCCCGGCGGACGAACAACCCCAGCCCGCGATTGGCGCTACGGATCACGAGGTTCTTGTTCCGACAATCACGTTTCTGCGATTGCGACGCTTCAGATACTCCCTGCTGCGACCCGTTCTCAGGTGGCGTCAGGCGCGTTCCAGGCCGAGGATCTTGCGCAGCCGATTCAGATCGGAGCGCAGGGCCTCCAGGACCACCTTTCTCTCCACCTTGATTTCGCGGGCGCCGTGCTCCGCGCCGCCGAGCGGGTACTCGAAGTGGAGGGACGTGGGCCGCGCCAGGCGATGTCGTTTCAGCAGTCCGGCGAAGCCGGCCAGATCGACCATCCCTTCTCCCAGGGGGCAATTCTCGGTCGTCCAGCCGTTGTTCTGCCGTGCCCAGCGGAAATCCTTCATGGCCAGGGTATTGATCCAGCCGGCCAGCAGGCGCAGACGCACCGGCCAGGTCAGGCCTCCTTCGACCACCGTATGGCGGATGTCGAACTGGGCGCCGAACCAGCGCGGGTCGAGATCGCGGAGCAGGTAGTGCAGGTCCCACAGCGAGGCCCCGACGTACGCGGCGCCGGCATGGTTCTGGTACGTGGCCGCCACGCCGTATTGTTGATTCATGGCGGCCAGATCGCGCAGCCGCGGCTTAATCTCGTCGAGCTGGGCCATGATGGGGTCTGTGTTGTTGTAGCGATAGGGGCCAGGACGGTAGTAACGGACGCCAAGACCGCGGGCCGTCTTGAGGATCTTCTCTGTCTGTGCGTCCCGCGGATCGGTGATATCGGTCACGATCATGTCGATGCCCAAGCCGGCCTTGGCCGCGGTTTCGGCCGCCTTCGGCAGGTCCTCCTCGACCCGCTCCGGCAACACGTGCCCGCCCGCGCGGACCGTCAGATCCAGACCGTCATACCCCGCCTCGGCCGCGATCTGGGCCGTGCCCTGGTAGTCGAGCCATTGCAGGCATTTCGAGAACACGCTGAATCGGAACTCCTCGCCCGACGTGTCTTTCGCGAAGCTCGTCCCACCCGTGGCCCACAAGCCGGGTGCGCCAACCACGGCCGCCGTTTGGGCGATGTCAGCCAGGAACCTCCGGCGCGATCGCTGTGTTCTCTCATTCGACGTTGATTCATGCATAGATTTACCCTCACTTGAACAGCGCTGCCATGATAGATGCCGTTGTCGCTTGAGGCAAGAAGAAAGGGGGCCCAGATACTCCGGACCGGCGGCTCTTCGCAGGGCGAGCGTGGATTCCCACACGCGACGCAGCGCGTTTGGGGCCCCCGTCCCCGCGCGCCGCAGACGTCGTGCGCGGACGCACGACCCACGAAGAGAACCTCGCCCCCGGCTATTACCAGAACTGTTCGTCAGAGCGCAGCAGCGCCAACCGGGACCGTGGCTGCGATTCTCGGGATACGGGACGGACAGAGATCGATGGTGGCCGGGGGTCAGCGGCGCAACTCGTTTGCCAGCAGGCGGAGGCTGTCCTGGAGCCGGCGTTGGTAGTCGTCGGCGGTCATGTCCATGATACCCAGGGCGTCGCGGACTCTCGCTCGGACGAAGCCGCAGGCTTCCTCGATGTCGGCCATCATCAGCCGGGCATCGGACAGATCCCGGGCCAGAATGTCGATGATGACGCCGCTGTAGTCCCCGCGCGGGTCGGGCACCGCCAGTTCCAGGAGCCCCTCGTTCTCCACGATGCCGAACCGGGTGCCGGGGACCTCATACATGAGAGCGGCCGCCTCGTCGAGGCGCTGGAAATACGCTTTCATTGAGAGGACCACCTCATCGGCGGTGGGGAACAAGTCATTCAGCCGGGCATCGTACCGCTTGAAGCCGACCTGGGAGAGGCCTTCCCATCCATGGTAGCGCAGCGTGATTCGGTAGTCATCCAGAGGAACCATACCCGGCCCTTCCCAGGATTCGTTGCCGTCGGGTGTGCCGTTCGGCGGCGCAACGGCCCAACGATACCACAGCGCCCGCGCCCGGGCCACGGGAAACATGGGGCAAGCCGTTCTTTTCTGGCGCCCGGCCGTCCTGCCGCAGAGGGTCGGTGGGAAGCCCAGAATAGCCCGGGTGGCATCGTCCAGGGGTCCCAGACGCGATGAATTGCGTTTGGGGTCCCCCAGGCGCGGCTTGGCGATGGTGGAATTGAGTCTGCGTAAGACCATCGCCAAGGCCTTCGGCCTTGACGATACCGCCCACGCCTGGGGGTTCTGGTGGGCTGCACACACACTCTCTTCGCAGGTTCAGACATCGGTGACGAATTCCACGTGGGCCCAGGGTTTTGCGCTGTGCTCGTAGACGGCCTCCAGCTTGCCGAAGGCGGTGGAAGAGGCGAGCATCGGTTTGCCCGGCATGGCGGCCAGCAGCATGACCTGCAGACGGTCCGTGCGGACCTCGCGGGCCGAGCGGATTGTCGCGAGGAAACAGGGAAACCGGCAATTGGAGACATCGCAGACCCGCAGCGGTCTGGTGCCGTGCACGGTCCGAATCACGTGGTCGATCTTGCCCTGCCGGGACACCCTTCGGCCGCCGCCCTCGACCTTCTTCTGCACGTACCCCGCATCAGGTCGGCCCATCTGGGCCAGGATGTCCGCAGGTGCCTGGCGCCCTCCAGATCGTCGCGAAAGGCGGCCAGCACAAAGTCATTCGTGGCCGCTTGCCGGTGGAGATGGACCAGTTTCGAATCGCGCGGGTACAGGGCCGGATCGTGGGACAGGCCCGTTGCGATGTCCCCCGGGAACCCGCAGGCCTGGAGCAGGGCGTAGCTCCGCGGGTCCTGCGCGAAAAGAGCCATAACGCGGGCTCACGCCTTGTGGATATCCTGGCGCCACGTGGTGATGCCCAGCCACATGGTCGTCGGGCCGATGGCGAGATCCTTACCGGGCCAGCGGGACCAGGTGTCCTTCCAGACGTCGATGTTCTCCTGCCACATGGTCTGATTGCCGCCGGGGATCAGGATCACGTCCGCGGCCAGGGGAGCAGGCAACCCTCGAATGCATCGTTCGGCTCGTCAAACTGCCAGAGAATCGGGACGCCGAGGTTCTGCAGCGCCTCGCGCACCACCCGGTGCTCATTGCGGCGGCCGTCCCAGGCCATCGACGAGAGGATCGCCCCTCGGCTGGAAATCACGGCGATGTCGTGCATGTAGGTGATGTTCGGCAGACGCGCGAGCTTCTGCGTCGGATCATCGAGGTAGTCGGCGAGTTCCAGGACCTCGACACCCTGCGACCGCAGCAAGTCGCAGTAGAGCTCGTGCTCCTCCTGGAAGGCCGCGATATCGGGAACGCTGTCGAACAGCCAGGAGCCATGATTGGCGTCATTGATGATTCTCAGCTCGTCGCCCGGTTTGTGGACCAGGACGCGCGTGAGCCGGCCCAGATGATCGCAGCGGAGACGATTGCCAACCGCCAGAGTGTCCGTGGGCATTGCTTGGTCTCCCTTCTGCCTGTGTTTCGCTATGATTGTGACATCATCCATCCCATAGGACTTTCGGCCGGCCATGATACACGCCTTACGCCGGACCGCGATCCTCAATGCGCATGTCATGCAGATTGGGGACGCCCGCGCTGCCCCCGGACCGGTCGTGCCTTGCGGGGGTGTAGGAGAAACCTGTGAGACCCACAGGTGCAGGTGGCATCGCCAAGGCCGCATGCCTGGGCGATGGTCTCACGTCTGCTCCATCCCGCCATTGCCAAGCTGTGCTTGACGATGCCACATCTATCGGCAAGACAGCTTCCGCCCCTCGGAGCCTACCGGAACAGTCTCCAGGAAGGCGCATGGATGGTGTCTACCGGCGCTGGGCCGGGGCGGCGGTGAGCATCTGCTGGAGTTCCTCCGGCGCGAGCGTGGCGATCTGGCCGTCGGAGAGAAGTGCGTTGCACCGGCCGTTGTGAACGGGCTTGGATTCGTAGAGCAAAATGCGGGAAGCCGTCGTCTCGCCGGACGGGCCGGGGACGTAAATGTACTCACCCCCGTTGGGGTCGGGACAGCGGAAGAGCTTGGAGCCGTAGCCTGCGAAATCCACCAGTTCCTGGCGGCTGGTCGGCAGGCCCTCGTTGCTGATTGCGTAGGTCTGGAGGGTCTGTGCGATGGACCGCAGGTTCATCTGGCAGGCGACGGTGGTGGCTTGCTTCTGCGTGTTGACCATGCCGGTCAGGTACTGCGTGCCGGCTTCGCCGGTCT
>JALORE010000159.1 GCA_025459125.1 Planctomycetota bacterium | reverse complement strand
GGGCGCTCTGTGCCGCCGGGGCGACCCAGGAAGGTCTGGCGCAATTGTCTCACGCGGTGAGCTTGGACCCCGCCAACAACGACATCCGTTATCAACTGGCTACGACCCTGGCCCGGCTCCAGCAGCACGGCCAGGCCATCCCCCATTTCCTCCGCATCCTGCGCCTGGATCCTCGCCACATGAATGCACTGCTGGCCCTAGCCATCAGCTACGCCGAGACCCGCCAGATAGACAAGGCCCTGAGCTCCCTGGAACAGGCTCTCCAAATCGCCCAATCCACCGGCAACCAGAAGCTCATTGAGCAAATTACCCAGCGCATCGACCTCTACCGCCAACGTCCACCGGCGAACCGGCCATAGGAAGATGTGTGTTGCGGATTCGGAAGAGTCCTTGCGCTCTTCTGTCATCCTGAGCGCAGCGAAGGATCTGGCCTGCGAACAAGAGCAACCTCCTGGGTGCCCAGATCCTTCGGCTACGCCTCAGAGCCTGCCCTGAGCCTGCCGAAGGGATGACAAGGTCCCTACCGCGCAAGAGTGCTTCCTGATTCGTATGAGAGGCTCAGAATAGTCCGGGTGGCATCGTCAAGCGAAGCTTGCTTGTGGTGACGCCGCCTCGCCCCTATGGCACGGGGCCTTGGACTTCGCGGGCCAGGGGGAAGAGGTTCTCGAAGGGCAGGACGTAGTAGTCGGGCGCGACGTAGGAGCCTTTGCGGATTTGCTGGAAGGCGACGTGGCCGTCGAGAAAGGCCAGATTGTGGTAGTCGGGCTTGCCGTGCCATTCTGCCAGCTCCTTGTACTCCGGGCGAACGTGCGGCTTGGGCTTCCACTGGTTGATCCAGCCATAATCGCCGACCAGCAGCAGGAGGGAATCCCGCTTTGTCACGCGCTGCCGCGTTAGTCCCGGCAGTTGCGCGGCGATCTTGGCATCGAGCTCGGCGGTCGGCTCGCTGAATTTGTCGCAGTAGTCCTGGCCGATCAGGAAGATGTTCGTCTGGTAGCTGGTCCCATGAACGCGGTACGCTTTCTGATGGAGGAAGCTGCCAGGGATGCCGCCGCGATCGGCGGGACAGGCAAAGACCTGGGCGCTCTGCTCCGTGAGAGAGTTGGGGTCGTTGCCGAGGACATACGGGTTGAGCGGCCGAGGCCACCACTCTCGCAACCCGCGCCAGCCGCCGAAATTCACGCTGGCATTGCCCGCCTGATAGAATCTGCCGTTGTTGTTGTCGAGGTAGCTGGTCCAGGCGATGCCGAGGTTCCGCAGGTTGCTGCCGCACTTGACCCGCTGCGTCAGTTTCCGCGCGTAACCCAATGCGGGCAACGAGATCGCCATCAGTACGGAGATGATGGCAATCACCACGAGCAGCTCGAGCAGCGTGAAACCGGCGGTCCGGCCTGGCCGGGAATCCTTCCTTGTCGCAGCGGTTCTCATGATCGGTCCTTTGTCCCGGGTGGTTCCGGCCGCGGCGCGGGACCCTCCCGTGCCTTGAGCAATTCGTATAGCCGGGCCGCCACATATTCTCTGAGTACAGAGTCGTGTTTTGTCGCCGACATGATCTGGTAGGATTGTTGGTAGGCGGTCTGTGCGCCGGCAAAATCCTGTTTCTTGAGGCAGATTTCCGCCTTCAGCAGGTCGGCCATCCAGGGCGCCTCCGCCGCGTGGCTCGCGCGAAATTCTTCGAGACGCAGGGGGGCGTTGGGATCGAGCAGGAAGTCGGCGGCCTTCCGTTCCAGGAAGCGGGAGGGGATGAAGTTGCGGAAGAACGCCGCCTGGCTCGCGGCATTCTCGGCGGGATGGTGCCACGCCATCAGGAAGTTGCGAAAGGCGACTCCGTGAAGCGCGGTATTCTGCAGCTCGGAGGTTCTCTCGGAGTTCGCGGCGGTCTGCGTGGACTGCTGTTGGCTGTCCTGGGCCGTGCGATAGAGGTGCAAGGTGATAAAGCTGAAGCTGCACAGGATGACCAGCAGCGATCCCAGGACGGTGGCGGTATAGCGGTGGCGGGCGACGATCTTGCGCAGCAGGTAGATGGAGCTGATGGACTTGGCCACGATCGGCAGACCGTCCAGCCAGCGCTGCACCTCCTGTTTCAGCTCGGCGGCGGACTGGTACCGCTGGTCCGGCTCCTTGGCCAGGCACTTCAGCAGGATCGCCTCGACATCGGAGTCCCAGCGGCCGGTCGTGTGCCGGGGTCGCTTGGGCTCCGCACGCTGGATGTTGCTCAGGGCCTCGAGGAGGGGACCGGAGACATCGTAGGGCAGCGTGCCGGTGCACATCTGGTAGAGAACCACGCCGAGGGAGTAGACGTCGGTCCGGACATCGACGAGATCGGGCCGGCCGGCGGCCTGCTCCGGCGACATATAGGCCACCGTGCCCTTGATCTGGCCGGTCTGCGACAGCATGGGGACGCCCTCGGCCGACGTGGCCGGGCCCCCGGCGGTCTTGGCCAGGCCGAAATCCAGGACGTGTGGCTCGCCGCGCTCATCGACCAGGATATTCGAGGGCTTGAGGTCCCGGTGAATGACGCCGCGCCGATGGGCGTGTGCCATGGCGTCACAAATCTTGGCGAACAGGACCAGCTTGTCCCGCAGGGACAGGGCCCGGGATTGGACATAGCGGTCCAGGGGCTGGCCATGCACGTAGTTCATGGCGAAGTAGTACTGACCGTGGGCAATCCCGCTGTCGCGGATCGCGACAATGTTGGGGTGATTGAGTGCGGCCGCCAGCTCGACTTCCTGCTCGAAGTAGCGCCGGGCCTTTTCCGAGCCGAGCAGTCCCGGCAGCAGGACCTTCAGCGCCACCTTGGCCTTGGTGGCCTTGTGCAGCGCCTTGTAGACCACCGCCTGGCCGCCCTGGGGAAGCTCTTCCAGGATCTGGTATCCCTCGAAGGTGATTGGCGCGACCGTCGCGTGGGAATCCCGGTGGGAGTCGAACGCACTGGGTGTCGGCATGGAATCCGTCACCTGCGCCGCCGAGCCGGTCGCCGGCCGCTCGTCCGCCTCCCGATCCGGCTTTGCCTCCGGCGGCTGCGCGCCGCGCGCCGAAGCCACCCGGGTCCGGCACTGGGCACACCCCGCGAGGTGCGCTTCCACGAGCTGGGTCTCGCTCGGCGAGCCCAACTGTTGCACATAGCGATCGATGGTTTCACGACCGAGGCAAGAGTCCATCGCGTCCGTTCTCCTCATGAGTCTCGATGAACAGCTTCCGCACGGGCCACACTATACCGCGTCAAGCCCCGCACGGATACAGGTCCTTCCCGGCCCATCGTCCTCCCGAGTTCACTTCCGCGGTCCCGTCCAGAGCACCGATGTGGGCAGGGCCAGCTTGTGCCGGGCGGGGTCGGCGATGCAGACCGCGGTCACCACGTTCGTGTCCCGGGGCACCTCGGCCAGGAACGGCACATAGAACGGCTCGAAGGGGTCCGGAACGTACGGTTGCGCGTCGGGCTGGCGGCGCCGGTCCAGGATCTCGGGCATACTGAAGCCGGTGACCCACAGGGTGCCGGTGGCCGGAGCCTCCGTGATCGAGGTGACCAGTTGCATGCCCTTGATCTTGATCGTCCGGACCAGGGAGCCGTTCTCCGTGGACAGGCCATAGACCAGCGCATTGGCCGGGTCTTTGGCGTTGCCCTGTCCGGAAGCCATGTAGATCGTCTGGCCGTCATGGGCGACGTGCAGAGCGATAGGGTCGTCCACTTTGACTACGGTGGGTACAAGATATTGATCCAGCGTTTTGGACACGCCGTCGGGACCGGTCAAGTCCCGCCGCCAGCGGCGCTGCAGCGTGTCGCCGGGACCGTACCGCCAGAGGATGCAGCTTTCATTGAGCCGGTGCACGTTCAGGAGGTAGACATTGCCCGCCCGGTCGACCTCGATCTCCCGCAGATGATGACGGCGCTGATTGTCGTTCGGCAGGCAGGGGTCGTCGTAGAGCATCGCTACGCGGTAGGGCGGGCTGAGCTCCGGGTCCAGCTCCAGTTGGGCCGCCGCCAGGTAGGTGTTCTTGCCGGTGGGCTGCACGACCACCGGGACGACATACATTCGACCGTGGGGTCCCATGGCGGCGTCCAGGATCGGCCGGCCGAAAGAGTTGGTGCCCTGGCCCTGGATGCCGACGTACACGGTAGCCTCGCGCCGGTAACGGGGTTCGTCTTCCAGGTAGGTCTTTCCCGGAGGAACGATCGTCTGGACTTTGCCGTCGATCCGCAGGACGCCTCTGTCCGCGTTGACGAGGTACAGATCGTCCGCCGGGCCGCGCGTGATCTGGCTGCCGCAGCGGCTGGGCAGCGAACCGGTTACGGCGTACTTGGCCAGGTAGGCAGGGCCGTCGTCGAACTGGTACAAGCTGTCGCTCAGGAGATCGGACAGGGCATTGGTCACACGCGTCTTGCCCAAGAGCAGCAGGGGGACCGCCCCGGCCTGGATTTGGAAGCCCGCGGGGTACGAGGGCTCCGGGAACCCGGGCATGTCGATCCCCGCCATGCCGAGAAGGCCGGGGCCGACGAGCGGGAGCGGCACCCGGCAATAGTTGCAGACCACGCGCGAGAGATCGCCCATGGCCCAGGTCCAGGACTGCGTGTCGAACAAGTCGATGTAGCCATCGCTGCTGAAGGCTCCTTCCAGGCAATGGTGGTCCGGGTCGTTCGGGTCGTTCTTGTCCAGGGCGGTGATAGTGCCGGTGGAGGCGATCACCAACAGGAAGTCGTCCTCGTCGACGGTATCGCTCCAGTTGAGGTCCATGCAGATGCCGTCGCAGTGAATCTCGACCGCCAGATTGTCGAGCAGCGCCGTGCCGTCGGAAGGACCGGCGATGGTGAGCTGGCCGCCATAGATCTGCGTGGAGACGCTTGGGGCAAGGCGGCGCAATTCCAGCTCCACCCAAAGCCCTTTGCTGAAGTTCAATTGCCCGACGGGGACCCACACCTCGAAGACCCCGAACCGGTTGCTGAGCATGGCGCCGGGCCGGCCGGCCGGAGGGATCAAGACCCGGCCGATTTGGGTATAGTGTTGCGCCCGGCGGGGGTGGCCGGGGCTGAGCAGGTCCGGCACATCCGACAGAAACACGAGGATCTCGGCGGGCTCGATGCTGGCAAACAGGTATTGGAAGCGCACCAGCACCCGTTCGGCGTCGCACTTGGCGAAATGGCCCTTGGCCCGCGCGGATTGTCCGCCGATCACCTGCATGCGCATCATGCCGTTGGGGTCGGGAGACAGGCCGATGACACGTTCCACGTAAACGATCAGGGGCGCGTCATCATTGTTGGTATCCACCTCGAAGGCGAACTCGGCTGGGTCGTCGAAGTCCAGCACGCCGCCGCCTTCGCCCGATTGCGGCTTGGCCTTGCCTTTGGCGAAGGTCGCGGTCAGCGAGTAGTGGCCGTCGACCAGGACCCACGTCTGCCGCGACGTGGGAGATCCCACCTTGTCATTCTCCACCGCCGAGCCGGTCCACGCCACGAAGACGTGGTTGGCATCCACCGGTGCCGCCTCGATCGCAACGATGCTGCCGGCATCGTATTGGAACGCACCCACGCCGGGGCTGGTGACGGTGCCGCCTGCGCCGGCCGAGACGGTGAGAGTGTAGTACTCGCCCCTGGCGTACACCACTCCGTCCGGCAGGATCAGGTCGACCCCGCTGGGACCCGACCCGTCGCTGTAGAACTCGATTTCGAAGGGATGGCGGCCGGCGGTCAGAAAGACCTTATTCCGGGCGGTGAGGATCTGCGGAAACCCGCAGGTACCCGCGTTGTTGCTCACCGCCTGTTTGCCGTCGATCGTTAATGCGCTCCCATCGGCCGAGCGCAGGACAAACTCATAGGTCCCACTGTTGGCCACGCCCAGGGTTCCGGAGATCTCCGCCCCGAAGGCTTCCAGCCCCTCCGGATGCCAGTTCCCGCCCGTGCTGCTGGCGAACAGGACGTCCGTGGCGTTGAACGAACGGACGTAACCGGAATAGGGGGCGCCGGTGCCGGAGTTGTAGAAGTCGCGGTAGACATCGACCACGATCAACTGCGCCTGAACGTTGGTTGCTCCCAGAACCCAGAACGAAACCACCGAGAGAAGGACCGATCGCCTTTTCATCCTATTCTCCTTTCCCAACAACCTCCGCCATTCTATCTCTAGTATGCCCCAACGCCCCTTATTCTTGCGCCGAATCCCGAGGAAGAGGGAATTCGACGGCGGTCGTCTGGAGTCCCGCGTTCACGCGGTCTACTCCCTGTTCTCCGCCCGAAGGCCGGGCTCCTCAGCGCCGCCGGAAGGCGAAACTCCGAATGGAATCTCGACGTACGCAGCTGGAAGTAGTCTGCCGGCGCGTAGAAAAGCCTGCCGGCAGGGGCCCGGCAGGCTTGAGGGAATTCACGGCGGCGTCTGTCAGTTGCCGCGGCGGGAGGTGCGGACGACCTTGGCGCCGGTTACTTTCTGGCTGCCGCGGTCGCTCGTCAGCTCGCCGGTCAGCTTGCCGTCCTGGATCTTGCCCTTGAAGGTCATCTCGAAGGACTGGTCGCCGAATTGCATCGCCAGCACGAAGTCGACGGTATCGTTCTGGAAGTTGATCTTCTTGATCGGCCAGGACCCGTAGCGGCCGCTCATATCGGGGTTGACCTCGAGCCGTTGCGGGCGCGTGCCGCGCTCGGAGGTCGTCTCGAGGTTCCAGGTGCCGATCAGGGCCGCGCCCTGGCGCGTCCCCGTCACGGCCGACTCGCCGCGCTGCGACTTCATCGTGCCGGTCAGGGCATCCCGCTCAAGGGTCCCCTCGAAGCTGGCTTCGTACGCCCGATCGGGATCGGTGCTCTTGGCCTTGAAGCTCAGCTTGCCCTGTTCGTACTGTACGTCGGACACCGCCAGCTCGCCCCGCTCGGTCTTCCAGAGGCCGGTGAGCTGTCCCTCTTTGTTCACGGCGAGGGTGAGAGTGGCGGTGGATTCCTGGTCTTGGCGCTTGGTCTTGAGGTCCCAGATGCCCGCCGCTCGGGGCAGACGCGGGGCCCGCTCGCCGGTCAGCGCATACTCTCCCCGCTCGCTGGTGACGGTGCCGGAGAGCTTGCCTTCCGTGATGGTCCCCTTGAAGGTCGAGGTGCTGGCCTGGCCGTCGCGGTTCTGGCTGACGCGGGCGAAGCTGAGCTTGCCTTCCTCGAACTTGACGTCCTTGAGCTCGCTGATGCCCCCGAAGCCGATCCACTGGCCGGTCATGTTCCCCTCCTGGTTGCGCGAGAACGACAAGATCGACTCCATTTGGCGTCCGTTGAACTCGCTCTTGACGATCCAGTCCCCGTACAAGCCGCCCCGGCGGGACTGTTCTTGTGCCGTGACCGGCCCCGCCAGCAATACGAGGACCGTGACCGCAGCCAACAGGGTGACAATGAGAGACGTGCGACCTTTCATGATCCGTACCTCCAAAAAGAGAATGGTGTTTCCAACCACCTCTCTTATAGCACCGTGACATCCCGGTGTCAACCTGTTTGGTCCCTTCAAAGTCCGTTCGGAGTTCCGCCTTCAGGCGGTTCGAGAATCCGTCCCGCGTTTACGCGGGACTCCGAACAGGAGCAGCCAGACGACCACCGCCGCGTAGAGTACGCACAGCAGGAGCAGGGGATAGACCAGTTGCGGGAAGGCGCGAAGCAGGCCGTCGGCCAGGTAGGCCTGCGCCCAGCAGAGCGGCGCCATGCCCAGGAGGGTGCCGAACATCACTTTCCAGAGCGGAATTCCCGTGAGCCCTGCGGCATAGGAGACCAGGTCCGACGACGTCAGGGGATTGATCCGCAGCAGCAGGATCAGCCACAGGCCCGAGCGGGACAGCCGCTCGTGGTACCGCTTCAACCGCCCCTGTTCCAGCCACGCTGCGAAGCGTTTGCCGCCCAGGACCCGGATCAGTTGACAGGCAATCCCGGCGCCGCCCGTATTGCCCAGGAGGGAAAGCAATCCGCCCCAGAACCCCCCGAAGATCACGCCGCCCGGCGCGTAGAGCATCAATCCGGGCAAGGGCGCGACCACGACCTCAATAGTCACAATCCCTACGTAAACGAGCGGAGCGATGAGTCCGAATGAGTCGAAGTACACCTGCAGCGCCATGACCTTATCCGCGGCCGACAGGCCCGGTTGCAGGAGCAACGCAATAATCCCGTTCGACGTGTACGACCAGACGGCCCACGCCACCAATGCTCCGGCCAGAACCACAACCAGCCACGGTCCCGCGGTCACGGTCCGCCGACGCCATGCACCGCCCGGCGCTGCATCTTCATGATGAGAAGGGGATTCGACCAAGACTACCCTTGATTCCCGTCTGACAACCTTCTTTAGCCCGGCTCTTCCCGGGCCGGACGACCAGATGTTGCGGCCGGGCCGCCCCCCAGTCAAGACCTTGTCTCCCTGATATTCTCCGCGGTCGGGGGAGCCGACGGTGGGAAATCCTCTGGGAGACTTTGCCGGGCGTGCTCGCCCTGCAACTGTTGGTCGCAGAAGAAGCGAAGAGATCCTCCCGGAAGCGGAGGGCCCGGCTGCAAAGGCATGTGACGCTCTCGTGCGTGATTGTGGCATGCCGCCAGCCGTCTTTCTGCGGGATTCCCTTTCGGGCTCTTTGCGGATATGATAGGAGGTGGATCGGCAGGTTCTGCCTTTTCGCGGAAGGAATCGGAGAATATGGCCACACACCGTCGCAAGCACCAGGCGTTTACGCTGATCGAACTGCTGGTTGTTATCTCCATCATTGCCCTGCTGCTGGCGATTCTGCTGCCGTCGTTAAGCCGCGTCCGCAAGCAGGCGCAGTTTGTCCGCTGCAAGAGCAACCTGAAATCCTACGGGATCATGGCGTTTCTCTACATCCATGACAATGACGACCGGATGCCGAATGCTTGGACCAGTTTCTACAGCAGCCGCACGTATGAGCAGGAGCCGCATCGCTACTGCCGCTGGCACAATCCGGATTGGGATCTCGAGCATCACCCCGAGTACGCCGGACCGATGTGGCCCTATTTGAAGGGCAAGGGCATCCACATCTGCCCCTCGTTCCCCGCCATTGCGAAGGAATTCGGCCCGGTCCACCCCCAGCACGTGCCGGGCGTGCCGATCGTCCCGAACTACAATTACGCCATGAACTCGTACCTGACCGACAAGAAGCTCACCTCGATGAAACACCATGCGGAGGTATTCTTCTTCGGCGAGGAGAACCTCTGGATCACCGCGCCCTACAACATCTATGCCTTCAACGACACGGCCATGTGCGTCTACGAGGTCTGGGACAGCTTCGGCACGTTTCACCTCGCCCGGCACGCGGACCTGGAAGATGGCGTAGTGAACGCGGTCTTCCTGGACGGCCAGGTCCAGACCGTGAATCGGCTGGATTCCTGGCGCTACTGCGCCCCCGACGGCCAGAACAAATCGCCCGTGAAAAGGGGGCAACGTTGATCCCGGCCAAGGAAGTGCTCGTGGTTCTGGTCACGTTGTATGTCTGCTCCTGTGGCTGCGCGCCGCAGCGGCTGGCCCCGGCGCAACCAGTGAATCAATGCCCCTCTCCAATGACCGATGCGATCCGGGCCCACCAGCGGGTTGAGAACAAAGCACTCCCAGACGCAGCGTTCGTTCTGAAGGGAACCTTGTCCAAGCCGGTGGAGGTCCACTGCGCCGATCCGGGGCAGAAGCAGCGATGCCTGGATCTGTTGGTTCACTTTCACGGAGCCGGTTATGTCGCCCGACGTGCCGGCTTGGAGTCCGGGCGGTCTTTCATCGTGGCTGTCGTGAATCTCGGTTCCGGCTCCGCAGTCTATGAGAATGAACTCCGCGACGCCGCCACGTTCCCCCGGTTGGTGGAGACGATCCGCACCACTATTTCCGAGAGGATGGCGGCGGAGATCCAGGTTTCCGGGGTCTACGTCAGTTCGTTCAGCGCCGGCTACGGGGCCGTGCGGGCGATCCTGAAACATCATCCGTCGATGGTAGACGGTCTTGTGTTGCTGGACGGCCTCCACACGGATTACGTGCCGTCCGGCCGCGTGTTGTCACAAGGCGGCGTGCTTAACACGGACAAGCTGCAGGGCTTCCTCGAATATGCCCGGCTGGCCGTGGAGGGTAAGAAGCGATTCCTCATCACCCACTCCGAGATCTTCCCCGGCACCTATGCGAGCACGACGGAAACCGCGGACTACCTGATCGATGCGCTGCATCTGCGGCGGCACGCCGTCCTGAAGTGGGGTCCCGGGGGCATGCAGATGCTCAGTGAAACGCAGCGCCACGGCCTGACCATCCTCGGTTTCGCCGGCAACACCGCCCCGGACCACATGGACCATCTCCACGGCTTGCCGGTCTTCCTGAAGATGATCCTGGATGCGGAGGAACGGTTCGCTCGGCGCCGACCTGCCGGCAATTCGGATTGACGCGGATGCGCCGGTGGTGTTATGTTGAGGATGACCCGTGCATCTGCATGTCCCGAGAGTAGGAGGATACGACAATGGCAACTGCGAGAAAGTCATTTGTCACCTGTATCATGTCCCTCGTCATCAGCCTGCTGGTTCTGTCGCCCGGCAGGACCCAGGTGAACCCGGAATCCATCGCCGGGATATGGCTTCTGGATGAAGGGTCGGGCACCGTCGCCCGGGACAGCTCCGGCCATGGCTACCACGCGGACCTCAAACAGAACCCGACGTGGGCCAAGGGGAAATTCGGCCACGGGTTGGAGTTCCAGGGGACCAACTATCTGGAGGTCCGCAATTCCAGCCAGACCCTGGCGTTCGGCGGCGCAGCGCCGTTCACGATCGCCGCGTGGGTCAGGAATCAGGGCGGTGGCACGATTCTGGGCAAGTTCAACGGCGGCATCATCGGCGCCTATATCCTCCAGGTCGGCGGAGGCGGCACGGTCTCCTTTCACCGCGAAGTGGCGCCCTGGGCTTTTTCCGGCACGAAGACCCTGCCCACCGATGACTTCGCGCACGTCGCGGCCACCTACGACGGTGCGGAGATGAAGATCTACGTGAACGGGCAATTGGACGGCAAGCAGGAGCGCGGCGCCCACAACACCGACGCCGCCACGCCTGTACTCATCGGGGCCCGGCTCACCAGCGGCGCGCCCAGCCAGTTCTTCCGCGGGGCACTGGACGAAGTGGCTCTCTTCAACGTGGCCCTGACGGAGGAGCAGATCAAGACCGTCATGCAGGGGCTGGCCACCTCCGCCGCCCGGGACCCGATCCCGGCGGACGAAGCCACCGATGTCCCGCGCGACACGAGTTTGAGCTGGACGCCGGTGGCCACGGCGACGACGCGCAACGTCTACTTCGGCGGCAGTGCGGATGATGTCAAGGCCGCCGGTACGGAGAACCCGCTGGGGGTGCTCGTCGGCCAAGGCCAGACGGCAACGACCTATACTCCCCCGGCTCTGCTCGTGTACGGCCAAACCTACTACTGGCGTGTGGACGAAGTCAATGGTCCCCCGGACTCTACCGTCTTTAAAGGGAAGGTCTGGAGCTTCACCGTCGAGCCCTATGCCTATCCCGTTACCGGTATTACCGCCACGGCGTCCAGCGCGGAGCAGCCCGCGACGGGACCGGCCAACACGATCAACGGCTCGGGCCTGACCGGCACTGCGCACGGCACGAACACGGCGACCATGTGGCTCACCGCCGTCGCCAACCCGGGTCCGATCTGGATCCAGTACGAGTTCGACCAGGTCTACCAGCTTTCCGAGCTGTGGGTGTGGAACTACAACGGGGAGTTCGAGCCGGTGCTCGGTTTTGGCTTCAAGGATGTGGTTATCGAGTACTCGACCGACGGGACGACCTGGACGCTGGTGAAGGAGGTCCAGTTCGCCAAAGGGACCGCACTGCCGGGCTACGCCCACAACACCACGGTGGACCTGGGTGGCATCATGGCACGGTACGTGAAGCTCACGGCCAGGACCAACTGGAGTACGGTAGGACTCAAGCAGTACGGCCTGAGCGAAGTCCGCTTCTTCCACGTCCCGGCCCAGGCGCGGGCACCGCAGCCCGCCACCGGTGCCAAGGACGTCAGCGTGGACACATCCCTGGATTGGCGGCCGGGCCGGGCTGTGACCTCCGCGCAGGTCTACTTCGGCACGGACCAGGTGGCCGTGGCCAACGGAACCGCTCCCGCGCAGACGGTGACCGGCCACGGCTTTGCCCCGGGGCCACTGAACTTCGGCACGACCTATTACTGGAAGGTCAATGAGGTCAATACGGTCAATGCGGTCACCTATCCGGGTCCCGTCTGGAGCTTCACCACCGAGCAGTACGCAGTCGTGGATGATTTCGAGAGCTACACGGATGAAGAAGGCGGCCGCATCTACGAAACCTGGATCGATGGCTGGACCAACGGCACGGGCTCCGTGGTGGGGTATCTGCAGGCTCCGTTTGCCGAAAGGACGGTCGTGCACGGCGGCACCCAGGCCATGCCGTTCGAGTACAACGACGTCAAGACGCCGTACTACTCCGAGGCCGGACGGACCTTTGATCCACCCCAGGATTGGACCGCCCGGGGGGCCGACACGTTGAGCCTGTGGATCCGGGGCAATCCGGCGAAGTTTGTCGAGACGGCGCCCGGGGAGTACCAGGTCAGTTCCCGCAGCGGCGACATCTGGGGCAGCGCCGACAACTTCCGCTTCGTCTACAAGCAACTCACCGGCGATGGCTCGATTTCCGCCAAACTCGTCGCCATTAACGGAGCCACCGCCGTCTGGGCGAAGGCAGGCGTGATGATCCGCGAGAGCCTCGCGGAGAACTCCACGTACGCTTTCATGTTCCCCACGCCGGATGGCCGGCGGGCCTTCCAGAACCGGTTCATCACCGGTAGCACCGCTCGCTCGGCCCACAGTAGCCCCGGCGCGATCGGTTTCCCGTTGTGGGTCAAGGTCGAGCGCAAAGGCACGCAGTTCACGGCTTTCTATTCCACGGATGGCAAGACCTGGACGCGGCAGCCGGACAACGAGAACACCGGCACCGACCGGTCCTCCAACCCGCAGTCGATCACGATGGGGAGTACCGTGTACATTGGTATGGCTGTGGCCAGCAACAATGGGGCGGCGGCCCCGTGCATCGGCCAGTTCGCCGAAGTGGTCACGACCGGTACGGCTGCGGGTCCGTGGATCGCGGCCAGCATCGGACCGAACCCCGCCAACGATCCCGCCGGCCTCTATGTGGTGGTCGAGGACAAGGCGGGCAAGACGAAGACCGTCACGCATTCCGACCCGGCGGCGACGACCACGCCCATCTGGACCCAGTGGCGGGTCTCCCTGAGCGACCTGGCGGGTGTCAACCTGGCCGCCGTCAAGAAGCTCACGGTCGGCGTGGGCAACAAAGCCAATCCCCAAGCCGGTGCCACCGGCATGCTGTACCTCGACGACATTGGTTTCGGCCATCCAGCTCCCTAATGCTTCATGTCAATTGAACCTCCGCGTAGAGGCGGTGGTTGGCAGCGGCAAGCGGAGTCCTCGGAGCTTGCCGATGGCGGATAGGTAAACCATCGGCAAGCTGCGCTTGCCGCTGCCACCCGTCCGGAAAGTCAATTGTCATGAAGCACCAGCCTGGGACCGAAGACACCGCTTTGCGGGGCGCAGGAGGACATTCCCGCGGGGCGTTGGCCCAGGAGGCAACGCCCCGCCGTTTTTGATCCCGCCCGGTCATGGCCTGCTGCCCCGTCCGGGGAAGAGCCAAACCGGATCGCCACAACGCGTTGGGCCGGGAAAGCCGGGGGTCCAAGTTGCACCTTTCGGCAAGGGGACGGGGCACGGCACACGAGGCTCAGTACCACAGCCGCAGAGCCCCGGGAAGGACCTGGAAGCGAAAGGTACCTCCCTCCCGGGCGATGTTGCCGTCGATATGCAGGTATCTCTTCTTCCGGGTCTTGACCTCGATGTGCCTGGCGCGCCGGACCGATTCGGTCTCGTTCCCCACCAGGCGTGCCTTGGCACGGCCGGCCAGGATCTGAGGCCAGCTTTCATCGAGAACACGCAGGTACAGAAAGCCATCGTCGAACACCGCCTCCGGGGTGATCTTCAGCTTGCAGCCGTAGTAAGGGATCTTCGTCATGATGGCGGGTAACCTTGCGGAGGAAATCCGTGTTCCCTGCGAGTGAATCGCGGTTGAGGGCCGTTGTCACAGGCCTGACCGTGCGGCTTCCTTGCATGTTCTCTTCGCTCCTGCCATAATCCTCTCCAGACAGACATCCCCGCATGTAGGTTCACTTTGGAGGCATTGATGAGACGGAACGGGGTAGCACACCGGTTCGTGTGGGTGGTCGGGATTATGGTGACCGCAGGGCACGCCCAGACGGTGGTCATCGGGCCGGACGCTGCGCCGCGGATCGAATACGGGGCACAGCGGATCGTTGATGCGCTGGGGACGCTCGGCAAGAGCGCGACATTGGTGCGCCGCGGGGAGCTCGTCGCGGATGGGACGCAGGTCCTGGTTGTGACGGCGGCGGTGCCGGAGCCCTTGGTGTCGGGCAAGCTCGGGCCCGGGGCGGCCGGACGCTCCCGGCAACTGGCGGCACAGGGGTTTCAAATCACGTCCGCGGACGACGGGGCTTGGGCGGCAGTGCGGGGCATGGACGACACCGGGACGCTCTATGGCTGCCTGGAGCTGGCGGGGCGGATCGAGCGAGCGCAGGGCATTCCGGCCAAGCTGGAGGTTGTCGATGCGCCGGTGATGATCGTCCGTGGGACCTGCGTCGGCATGCAGAAGACCTATCTACTGCCGGGCCGGAGGGTGTACGAGTATCCCTACACGCCGGAGCTGTTCCCCTGGTTCTATGACCAGGCCTACTGGAAGGAATACCTGGATTTCCTCGTCGCGCATCGGATGAACGCCCTGTGCATCTGG
>JALORE010000421.1 GCA_025459125.1 Planctomycetota bacterium | reverse complement strand
CGAGACGGGCCGACCGTACTTCGTCATGGAACTGGTCCAGGGGGTTTCCATCACCGAGTACTGCAACCAGAATAGCCTGAATACGAAGGAGAGGCTGGCTCTCTTTCTCCACGTCTGCCACGCCGTGCAGCATGCTCACCAAAAGGGCATCATCCACCGCGATATCAAGCCGTCCAATGTCATGGTCACGCACCATGACGGTAAGCCTATCCCTAAGGTCATCGACTTCGGCATCGCCAAGGCGATGAACCAGCGTCTGACGGAAAAGACGCTTTTCACCCGCTACGCCCACCTCATCGGTACGCCGGCCTATATGAGCCCCGAGCAGGCGGAATTGTCCGATCTGGATATCGACACCCGCTCGGACATCTACTCGCTGGGTGTGCTGCTCTATGAACTGTTGACCGGAACGACGCCCTTCAGCGAAGAAGAGCTGCGCAAAGCAGGCTTTGTCGAGATGCAGCGAGTGATCCGGGAGCAGGAGCCGGTCAAGCCGTCCACCCGGATCAAGACCGCTCTTCGTGGCATCGGCGTCCCGCCGATGCTTCATGGGCGGGACGCCCATGCCACGACGTCGTGCGGGGACCCCCGCCTTCGCGGGGGGAGCCTGCCCCCGGCTGGACCGGGGGCACGACCTGTAGGGGCAGGCCCCCGTGCCTGCCCAACGTCGGGCGGCCACGGGGGGCCGCCCCTACGGGAGGTGCGGGGCGACCTGGACTGGATCGTGATGAAGGCCCTGGAGAAGGACCGCGCCCGGCGGTACGAAACCGCCGGCGGCTTGGCCGAAGATGTCCGGCGGCATCTGGAGCACGAACCGATCCTCGCCCGAGGGCCCAGTACCGGGTATCGCCTGCGCAAGTTCCTTCGCCGGCATCGCTGGCAGGCCATCGCCGTGCTGGCTGGCGTACTCCTTGCCGGCACGGCGGTGGTCGTGCTTTCCCTGTGGAGCCGCGACCGGCTGCAACTGGCCGAGGCGGAGGGCTTCCGGCAACAGGCCGAGAGCTTACGGCACAGAGAGATTCTCTCTCAGGCCCGGGAGCAGTACGCCAAGGCGGAACGCGAAGCGGCTTTGGAGACGATCAAGCCCATTCTCGATAGCAACCACGTCGGCCCCGAAGCCCGGCTCCTCCAAGCCGGCATCTTCGCGGACAATCGGCGGACGGAGGAGGCCGTGGCCGTGCTGGACGGGCTCCTGAACGAGCCGCCGGAGATCGCGGGGGCCGCCCATGCCCTCTTGGCTCGCATCCTGTGGGAGAGTGAGTCACTCGATGCCGAGAAGCTCAAAGAGATTGAGGAGCACCGCCAGAAGGCCGAGGCCCTCTTGTTGGGGGGGCCGCCCTCCGGCCCGTTGGGAGTACCGCGTTTACGCGGGTCGGATGAGTCTTTGCCGCCTGAAGGCGGTACTCCAAACAAAGGCGGAACTCCGAACGCCGAGGCCTATTTCCTACGGGCCATGACCGCGATGACGATCAAGGAGCAACTCGCCGCGCTCGACCAGGCGTTGCGGCTGGAGAACCATTACGAGTCTCTGCGGCTGCGGGCCTTCACCTACTATGCCTCGCGAAAGTATGAGAGGATGCGCGATGATGCCCTGGGCATGACCTATCTGCGCGGGCGCGACCCGTTGGGTCACTCGCTGCGGGCGCTGGCCCTGCGCGAACTGGGCAAGCATGAAGACGCGATTGTGGAGTACGACCTTGCGCTTTCGCTGACGCCGAAGGAAGAGCCCCAGTACGTCGATCTGTCCACCCAACGAAGCGAGACTTTTCTGCGGACGGGCGCTTATGATCGCGTCGTGGCCGAGGCCCCGGAGTGTCTGAGGTCTTTCCCCGATAAGCCGGTCTTTCAGTACCACCTGTTCAGTGCCCTGACAGCCTTGGGCGAGTATGACAAGGCCACGGCTCTGTTCCGAGAGATCATCGGCGCCGGCCACCAAGCTCGCAGCAGGTTCCGGGACTGGTGCGCCAAGTACGCCTTCGACACCCTGGCGGCTGGCCGGTCCTGGCATCCGGCGGATCGCGAGCCCGCCGGGGCCGCCTTCCTGCCGATGATTGAGGCCGAAGAGACCTATCGGGGTCTCGCGGCCAAAGGCCGGCGCGTGACCACGGATGGATTCAGCGCGAGTTGGTCCCCGGATGGTAAGAGGCTGACGTTCAGTCTCGGCGTGCTGGGCAGAAGCGGGGTGGCGATCTTTGATCCTGCGACGAAAGAAACCGATTTGCTGATCGTCCCTGGCAAGGACCCGAAGTGGTCGCCGGATGGCAAGTTCATCGCCTTCGTTCGGGATCGCCAGTTCCTACGCGTCTCGGAGTTCATCGCGGCGGACCGCCAGGCTCAGCAGCGTATGTTGGCCGAGGAAGAAGTCTGGGTCATGCGAGCCGATGGCACGGAGCCGAGACGTCTGGCTCGCGGGGGGTGGCCCTCTTGGAGCCGAGATTCGACGACCCTCTACTATCACTCGCGTGTGGATAACACGCTCTGTTCGATTGCCGTTGAGGATCGAGAGGCACAGCCAAGACGGATCATGCCGTGCTCGAATGCCCATCCATCGGTATCGCCGGACAATCAACGTGTGGCGTATCTCGAAGAGGCGTCCCTGATCATCAAGGACCTGGCTTCGCAGGCGGTTGTCGCCGAGCGGCCGGCGTCTCTCACTATGTGGGGAGGTGCCGGTTGGTCCGCAAATGGCCGCGAGTTCTGTCTGGGCGGTCGCAATGACGGCGACGACAGGACGGGCCTTTGGGTTCTCAGCCTCGATAGGACCGAACCGGCAAAGACTCTGGACGGCCAGATCACGGGCGGCTCGTGGGCCCCGGACGGAACCAAGCTCGCGTTCTGCCTTGGCCCACCCTACTTCGAGGTGTGGGCTGCCGATCTCGATCAGAATGCCTCCACCACGGAGGTGCTTGGCCCGGGCCAAACGCTCGATGAACACTTGCGGGAAATGGTCGCCTTCTACACCCGCCGAATCGAAGCCGACCCGCAGGATGCCTACGCCTACTCCAGCCGCGCCCGCTACTATGACTGTCTGCACGACCGGGAGAAAGCGCGTGCCGACATGCGGCATTGGTCCGTCGCTCTGAGTGGAAGACTGCCCGTGGAGGCCCCGTCGCGCACACCCAGACGATTCAGGGGCACGATCAATGGACTATTTGGTTATCAACTCGCCTTCTCTGTTGGAGGGCGGGACAACGGGATTCCAGTTCTATGTGTTGCCTTCGGGCAGAAGGGAAGGTGTGAGATGAGAGTGGTTGAGATTCCGATGTTGGCAATGTCGCTGATTGGGCTTGGTTTGCTCTCGGGTATTGATGCGCCCCCCGCGCGTGCGGATTTCACGTTCGGTGAGCGGGTGAACGTGGAGTCGGTCATAACGGCTATCGATACCACGGACGGGAATATAGAGTGCTTCTCGTATGATGGGCTGGAGGTGTATACCATTGTCTTGCTCAAGAACCTCCCCGGAGAGAATGCCGACTGGGACCTGTGCGTGCAGAGACGGGTCTCAACAGACGCCGCCTGGGGTCCACGCCAGAATCTTGGCTCTGCAGTCAATAGTCCAAAAGAGGACGGCGGCGCATCTATTTCTGCTGATGGACTTGTCCTTTACTTCGGTTCAGACCGTGCTGGTGGATATGGGAGTTGCGATATCTACATGACGACGCGCGCGTCGAAGACCGATCCCTGGGGACCGGCGGCGAACCTTGGTCCGACGATCAACAGCTCTGCCGCGGAACATTTCTGTCGGATTTCGGCGGACGGCCTGGAGTTGTATTTCGCATCGTGGCGCGCCGGTGGATATGGTGATGGCGATATCTACGTGGCAAGACGTGCGACAGTAAACGACCCATGGGGGAAACCGGTGAATCTCGGCCCAACAGTCAATAGTGCATACGGTGAGACGTACCCATGTCTCTCGGCGGATAGCCTGTTGCTGTTCTTCTGCGACAATTGGATGACTTCACCTCGTCCCGGCGGGTACAGCAGTCAAGACATCTGGATGACAAGACGGGCGGGCCTTTCCGCCCCCTGGCAGACGCCGGTGAACCTGGGCCCGAGGCTCAATGAAACCACATGGAATTACGCACCGCGTATCTCGGTAGATGGCCACACGTTCTACTACCATACAGCCTCGACTCTGGACGCCAGGACGTGGGATTGTTGGCAGGTGCCAATCCTTCCCATCGTGGATTTGAATGCCGATGGCAAGGTAGATCTTGTCGATCTGGTGATGCTGATCGAGGCCTGGGGCACGAACAATGCACACTACGACATCGGGCCGATGCCTTGGGGTGACGGCAAGGTGGACATCGAGGACCTGGAGGTCTTCATGACCTATTACGAGAAGGAGAACCCCCCGGCACAGCCGTAACATACACTTCTCACGTGGCACCAGGAAGAAGGGCCGGCGCAC
>JALORE010000158.1 GCA_025459125.1 Planctomycetota bacterium | reverse complement strand
TTCCACGGGGTCGCTCAGGTAGGTCCCGAACGACATCATGGTGACGATCGTGCCGTTCGGCCCGCCCAGCAGCGCCAGATGGGTGTCGTCCAGCCGGCGGATCGTGAAGCGGTCGGCGAGCAGGGCCCGCTCGATCTGATCGAACAGGACGCCCTCCGGGTCCGACTCCGCATACTGGAGGCGGTACGAGCGATAGGGGACGAACATACCCACCTGGCCGGCTCTGGACCAGGGATGCAGCCCGACGCTGAAGTGGACCTCCTTCCAACCAAAGAAGTTGGGATCGGTATATTCGCGTTTCTTCTTCTCGCCCCGCAGTTCCTTGCCGGGTTTGAGCGTCCGGCCGGGTTTGCCGGGCGTCACGTTCTCCGGCAGAGGTCCCGCGGCGACGTACCGCACGCCGGGCCAGGTGATCACATAGACCTTCAGCTTGGAGTGCCATGCCCCGGCGTCGACTTGGTCGACCCCGGTGAAACGAATCCGGTACCAGTTCTGATTCTGCCGGTTGGTCGACGAGGACTGGTAGTACGAGACGCTGACGTGCGAGCTGCCGGCGACCGCGGCATTGATGCTTCCCGCGATTTTCCGCGCGATGGAGTCCGTGTTGTCCGTCTTGACGAGGGGGACGGTGACCTCGGTCTTCTGGCCGCACTTGGAGCACCGCCAGGAGATCTTCACCGGGAAGTTGACATCCAGGATTCCCTGGGTGCCTCCGCCCGAACACATGCTCTGAAAGATGATGTCGGCGGTATTGCTGTCGGGCGGGCCTTGGGTGTTGCTGTTGGACCCGGCGCTGACCGCTGTGGCCAGGGCCGGGCCGATCAGCAGCGCCGCGAGCAGAAAGGTGGCCCTGCGACATACATCTTGGGTTGTCCCTGCCATGCGACTCATGTCACTGCTCCTTTCAGGAAACGCAGATGTCGGCGTCGCCCACCCTCGCGCAACGGCTGCGCCGCGGTACGAAGATCTGAGTCGTGGGCGTGCCGTGCTCATTGGTGCCTGATCGCGAATTACGTGAGCCGGACTGCCACCGCGAATGAACAGGTGTCAAGGATGCTGTATGCTGCCTCAATTAGCTGGCCCGATCGTATCATCCAGAAGGCGATTGTCAAGCATGAACTGGCTTGGACACCGGTTCATCCAGCGTTTCACCCGCCCGACTGGATTGCTCTGGCGGCCCAACAATCGGGCGAACCGTTCGATCTCGTGCAGGCCGGCTCAGCCTGGCAGCCGAGAGTGAAATGTGTGGTATAAGTTATTTTTGGTAAAAGACTTATAGATCGCAAGGTGGCATGAAGCCGCTGCGATGGAACGGTCTCCTGTCGCTTCCTGACCTCGCGTCGACTTGCCGGTGTGGGCACGGCCGCCAGGCAGGAGGGGCTCTGGGCCCGTGCGGGGATTCCCGGAGGGCTGCACGCGGAGCCGCATGGGCTAGAGCCCATCCTACATGCTCTCAGACCGCCGTATATCTGCAGTTGGCGGTCTTCGGGAAGTTGGTGCCAAACGGGGGTGCCGGTGCCAGTACCGTGGCCATCGTGGCAGTCTTCGTGGGGCGAGCGGGGACGGGGACCCCAAACGCGAAATCATGCGTTTGGGGACGCCAAGCACACGCCACTTCTGTACGTTCCACTCGCTTCTACTGTTACCCAGGACTGACCCAAGCCGGAGGCTCTGGTTGGTAGTGTGCCCGTAAGGGCATACGAGATAACGCCTTACGGCGTCACGACAAACAGGCGGGCGCTGGCCGCTGCCTCCCCCGGAACCCACCGTTTCAGGATCGACGGAGTATGACGGGGCTCCGGGCAGCGCTCCGGGACGCTGGTTCTGGCCCCGCCGGCGCGCGGGCGCCATCTGAAGATCGTCAAGATCGCCAAGTAGAGAAGCTGGCGATCTTCGCGTTTTTGGCCCAAAAACGCGGGTTCCATCCGATCGCCAGAGCGCCAACGTTTTGATTTGGCGATCTTCCCTTTTTGGGCTGAAGACCGCGGTCCCCTCAGATCGTCAGATGCGCAAGCACGCACCCGAACTCGGCTAAGGTCTTGCATTCAAGCCGGGATGTGGTACAATACCAACTTCGTAGCTGGGTCCCGAATCGGCTGGGCAATCGAAGCCCCTCAAAGGCACGTGAACACGGCAATGCCGCATCCAGTATTGCGAATGCGCGGTTGCGGGTTTCACGGCTCCCCCGATGGCAGAAGAAGTGGAAAGTTTGAAGTCGCAAGTGTGAAGTAAGATGCCTTCAGACTTCGGACTTGACACTTCAAACTCTGGCTCTTGTGAGAAAGGATCGCAGGGTAATAGAAGACTATGTTCGCAGAGACCGTACGTAACGTGGCGATTATCGCCCATGTAGACCACGGCAAGACGACGCTGGTGGACCAGCTCCTATACCAGTCGGGCATGTTCCGGCAGGAAGAGCTGGATAAGATGGCCCACGGCGATCACAGCCTGATCATGGACTCCAACCCGCTCGAACGCGAGCGCGGCATCACCATTCTCAGCAAGAACTGCGCCGTGCAGTACAGCAACGGCGACGGGCGCGAGTACAAGATCAATATCGTCGATACGCCGGGCCATGCGGACTTCGGCGGTGAGGTCGAGCGGGTGCTCAAGATGACCGACGGTGTGCTGCTGGTCGTCGATGCGTTCGACGGGCCCATGCCGCAGACGAGATTCGTGCTGAGCAAGGCCCTGCACCATGGGCTTAAGCCCATCCTCGTCGTCAACAAGGTGGATCGGCCCGATTCCCGGCCCGAGGACGTGGTCAACGAAGTGTTCGACCTGTTCGTCGAGCTCGAAGCCAACGACGATTCGCTGGACTTCCCGGTGATCTACGCCTCGGCCAAGGAAGGCTGGGCGACGACGGACCTGTCGAAGCCCAACCCCAATATGAAGCCGGTCTATGAGGCGATTATCCACAATATCCCGGCGCCGAAGGCCGATCCGGATAAGCCTCTGCAAATGCTGGTGACCTCGCTGGAGTATTCCGATTACGTCGGGCGCGTGGCGGTCGGCAAGGTCTTCGCGGGCAAGCTCACGCAGGCCCAGCCGATTACGGTGATCGATAGGAATGGTGACCACACGCTGCAGAAGGTGGTCCAGTTGTACGAATACCAGGGCATCGCCAAGAAACGGGCCGACGAAGTCTGGGCGGGGGATATTTGCGCCGTGGGCGGCCTGGACCCGGTCGATATCGGCGATACGATCGCCTGTCCGGATGAGCCCAGCGCGCTGCCGATCGTAGCCATCGACGAGCCGACGATGAGCATGACTTTCCAGGTCAATAACGGTCCGTTCGCCGGCCGGGACGGCCGCTATGTGACGTCGCTGCAGATCCGCGACCGGCTGGAAAAGGAGTTGCAGACGAATGTGGCGCTGCGCGTGGAGCAGGGGCGGGCCGCGGATGAGTTCATCGTCTCGGGCCGGGGCCTGATGCACTTGGGCATCCTCCTGGAGAACATGCGGCGGGAGAACTACGAGATTTGTGTGGGCAAGCCGGAGGTCATCATCCGGATGAAGGATGGCGTGCGGCAGGAGCCTATCGAGCGGCTGGCCATCGAGTGTCCGGCGGACTGCCAGAACGCGGTGATGAGCCTGATCGGCACCCGGCGCAGCGAGCTGCTCAGAATGGACACCAAAAGCGGCGCCAGCGACTACATACACATGGAATTCATGATCCCGTCGCGGGGCCTTTTCGGACTCAACGCACGCATCTTGACGGCCACCCAGGGCCGGGCGATCATGCACCATACGTTCGAGGAGTACGGGCCGATACGCGGCTCGATCCCCGACCGGCAAGCTGGCGTGATGATCCAAAGCGAGACCGGCTCTGTGACCGCCTACGCGCTCGATGCGCTCTACGAGCGGGGCCTTTTCTTCGTCCGCCCGGGCGAGGAGGTCTACGAGGGCCAGGTCATCGGCGAGCACTGCAAGGACAACGACATCGTGGTCAACGCGGCCAAGGCCAAGCAAATGTCGAACATGCGGACGTCCAGCAAGGATGAGGCGGCCCGGGTCCGTCCGGCGCGCATCCTGAGCCTGGAGGCGATGCTCGAGTACATCCAGCAGGATGAGCTGGTGGAAGTCTGCCCGAGCTCGCTGCGCATGCGCAAGCGCCTGCTCAAGGAAGGCCAACGCCGCCGGGCCGAGCGTTTGGGGCCTGCCGCGGTCCTGCGGTAGAAGCGGGAAAACCCGAAGCACGAATAGCGAAATCCGAAACAAATTCAAAACTCGAAATTCAAAGGACCGAAACGTTCCGTGGCCAAATGCCATTTCGAGTTTTGAGTTTTGAGCATTTGAGCTTGTTTCGGAGTTCGAGTTTCGGATTTTGAATTTCCCTCAATAGGCGAGGGACAAGGCCGCTGGCGGTGCGTGGGAAGCCGACGATGAACGAGCACGCCATCATTCGCAAGTATCGGCCCGAGGACCGGGAGGCGGTCCGGGAGATCTCCTGGAACACGGCCGACCAGGGGAGGACGGTCGATCTCTACTTCCATGACCACGAAGCGGTCGCGGATGTCCTGACCCGCTGCTATACCGACTGGGAGCCGCAGTCACTCTGGGTGGCCGAATGGGATCGGGCGGTGGTCGGATACCTGACCGGCTGCCTGGATACCCGTTGCTGCAACCGGGTGATGACAAGGAAGGTCGGTCCCCGGGCGGTGGCCGGAGCGATTCGACGGGGGGCGCTCTGGCGGGCGGAGACGTGGCGGCTCGCGGCCGCGTTGATCGGCACGGCGCTTCTTGGGGGGAGGCCCAAGGTGGACCTGGATCGCTATCCGGCCCATCTCCACATCAATCTCCGGCCGGGCTTCCGGGGCCGGGGACTCGGCCGACGATTGATCGACCAATTCCGGCGGCAGGCCCTGGAACTCGGGGCCCAGGGGATCCACTTGGTGGCCTGGGGTGAGAACGAGGGCGGCCGCCGGTTCTTCGAGGCGATGGGATTTCGCCTGTTACGACAGCAGCCGTTGGTCCTCCCGGACGGATGGGCATTCAGGAGAACGTCCACGGTCGTGTACGGGTGGGCCAGGGAGGATTGACGTGAGAGCACGGAAGGTCATCTCGATAGCGGCCGCCGCCATGGCGCTGGCTGCTCTGCTCGTCTTCTCTGTCATCCACCTGTGGGATTCGAATGAACCTGCCCACGCCAGGAATCTCTCCCGGCCTGACCTGACTCTCGCGCCGACCGACCGCGTGCTGGTTCTGGCGCCGCATCCAGATGATGAAGTTCTCGGCTGTGGCGGCGTCCTTCAGCACGCCGTGGCGCTGGGCCTGCCGGTTCGCATCGTGTTCCTTACCTATGGGGATTTCTACGAGTGGTCGTTTATCCGGCACGAGAAACGCCCCGTTCTGACCCCGCGCGGGGTCGAGGGCATGGGCGAGGTCCGCCAGAGCGAAGCCTTGGCGGCCGACGCGACGTTGGGGGTCCCGGCAGCAGATCTGGTCTTCCTCGGATATCCGGATTTCGGCGCGCTGAAGATGTGGTACGAGGCCTGGGGCTCTGCCCCGCCCATCCGCGGCGGGCTCACACGGGCGACGGCCGTCCCGTACCCGGACGCTTTTCGGCCGGGAGCTCCTTACAAGGGCGACGAGGTCCTGAACGACCTGACCGCGATCCTGCGCGCGTTTCGGCCGACGAAAGTCTTCGTCTCCCATCCGGCGGACCACCATCCGGACCACAAAGCGCTATACCTGTTCGCTCGTATTGCTCTCTTCGACGTGGCGCCGGAGATCGCGCCGCAGGTATACCCTTACTTGATCCACTACACGAAATGGCCGGTGCCGTCCGGCCGCCGCCCCGAGGAGACCCTGGAGCCCCCGGCCTTTCTCGGGGACAAAGTCGCCTGGCAAATTCTCGGTCTTAGCATGGCGCAGGTGAGCGCCAAGGGCGACGCCTTGAAGAAGCACGAGACCCAGTACGAGACGACGCCGAAGTTTCTCGACTCGTTCGTAAGGTGCAACGAGTTGTTCGGCGACTTTCCGGCGGTCCGGTTGGACCGGCAGACCGTTTTGCCCGCCGAGAGCCCTGCCGGGTCTGCCGATGGCATGATCACGGTGGGCCAGGAGGAGGCGCACTTGGTGGGAGTCGTGGCGTGGGCGGTCAGGATCGAGGACGAGAGCCTGGTGTTGTCGCTCCGACTGACGCGGTCGCTGGCGCGAGAGGTCGGCTGTTCGGTGGACCTGTTCGGCTACCGCCGCGATGAGCCCTTTTCCGGGATGCCGAAACTCCACATCAGCATCGGCGAGCTTACCCACAAGATTCTTGATGCGGGCCGGGAAGTCGCCTTCCGCGACGTCCAGGTGCGTCGCGCCGGCCGGGACATCCGGATTCAGGTGCCGCTGCCCGTGTTGCGGCAGCCGCAGGGAATCCTGGCGACCGCCCAGATGCACGTGGGATTCGTGCCGCTCGAATGGACGTCGTGGCGGATCCTGGAGATCGGCGGAGCGCTTACCGGTGGCAGCGAGCCGCTCGCTCGTCCCGAAGCACGCGGGGCGCATCCATAAGAGCCCTTGACCCGTTGCCGCAAGGCTGCGGCTTCCGCGGTCATTTCCGTGCCGACGGGAATCCGGTCACGCCGCCGCATTCGCGCACCTCTGCCTGCGCAGAGGATGACAGGGGGCCACTCGCCGTGGCCCGGGTCGGAGGCTCTCAGAACGGGTTGCCTGTCTGTGCGACGGGCCGGGACTCCCGCTCGTCCAGCGATTCCGGGAAGGCAACGGAGTCCGGATACGCGGCCTGATCCTGGTAGGATCCGGCGACCGGTCCCACTTCCCAGCCGGACCACGGATCGACCCCGACGTAGCCGCCCGGCAACTGCAGGTCCATGTCGGCTACCGTCGTCACGATCACGACGAGCATGACGACGGTCAGGGCCGACATGGACAGCAAAGCGAGCAAGGGTAGCACTGGATCGAGGAAATACGCCTTGAGCGAGGTCCGAGAATCGCCCCGCTGCGAACGCGGCCCGTACAGGTCGCAGGTCTTCGTGGGTAACAGTTCACAAACGCCATTAGCCGTCGAACTCATCGATCACCCCCGATTTCTTTTCTCTGCCTAAAGCATGCGCCATTTTTGGACCGCGGGAGGCCGATTCCCGTAAAGGCGCAGATTTTCGGGGTCCTTTTTTTACGCTGGCCTATACTCGGACGCCGGGTTCGCGGGTGTAATGCGGTGAAAAGCCGATACCAGTATGGCCTCGAGAAGCGGCGGGCCTTACTCGAGGGCAAGATGGAATGATGAAACACAGCCCGCCCGGGGAAGCCTGGAGGTGGTCGCCCATGATTTCGAGAGGGACGTGCCGGCGGAGGCGGGCGAGTTCACGCCGGTGATTCCCGAAGACTACACGCCCGGTCGGCCCCTGATGCAGCTCGGGCGCAAGAAGTAAGGCTGCCGCCGTTCCTCGATGATTCTCAGGGCCGAGTCGGAGGGCTCGGCCCGTTCTTCTTGCCCCCACTTGTCGAGCGGCTTGATTCTGAGGTTGCGGAACTCGAGGTAATCGCCATGACCACAGAAGGCGAGGTATCCTTTGTCACGCGTGAGCCCGGGGTGCTTGCGGCCGTCGGGCGTCTTGGGCGTGCTGGCCTTTTCGATGTCGGCGTCCACGATGGTCGTGCCATTGAGCGTCACGGTGATCCGCTTGCCCCTGGCGATGATTTCCTCAGAGTTCCATTCCCCGACGGGTTTGAGATACCCCGTCTTGGCGGGGACCACGCCGTAGATTGAGCCATGGTGCTGGTAGTCCTTCAGCCAGCCTCGATAACGCGGCGAGTCATGGTCCAGAATCTGGATCTCCATCCCGCCGTAGGACGCCTGGCCGCCCTCGGGGACGCGAATCCCCACGCCGTTGTTCGCGCCGGGCGTCAGGCGAAACTCGAACCGGAAGATGAAGTCGCCGTATTCCCGTTCGGTGTAGAGGTTGCCGAGATTGCCGTTGCCGCGCGCGGGATCGACGATCAGCAGGCCGTCCCGCACGAGATAACCCTGGGTGCCTCCGGTCCAGCCGGTCAGGTCCTGGCCGTTGAAGAGTGACACGAAGCCCTCTTGCCGCTCCTGGGTGGTGAGTTCGTTAGTCCCCTTTTCCCGCGGGATCTCGCGGATGTAGAGGTTCCGGAAGTAGAGGAAGTTGCCGTGGTTCTGCAATTCGATCTGACCGGTGGGGTAGATGGGCTTGGAACGGTCCCAGTAGTTCTCCATGATGACGTTATCGACCACCAGCTCGTCGTTGAGAATGACGGTGACCCGGTTTCCGATCATGGTGATGCGGAAAGTATTCCAATCGCCGACGGGCTTGTCCGCCACTTTCTTCGGTTTGCTGGGGTGCTTCTGATTGTTGTACAACCCGCCGGAGCCGACCTCGGCGCCGACGGCGCGGTTGGCAATGTCCCAGATCTGGACTTGGGGCGAGCCGCGGAGGTAGATGCCGCTGTCGCCGGCTTTCTCGATCTTCCAGTCCACGAGCATCTCGAAGTCGCCGTAATCCTTGGCGGTGCACAGGCTGCGGCCCTTGCCGTCGAAGACCAAGACGCCATCGACAACCTTCCAGTGGGCCCGCATGTCCTCGTCGGCCTCCTGCTGGAGCTTCTTTGCTTCCGCCGGTGCCAGGGCCGCCCGTTTGTCGGGGTTGTCATACGGCCCTTTCAGCAGTCCCTTCCAGCCGGTCAGGTCCTGGCCGTTGAACAGGGCGACAAACCCTTTCGGCGGCTGGTTCAGGGGCGGCTGCGCGGCCGGAACGGTCGCTCCCAGGAATAGTAGAACGGCGATCGTGATCAGACCTGCACCGGGATGGAACGTCGTTCTTCTCATCATGCCATCTTCCTTTCGGATGCTCAGATGTTCCGGGACAGCCTGTTCCTACTCGCACAGGCCTCGAACCCCTGGGAGTCTACGCCGCCGCCCCGATGGCGTCAAGGTCCTGAAGTGTACCGCTTCGTAGGCCGAGCGTCCCCGCTCGCCCTGCGAAGCAGGGACGCATTGGCCCTGGTAGGCCGGCCACGCCCCGTCATGGATCACCCCCTGTTTCTGTTTGCTTTTTCACCGGGGCGGACCTACAATACAGTCCCAGATTCGCTCATGATTTCGCTCTGTGAGACGGAGAAACGGCGATGATTGATGCCCAGGTACAAGCGCGAGTCTACCGTGGCGGTCGCGGCAGGTCCCGAACGGCATTTACCCTGATCGAGTTGCTGGTGGTCATTGCCATCATCGCCATCCTGATGGCCATGCTCATGCCCACGCTCAATCGCGCCCGCGAGCAGGGGAGACGCGGGGTCTGTCTCAACCATCTGAAGTCACTGACGCTCGGCTGGATCATGTACGCCGACGAGAACGACGACCGGATTGTCAACGGCGAGGCCTACTGGGCTCCGACCGCTGCGCCCACGGCACCGGTACCCACCTCCGGTCCCCATCGGGGCGAGCGCTACTGGGTCGGCAACGACTGTGCCTCGAGCTATGCAGCGGGCGAACAACGGCCGCAGGATATCCAACTGGAGGCCATCCGCGCGGGGGCATTGTATCCCTACTGCCGGGCCGAGAAGGTCTACCGGTGCCCGACCGGCATCCGAGGGGAGATGCGTACCTATTCCACTGCCTACGGGATGAATGGCTGTTTCGACGCCGCGGGAACGTACAACGGCACCCAGGGCGTCCGCGTGGGCAAGACGGTGCTGATGGTCAAGCGGCGCGGGGAGATCTCTTCGCCGGCGCCGGCCTTCCGCCTCGTCTTTCTGGATGAAGGCCGGATCACGCCGGACAGCTATGCGATTCACTACGTCCGTCCCCAGTGGTGGGACCCGCCGTTCGTCCGTCATGCCGACGGCACAAACGTCGCGTTCGCCGACGGCCACAGCGACTACTGGAAGTACACGGCCGCCGAGACTATCCGGATCGGCAAGATGCTGAATCCGACCCACAACTACACCCCGACGACTCCGGATGGACTGGAGGACGTGAAGCGGATGCAGATTGCCACCTGGGGCCGCGTGGGGTATTGACGGCGCGGAGCGCAGCGCCTGGCGCGAGACCGAAACGCGGGTGAGAGTTCGGCCTTGGGACAGCAGGGAGGGGCACGGTCATGTCAGGCGGACAGCGGGTTCCGACAGGTCTGCTTCTTCGGGCCATTCTCTCGCTGCGGGCTTCCTGATCGTTCTGGTCCTGGCGCTGTTTCTCCCGGCCGGTGACGTGCGGTGGACGCACGGCTGGCTCTTTGTTCTGGTGTTCCTCGCTCGTGCAGGGGTAGGGTGCATATCACGCCTCGTTCAACTCGATCTCGGTCCGGTGGCCGAGGGTGTCGAGCGGGCAGGGGGCGCACTTGGGGCGGGGCTTGCAGTAGTCTTTGCCGGTCATCACCAGCAGGGCGTGGAACTCGTTGAAGAAGGCCGCGTCCGGCTCCAGGTTGGACATGAACAGGCCCTGCAACTGCTGGTAGTCCAGCTCGGGGCCGATCAGGCCGTGGCGGACCATCACCCGGGCGGTGTAGGTGTCCACGACGAAGACCGGGCGGTTCAGGGCGTAGAGGAGAATCGAGTCGGCCGTCTCCGGGCCGATGCCGGAGATGGCCAGCAATTCCTCCCGCAGGCGGTTCGTGCTCACCGGCTCCAGGTTCACCAGGTCGCCGTCGTACCGCTCGCACAGCCAGCGGATGAAGTTCTTGAGCCGCTTGGCCTTGACGCGGAAATAGCCGGCGGGGCGGATCAGCAATTCGAGCTGCTCCAGGTCCATCTCGTGCAGCTTGAAGGCATCGAGGCTGCCGGCGGCCTTGAGGTTGGCGATCGCCTTGGCGACGTTGGTCCAACTGGTGTTCTGGGTCAGGATCGCTCCGACGGCGACTTCGAACGGACTCTCGCCCGGCCACCAGTGCTGCGGCCCGAAGAAGTCGAAGAGCCGCTGGTAGATCTCAAGTAACAACTCCCGTGTGGTTTTCATACGCTCCGATCCCGAGCCTGTTCCAACCGGGCCCGTGCCATACCGGCACGCGTCCCAACCTCTACTACGCGCATTTTATCGGTGCCGGTTCGCAGGTGGCCCGCGGACTATTGTAATTTCCGCCCGTCTCCAGTAAACTCCGCAGTATCCCGCCGGTGAAGGTTCCAGGGATGGTTGGATGTGCACAACCGCAAAAGGTGACGCTTGGCAAAGACGGGTCGGAAAAAGAAGGAGAGACGGGACTACCCGACGAGCCAGTTGCTCAACTTCGCGCGCGATTCCTACCTGGAGCGAACCAGCCGGCCGATCTACGCCATCCTCTTCCTCATCCCGTTCATCCTTTTCTATGAAATCGGCACGATCCTGATCAATACGGACATCCTCACCCAGTACCAGGTCCGCGTCGTAGCTTTCGTGTGGGTCCAGGATGCGCTGCTGCACCTGGGCACGAGCAGCCGGTTTGCCTGGGTGGCGCCGCCACTGGTGGTGGTGGTCATTTTGGCCGGCTTGCAAGTGGCGTCGAAGAAGCCCTGGTATTTCTGCTTCAGCGACTATCTCCCCATGGTGGTGGAGTGCGGCCTGTTGGCCGTGCCACTGATTGTGCTGAGCCTGCTCTCCAATAGTCCGAGCGTGCCGGCCGACAATCCTCCGGGGCCCGCGGATCTGTGTCCGCCGGCCCAGGTCAGCGTCCTGGCCCACCCGCCGGTCGTTGGGCCGAACCGCGTCATCACGGCTCTCGCGCAGGACGCCGGCCACTCGCGCTTTCGTTCGCTCCTGACGAACATCGTGACGGGCGTCGGGGCGGGCATCTACGAGGAACTGGTCTTTCGCCTGATCCTGATCTGTGCCCTGATGGTCCTGTTTCAGGATGTCATCGGACTGAGCCATCAGAACTCCATTGTCCTGTCGGTCTTGATGTCGGCCGCCTTGTTCAGCGCTCACCATCACATCGTCTGGATCGACGGCCGGCTGGGTCGCAGTGCGCCCTTCCAATGGACGGAATTCGGCTTTCGCACGGTGGCCGGAATCTACTTCGCCATCCTGTTTGCCATCCGGGGCTTCGGCATCACGGCCGGGACCCACGCTTTCTACGACATCATTGCCACGGCCGTAAACGCCATCTTTTTCGACCCTTGAGAACCCCGGGATCGGCCCGTTTCTTCCCTTGCCCAACCCAAGAAAAAATCCACCTTGCCGTTAGTCTTGTCGGCGCGGGGGTTTGGAAGATCATCGTCCCATAAGGGCCCCTGACCGTGATATCAATACTGATAATGGGCTTGAAATGGCGGGCGCATTGCGGTATAATACCGGGAAAGGTAGAGCAGAATCTTTCGGGGCTTGTTATGGAATCGCCGCAGATCAATGTCGGAATCGATCAACTGACGTTCAGTCTCTTCCAGCGCCCGTTGCATCCCGAGCTGTTCCAGATCTACGCGAGCCGGCAGATCAAGACCGAGAAGTACGAGGCCTTGATCTGGGTGACGGGTTGCACGCACGTGGTCAGTGTCTTCGCGGGCGACGTGTGCCTGAGCGAGGTGGTCAGCACGCCGGGACAGTTGCTCCCGCATCGCGGCCTGGTCGAGAGGTTCCAGTTCCGCGGGCCGCGAACCCACAAGTGTACGCTCAGTCGCGGCGTCAGCTACATGACCGACTTCCAGATCGAGAAGATGAGCGCGAACCTCTACCGTCAGAGCCACGTGGACCTGGAGCGGTTCGCCCGCAATCGCGGCGTGTTCGTGAAGTTCCCCGAGCTCGAGGTGGACAACCTCCAGCCGTTCTGCTACGTCGATTTCGAGGCCCGGCGCACGGAGCTGCACATCCACACCTTCGCCGCCTACCCCGACCAGGTGACCATGATCAAGACCCAGTCCCTGTTTGACTTCCAGTGACCGACGCGCGGAAGCCCGCTTCCGCCTTACGTATCCTTCCCAAGGTGTGCCCCGCACACCTTTTCTTATGCGCTGGCCCGTCCCCTCGCCCGGAATTGGGTTTGTTCGTTCAACGGTTCTCCCGACGACTACCGACTACTGACTACCGCCTTTGCTTTGTTCGGCGCGAACGGCCTGCCCGGGTCACAAGGGATGGGTGGCGGGTCAGGTTGTCAGGTTGCCAACTTCAGAAACCTGGCAACCTGACCTTCAGCACGGCCGCCGGTGAAGATCGTCAAGTTCCAGGGTTGACGATCTTCACCCCGCAAAAACCCCGAAATCACGCGAAAAACGCGAAGATCGTCAAGATCGTCAACGTTTTACATTGACGATCTTCAATGAGTACCTTGAGCATCTTGAACACCTTCGCAGCCGTGGCGCCCACGCGGACGGAACCAAAGACCACTCGCGCAGAGACGCCGAGACGCGGAGAAGAATCAGGGAGATCGTCTCTCCAACTCTGCGTCCCTGCGCCTCCGCGCGAGACACAACTCCTTGGATTTCCGGTACTTATGGTGCGTGCCTCCGGAAATCTGCCCTCCAAACCGCAGATGAACGCCGATGAACGCGGATAAAGCCTTATGGGAAAACAGGTTGCAGGCTCTTGAGGCGAAAGAAACGGACCTGGTTCAATCTGGCTCGTATCCGGGTGACACCGCGAACCTTTAAGCACGGTGGCATCAGCCCGCGCCCTCCCGTCTCCTGGGTTGGCTCCCGATTACCTCCTTGTCCACACTCCCAACGTCCTGAAGAGGCGGTTCAGGGAATAGACGATCGTGGACGCAGGCTCCCTGCGTGCCGCCGTCCGTCGTACGACTACCTGCAGTACTGCGCTAAATGACAGGATCTCCGTGGGGCGAAATCCCCGGAGGAGCGCCCCACCAGCGGATACCGGTGGAAGCTAATCTGCTCGGCTGCCGCCGCCGTACCGGACCTTTTCCTTCCGCTTCTCTTTCCTGCTCTCGGCCTCGTCCGCTTGTGCCCGGTTCTTCCAAGGCCTTCCGGGCACGGTGTTCTTGCGCCCGAGAACCCTTCGGGCGCAACGGCCATCCGAGAACGACGGCTCCCGGGACGCACGAGCCACCCTGGGCCCACGCCCCTGAACCGCCTCTTCTCTCTTTGCCGGTTCTGTGATGCTGGTGCGCGGGCCCAGTACGCTTAAACCGGATGGGCCGGATTTCATTGCTGGGCGTGGTCCATGATTCGGAGCTGTTCCCCACGCTCAGGCGGAGCGCGGCAAGTGGGCGTTGTATTGCAGCGGCTCGCGGTGGTTCGCGAAGAAGAAGGCCAGCTCGCCGTAATCGAACGGGGCGTTGCACCGATGGACCGCCACATGGTGGCTCGGGCACAGGAGCACCATGTTCTCGATCCCGTCCTCGCCGCCCCGGCTGACCCAGTGCAGATGATGCCCCTGGCATAGAGCCTGCTCGTACAGCCTCACCGGCTCCCAGCCGCAAAGATGGCAGTGGCCTTCGTACATCTCCTGAAGGGCCTCGAGGTTCTTGCGGCTCCGGGCCGGCGCCGTGCGGTAGAGGTACTCGATCCGCTCCCGGGCCATGCCGGCATCCTCTTCGCGGATGAGCTTCTCGATCCGTTCGGGGTTGCCCAGCAGAATCTCCGCCTCCAGCTTGTCCTCGGCCGCCAGCCGGGCGCGGGCCTCCAACGGCAAACCCACCGCCGCCGCACTCAAGATGGCATGATCCTCAAGCGTGAGGGGCCGCACCGCCGCATAACCCTGGAAGGCGTGTGCCAGGAGTTTCGCCTCCGTCCTGCAGGACAGGCTCCGAATCACATCTTCGATATTCGGTTGACCCGCGACCCGGAAATACCCCGGATCACTAGTTCCGCTGCCAGAGCGTATGTGCCATTATCCCGCCGGGTAAAGGCCCACAGAGAATCCCCCAGCGGGACCTCATGGAGCAACGGACTACGCTGGTTCAGGTGAAACCCGGCGCCCATGTCCAAGTCCCGCCGGTAGTTGTCCGGTTGCCAGTAGTATAGCAGCGACATGAGAATGCGCTCCAAGCCAGCCACTCATAGCATCGGCACACATGATAGTCATTGTAGACGCTTTGTCCACGCCCCACCTGTTGTCGGTTACCACGGATATCCGGGGTGCAAAGGCAGTGCTTCAACGTCAGTCGGCCTTGACCCAGTAGCGTGGATGGGTATCATTTGTCGTGGTGTAACTGGCAAGAAGGAGTA
>JALORE010000420.1 GCA_025459125.1 Planctomycetota bacterium | reverse complement strand
CCGTGAAGATTAGTACCCTCTATATTACCTTCCTTATCAAAGAGGTAATTTGCGGGAAGTTCTCTGACATTGAAAAGCCGGGCAGTTGCCGGGTCAGATGGATTGTCTTCCCTTGTGCTTATCCATGGCAACTCATCAAATTTGACGGCTGTTTTCCACAGGTTGGTATCAGCATCGAGGTTAATCTGGTATATTTCAAACCCTTTTTTGTTGTAAAGCTTATAGAATTCCTTAAGTTGTACATTTTCATTTATACAGTCCTGTGAACCAACTGACCAGAATGTTACAAGCACATGTTTTCCCCGGAGTGATTCCAGCGAAATTCTTTTGCCATCAGGATTCTTCAGTTCGGGATTGAGTTTTACAGGTTCCATCTGTTCCGATAACCTGACCAGCTGATCTGCATTCATCTGTGTAAGCTCACTCTGGAAATCCCTGGTGAGAGCCTGGACATGCCTGGATTTGGGATAATATTTATTAAGTGAATCGCTGACAATTTTAAGATATTGAAGATCTTTCGGATCATATAGGACATATGTATCGGGATCAATCCTCTGATAACAGGCTTTGATGGATGCCAGTGATGTTGTATTTGTAATAATGAACTCAATATTCTTTCTTCGTTGCTGCTTTATAATGTCGTTAAACCTGCTCTCAAGTTCTCTTGCGCTTGTTCCAATTGACCATGGAATTTGTCAAGAGCCGGATGGGACACTGTCGATAGCAGAAAGACGGCGCGTTCGACCACTGCTGACATGGATACGGACAACCGCGCTTGGAACACTCGGGCATTGTGGGCTCAGGCGTTCTGGATCATCGAGCGGGACCGCAGTTCCTCGATGAAATGGGAGGCGTCAACCTGGGCGGCAGCCGGGTCCTCAACCTCGAACTCCGCGACCACGGCGGCGACGATTTCTTCAGCCTCCCGGGAACCATCCAGTAGCTTGCAGATGAATGCCGCGGTGTCGTTCAAGACCTGAACAGTGCCGGTTGCGGGATCGAAGATAAGGCCGCCGTCGTTGTCCTCTCGGAAGACCAGATCGGGGTTCAGTTTGAGCTTGCTCATGACGCCTCCGCCGCCAATCCTAGCACGTGGGTGACGGTCCTTGCAGGTCGAACTTCTGTGTTCGACGAGGTACTTCTCTGGGAATAAGCCGGACTCTTCGGCTTGAGTGCACGTGTTGAAGGCTCCGTGCACTATGCCAGTAGCGTGGAAGGTGTTTGCCACGCACTTGCCCAGGCAGACGTTGCGGAAGATGCAGCGACCGCAGATGCCCTCCAGGCCAGCAGGCACTTTCTCACGCAACGTGGTGAGAGTTGGGTGGTTCTCCCAGACCTCCTTGATGCTGACATGCCGCAGGTCACCGAAGTCCATTTCCGGTACGTGCTCGCCGATGCCACAGAGGCCAGCGTGCCCGTTGTGGAGGACCCCGAGGATTCCCATGATGCCGCAGGTTGTGATTCCGTTGTGCACGATGTCTCGCAACGGGAGCAGTGCCGGCGGGAGATCAAAGTAGAGCTGGAAGCCGTTGGTGGGCACTGGCATTCTCGAGCGCACATCCAGGACTTCCGGAAGGGAAAGCAGCTCGCCCTGCTCTCGCATCTCATCGGAGCGGCCCATGCTGGCAATGACGTTCACTTTCAGGCTGTGAGCACCGAGGGTTTCGGCAAACCCCGCGATGCTTGGGAGCAGGTCGGCGTTCTTTCGGTAGAGGCTGCAGATTATCTGGAAGCCGAGGCCCTGCGCTCGCACGGCGCTGATGCCCTTCATGGTCTTGTTGAAGGCGCCGGGGACATTCCGCAGGTCGTCGTGAACTTCGGCAGTCGGGCCGTCCAGGGAGATGGAGAAGTTGGCCTTGGCTTCCTTGAGGGCCGTGGCCTCCCGCTCGCCGATGAGGGTGCCGTTGGTCTCCATGCGGACGCCGAGGCCCATCGCAGGGAGATCGGCCAGGATTTGCAGGATGTCCGGGTGGAGGAACGGCTCGCCGCCAGTGAGCTTGACACTCCGCAGGCCGATCGCCTTGGCTTCCTCGAAGATCGGCTTGAGCTCTCGCCAGGGGAGGTGAAGGGTCGAGCGATGACTCTCGGTGACCGGGTCGATCCAGCAGTGACGGCAGCGCAGGTTACAACTGCCCGTCACATAGAAGTAAATGGTGTGCAGGGGTGGAACGCGGCGTGGCTCAGTTGCCATGCGTGGATGCCTCCAGGAAACGGCGGTAGCAGTCAACGAGGTTGGCGCGGTTGACGTCGCCGAAGCGTTCGTAGGCAAGACCGGGGCAGGAACCGTTGCAGAGATCGGACCACTCACAGCCGTGGCACTCCGGCAAGTCGCACATGGCGATGGAGTGGCGGGAGCGCATCTTCGCCAGTGTGGGATCGCTCTTCCAGATCTCCGGGATGCTGTCCTGTCCGACACGCCCGAGCACGACGGTGGCGAGGATGCTGCACGGGGTGATGGACCCGTCGTGGTTCACGGCAAGCTTCGTGTGGATGCAGCCGCACGCCGTGAGGTAGCCGGTGCGGCGGCTTGAGATGGGCTCGCCGGTCGCCCGGGCGCGCTCCATCTCGGCGTGGAAGCGGGCCTTGGCGAGGGGGCCGGCGTTGGCTGTGACACGGCCGTTGTACTGCGCGGCCAAGCGCTCCAGCGCAGCCATGGCCTGCACCTGCTGCGTGTGGCTCAGGGTGATGTCACCCTGGTTGCTGCAGCCGGCGCCCATGGGCATGGCGTCGTTGGTGGAGAAGCTGGGGAGCCCGACATCCTCCAGCAAGAGCTTCGCGGCGGCATCGAGGTCGTCCACGTTGAACTTGTTGACGGTGAGCCTCACGGTGACGGGCAGGCCGGCGTCCTTGAGCAGCCGAAGGCCGCGCAACGCCCGCTCGAACGAGCCCTTGCCGCGGCTGGCGTCGTGGATCTCGGCGCAGGAGCCGTCGATGGAGACCTGGATGCTGTTGAGACGGCGGCGGCGGGACGGCTCGCACAGCTTTGCGACAGTGTCCTCGCGAATCAGCGTGCCATTGGACAGAATCGAGTAGCGCAGGCCATTCGCGACCACCGAGTCGATCAGCTCCCAGAGATCGGGACGGACGAAGACCTCGCCGCCGGACAGACAGACGGAGCGGGTCGGGAGCTTGCCCAGGGTCTCGAAGAAGGCGAACCAGGCTTCTGTCGGGAGGTCGTTTCGGCCGACCATCTCGTTGGCGAAGAAGCAGTACGAGCACGAGAGGTTGCACTTGCCGGTGAGCGCGACATCCCACTCCTGGGGGCCGCTGCCGGCCTCGCAGCAGGGCCAGACGGGACGGACGGGCTTACCGTTCGCGGGTTGCACCAGCCCTTCGGAGGTCAGGGCTGAGGTCAGCTCGACGACGTCGGTCAGAGCCTGCTCCTGGGTGCAGCCCTCGAACTCGGCTGCGAGCTCCTGGGCCACGTCGGTCAGGCGCTGGTTGCCATCCAGGAGCTGCCAGATGAAGGAGGCGGTCTCGTTGAGGAAGCGGATCTGGCCGGAGTCGGGAGCGTAGAGCTGGAATCCACTCTCGCCGAGGGTGAAGGTGCGGACGCTCGGGTCTCGCATCCATCGTGAGCCAGGGTCGATTGTGTTCACGGGATCTCCCACGCTCCTTCCGCCAAGCTGCCGGGCATTCTGCCACGACCTTGCTCTCGCGAGCAACTGTTCGGGGGGGCTGCGAATTCCAGGCGTGATGTGGATGCGGAGGTCAAGAGGCGTCTTTCGGGGTGTTGACCAGCCACTCCCGCACCGCAGGCTGAAGCCGGTGCCTCCATACCGCCCGGCTCTTTCCCACCGCCCACCCCGGCCGATGGCCATCGGCCGCTATGCCCCCTACCGTTGTTCGAACGGCCACGCCCGCTCCCATGGTGCGGACGGGCGGTGCGTTCGCTCCTGTATAGCGGCCGCTGGGCAGCGGCCGTCCCGGGTGGGTGGGGGTGGTTGTGCCTCCATGTCGCTTGTTCCTCTTCCACCGCCCGCCCCGGCCGATGGCCATCGGCCGCTACGCCCCCTCCCATGGTGTGGACGGGTGCTACGCCCGGTGGCCTGGCTGGGCAACCGACTCTCGACCTTAGACCTTCGACGTTCGACTGGGTGGTGGGGGTGGGAGGGGGCGTGGGGTAGAATCCGACGGTGGTGACGGCGAAACCGCAGAAGGACCGCAGCCTCAAGGGACGAATCAAGGGGGCGCTGCGCCTCGGGCAGGCGGTGGCGCTGGTGTGGAAGTGCGCTCCGGGCCTTACAATTGCGAATATTGTCCTGATGTGGGTGCAGGGGCTGCTGCCGCTGGCGCAGCTCTACCTCATGAAGCTGATCGTCGACTCGGTGACGGCCGGTTTCACCGGGGCAACGTGTCGGACTACCTCCACGGCCGTTCGATCGCCATCGACCTGGAGTACTTCGAGAACCCCACCTACTACGACATGATGCAGCGGGCGCAGCAGGAGGCCATGTCGCGCCCGCTCAAGATCGTCAACGGGCTGGCCGGGCTCGGGCAGAGCATCATCTCCCTCGTCGCCCTCGGGGGGTTGCTCGTGACGCTCCACTGGGGGGTCGCCATCGTCGTCGTGCTGGCGGCCATCCCGGGGGTCATGGTGCGGCTCCGGTACTCCGGGAAGATGTACCAGTGGCAGCGCCAGAAGACCCAGACCGAGCGGCGGTCGTGGTACCACCACTGGATGCTCACCGACGGTTCCTACGCCAAGGAGGTGCGGCTCTTCTCCCTTGGGCAGACGATGCGGGACCGCTTCCGGACGATCCGGCGGCAGCTCCGGTTCGAGCGCCTGCGGCTCATGAAGAGCCAGCTCCGCGCGGACCTGGGCGTGCAGGCTGCCACCTCGCTCGCCATCTACGCCACCTACGGGTTCATCGCGGCCAGGACCATCAGCGGCACGATCACCCTGGGCGACCTGGTGATGTACTTCCAGGCGTTCCAG
>JALORE010000157.1 GCA_025459125.1 Planctomycetota bacterium | reverse complement strand
GAGCGACTAAGAGAAGACTGATTCTGGAATCTTCTATACTGACAAACAAATGACGCCCCACGAGGCGAACGGGGTTGACAATGCCTTTCAGAGAAGCCCGTAAATTAAGCTTTAAGGCATAAGAGACCATAATAGATCGTATTCATCTATTTATGGTGTTTCCGACTTCGAGAGCGGCGACACCAACAAGACGATCAGTGTTGCCACCTGGGTGCGGCTGGAATCCGTACCCAACTACTATGCCAGCTACGCCCTGTGCGGCAAGTGGGAGGAATACGGCAACAAGCGGAGCTTCCTTCTGTACGCGACCCGTTTGGCGGGCGGCGACTGCCGCTTCGGCTTTGCCCTGGGCTACAACGCCGGAGCGAACGCCGACTGGTACACGATGAGCAGCCTCAACCTCCAGGCGGGCCGGTGGTATCACGTCGGCTTCACCTACCAGGACAGCAACAAGAGCTACCGGCTGCGGGTCTGGGGGAACCGGGGACAGTCACCTATTATGTTGTTGACGGGGAACCGGGGACAGTCACGAATGGCGGTTCCTTAAGCGCTCTGGGGCCTCATTTTCGGTATTGTTCAAGGTTTCACGGTCGGATTGACGAAATCATCAGAAATGCGGTTTTTCCCATGTTTCTCGGCAGAGTAGCGTATCCGCCGATTCATACGCGTGCCCTCGCCGATACGGTTATTGTATACCTCCAAATCCCTTAAGGAACCGCCATTCGGGACAGTCACCTATTACGGACATCCATAATGGGTGACTGTCCGCGTTACCTCGGTTATCCCCCACCAGGTCTTCTTCGCGTTCCTGGCGTTTGGGCGCGAGGACGCGTTATTGGTCGCGGCCGAGCGCAGCGAGGCCGCGCGGGGACGGATCGCGAAAGCCAAAGGCGTAGAGGTCGGCGTCCCGCAGGGCAAACCGCAGGCGGATCGGTTGGCCGGCCAGCGTGCGCACATCGCGGCCGGATGGCCACGTGACCGCCTGGGCGAGGGCGTCGCCGTAGAGCTCGGGGCAGTCGGAGAAAGCGAACCCCGGCGCGGGTCGGCCATCCGGGGTTTCGAGCTGAACCCGCAGGCTGCCGGCGGCGGAGGTGGAGAAGTTGAGGCAGAGCTTATCGCCCTCGAAGGCCAGGGGCTTGGTCAGGACTTCACCGCCGGCGAAGGAGGCATGCAGCGAGACGAAGCCGTCGAGCCGGCAACTGTACCGGCGGGTCTTGGCGGCCTGGCTCTCAAAGTAGTAACCCTCGTTCACGTAGAGTGACAGCTCCCGGTTGCCGCCCGGCAGGGGGGAGGCGGTCTCGACCAGGCCCCACCAGATGTAGTTGCTGCGGTTGTGCCATTTGTCGCGGTTGAGGCCGGGGCGCAGGAAGGCTTCGGGCCAGCGTTGGAAGGTCCGGCCGTCACGGCTGCTCATAAAGAGTCCCTCCGTCAGCGAGTCGCGGTTCGGGAGATAGCGCGTGGGAAAGCCGATCAGCAGGTGGGGGGCGCGGTAGTAGGGCATCACCGCATTCGTGTAGAGGTGCTCTGGCGGGGCATCCGGGAACTGGAGCCATTCGGGCTCGCTCCAATGGAGAAAGTCCGCGGAGCGTGCGACCTTGATATCCCGCCGGCCGGCACGGAAATCCCGGAAGTAGCAGCGGTACTCCTGCCGGACGGTGTCCCAGAAGGCGAGATTCTGTGAGTCGAAGGCGCCCTGGGTCAGGATCGGCCGATCGGTCAGCCGCTGCCAGTGCAGGCCATCCGGCGACTGGAGCGCCAGCAGGGCCTTGCTGTACTCGTCCTCGCCCCGGGCGACTGCCTTGTACCGGGACTCGGGCGGGCATTGCGGGTTCGCATCCTTGAACGGCACGAAATTATGGGTCTCGGGGCCCGACCAGATGATGTTATTCTGCTTCGAGCCCTGGAACTCCACGAGGTCGAGCATCGGCCGCTCCCAATGGATGCCGTCGCGACTCTCGGCGTAGCAGACGACCGCCCGATGCGTCTGCTTGCCGGTGGCCATGTTGTGGTTCCAGCCCCGGTAGTACATGCGATAGATGGGCCCATCCTGGAAGATGGTGTGGTAGCCGCACGAGTTGCCCTCCCAGGGCCGATCGTGCACGAGCACCACCTCCTGCGGCACCGGCTCGTGCAGGCGCAGCTCGACCGCGCCCTGGACCTGTTCGATGAGATAACGGTCGACGAGCAACTCCCAGCGGTCCGCGATCTGAATCGGCTCCGCCGCAACGACGACCACGCTGTGCCACACACCGGCAGCCAGGAGGACCGTTACCAGAGATCGTGCCATTTGTCGCATCATGCCGTGACCTTCCTTTCCAGCCTGAGAGCCTCAAACAGAATGAGCTCAGGCCTGTCCTTGCGAGCAGCGCAGCGACCAGGCAATCTCAACGCCGTGAATCGGAGATCGCTTTGTTACGCTGGCAATGACATGGAGGTGGTCCTTGCCATGTTCCTGTTGCGTCGGAGGCCCTCAAAGCCCGAAGGCTTTTTGCATCTGCTGGCGCACCTCGGTCAGACGGGCGAGGCCGCCGCCTTTGACCTCGGCGGTAGCCCAGCCGGCGAAGCCAATCTCGTCCAGAGCCTTGCGCACGTCGGCCCACGGCAGATCGTCGCCTTCGCCGGTGATATCCACACCCTTGCGGTTGGCGCGGCTGGAGCCCTTGGCGTCGAGCTTCACGCAACGGCGTCCGAACGCCCGGACCCAGTCGCCCGGCTGGCCGTACCGCCAATGGTTGCCCAAGTCGTAATACATGGCCACCCAGGGACTGTTGAAGCTATCCACGAACTTGATGAACCGGTCGGGCGTCTGCTCGGGCGGCTTGTCGTAGTCGTACATCATCCGGTTGCCCACGTTCTCGACCAGGATCATCTGGCCCAGGGAGGCGGCCAGCGGAATGAGCTTCTTGATTTCCTGGCGGCAGCGTTCCTCGATGACCTCCGCCGGGCCGTCCGTGCCCTGCCCGACCACAATGAGGACGCCGCTGCCGCCCGCGGCGTGCGAGACGCGCAGGCAATGCTCGATATTGGCCCGGCCGCGGTTGCGTTCTTCTTCCTTCTCACTCGTGAGCCGCTGCTGCCAGTGGGCGTGGTTGATCGCGTTGTGCACGAACACGCCGGACTCCTGCACCGCCGCCCGGGCCTGCTCGGGCGTGTACTCGCCCGCCTGGTCGAAGTCCACACCGTCAAACCCCGCCTCGCCCGCGAGGCGCAGGCGCTCCGCCGCGGAGAGCTTGCGGCCCTCGATCTCCTTGGGGATCATCCCCAGCTTGCAGGCCAGCAGCAGGCGCTTGCCCGCCGGTGGACTGACGATCCGCGGGGCCGCCGCGTCTGCGGCGTGCAGCGTGCCGGTGCCGCGGGCGACCGCTGCTACGGAGCCGGCGCCCAGGGCGAGAAAGGAACGACGAGCGAGAGATACGTTCTGGCGGTTGGTCGATTCGTGCGACATGAGCTGTCCCCTCTTCGTAAGGTGTTCCGACCTGTTCTCTGGTCTACCACTGTCACGAACAATCCAGTATAGCCCCGCCCCGGAGCTATCTCAAGACCAGACGGCGCGTCAGGCAGGGCAAACGCAAAGTCGCGAGACATTCCGGGTGGCATCGTCAAGCGAAGTCTGGGTTCCCAATCGCGATCCATGGCGATTGGGAGCCCTCCTCGGAGCCTGGCGAGGGCGGATTTCCCGTGCGCAGGACCATCGCCAAGGCCTGCGGCCTGGACGATGCCATCCGGGGCACCCGCTGACGGTGCCTTGGGGGGTACAAATTCCTTGCCCGGCGGGGGGCGGCGCTTATAATGGCGGCACGCTCGCCATGTGTCCGTGCCGGTGCCGAATACAGGGCAGATTGTTGATTCGTGGTCTTGATGGGCCCATCAACAATCCACCATCCTGCTTCAAACCGGCCAACACGGGCCGGCGGCGGCGCCACGGGTCGTTTGGGCATTTCCGGGCTGTGTGTTCGGGAGGCTGGCTTATCATGATACGAAAAGTACTGGGTTGTCTGTTGGTGGTGGTTGCGGTCGTTCTGTGGATCGCCACAGGCGGTCTGACGCAGACGAAGCCGCCGCGCCAGGAGATCAAGTTGGTGGTTCGCGCGGACGACATCGGCTCGTCCCATACCGCCAACCTGGCCTGCATCCAGAGCTACCGCGAGGGGATCGTGCGGAGCGTCGAGGTGATGGTGCCGTGCCCGTGGTTCAACGAGGCGGCCAAAATGCTCCGGGAAAACCCCGGCTACGACGTCGGCGTGCACCTGACGCTCACGAGCGAGTGGGAAAACTACAAGTGGGGCCCGCTGACGCAGGCGCCCAGCCTCGTGGACGAGCAGGGACATTTCTTCCCGATGACCAGCCAGCGGGCGGGCTTCCCGCCCCGGACGGGGTTCCTCGAGTGCGGCTGGAAGATCGCGGAGGTGGAGAAGGAATTGCGGGCCCAGATCGAGCTGGCCAAGAAAGCGATTCCCCAGGTGTCGCACCTGAGCAGCCATATGGGGACTCCCACGTGCACACCGCAGCTTCAGGCCCTGGTGCAGAAGCTGGCCCAGGAGTACAAGCTGCCGGTCGAGACGCCGGGGGCCCAGCACTTCCGCTGGCCGGCCGATAGCAAAGCGACTGCCGAGCAGCGCGAGGCCGCCCTGGTCAAGGCGCTCGAGGAGCTGCAGCCGGGCGTCTGGATCCTGGTCGAGCATCCGGGCCTCGATACGCCCGAGATGCAGGCGCAGGGCCACCAGGGCTACTGGGAGGTCGCCTCCCATCGCGACGGCGTGACCAAGGCCTTCACCAGCGCCAAGGTCAAAGAGGTCATCCGCCGGCGCGGAATCCAGTTGGTCAGCTACCGGGACATGTGGCCGGCAAAGTGATAGAAACGCGAAGAACGCAATGCCCCAAACGCGTGCGCCGTGCGAGCCTGCGTTTCGAGCATTGGGCTTTTGAGCATGCGTGCTTAATCTCATGAAAGGAGACCGACGCAAATGACAGCAAAAATCTACTACGAACAGGATGCGCCGCTCGCACCGCTGCAGGGCAAGAAGGTCGCGGTTATCGGGTTTGGCAGCCAGGGACATGCCCACAGTCTGAACCTGCGGGATAGCGGGATCGAGGTCGGCGTGGCGGAGCTGCCGGGGACGCCGAACTTCAAGCTCGCCACCGAGCACGGCTTCAAGCCGGGCGACATCAAGACCGCCGTCACCGGGGCGGCCCTCATCATCATCACGCTGCCCGACGAGATGCAGGCGAAGATCTACCAGATCCAGATCGCCCCGAACCTCAAGGCCGGCCAGACGCTGGGCTTCTGCCACGGCTTCAATATCCACTTCGGGTACGTCAAGCCGCCCCAGGACATCAACGTCGTGATGATCGCGCCCAAGGGCCCGGGCCACCTCGTCCGCAGCGAATACCAGAAAGGCGGCGGCGTCCCCTGCCTGGTCGCGGTCCAGCAGGACGCCACCGGCACCGCCAAGCAGATCGCCCTGGCCTGGGGTCGCGGCATCGGCGGCGCCCGCGGCGGCATCCTCGAGACGACCTACAAAGAGGAGACCGAAACCGATCTCTTCGGCGAGCAGGTCGTCCTCTGCGGCGGTCTCAGTTCCCTGATCAAGGCCGGCTTCGAGACCCTCGTCGCCGCCGGCTATCAGCCCGAAATCGCCTACTTCGAGTGCGTGCACGAAGTCAAGCTCATCGTGGACCTGATCTACCAGGGCGGGCTGAGCTACATGCGGTACTCGATCAGCAACACCGCCGAGTACGGCGACCTCACGCGCGGGCCGCGGATCGTCAACGAGCAGACCCGGGCGGAAATGAAGAAGATCCTCGGCGAGATCACCTCCGGCCAGTTCGCCAAGGAATGGGTCAACGAGTACCAGACCGGCCTCAAGAAGTTCAACGCCCTGTACGAGAAAGACCACGACAGCCAGGTCGAGCAGGTCGGCCGCCGGCTGCGCAAGATGATGAAGTGGATCGACTCGAAAGAAGCGTGAGTCGATCGACGATTTACGATTTATGAATTACGATTTGTGATTTGGAGCTTGTGATCTCCGGGCGCGGCCGCGCTGCGAGGACGTGTGGCGTCGCAGCCGCGCCCGGTGCCCAATCATCAATCAAGAATCGTAAATCATAAATGACAAGGAGCGTCCGCATGGTGATCCCGAGTCCGCGACGCGACCCGGTGCCGGCCCGGCGGGCACAACGCCGCCTGGGCCTCGCGGCTCTGCTGCTGCTGGCCGCCGGGTCCGGCTGTGCGTACGTGCGGACCGACTTGCCCTACGCCAAGCTGTCCCTGCCCTACCACCGCACCCAGCTCAAGAGCAGTACGTCGCTCGAGGTGCTGAACCTCGCGCGCGACCCGGCCTACCAGTTCGCGCCCGACCGGGCGGACCCGGTGCTCCTGACCCAGAGCGACACCGCCATCGCCCACTCCGGCCGCAGTGCCGACGGCCGCAAGACCTGGCTGACCCTCGTCGCCTTCGACGAGTTCCGCATGACCGCCGCCCGCAAGTGCTTCTTCTGCATCGACGAGCGGGCCACCGCCGTCCCGGACCAGCGGGGCAGGACCCTCTTTCCGCCCCGCCGGGGCCTCGTCTTCGACGCCGAGGTCCTCGTCGATCCCGAGGTCCTGACCCTGCCCTACGCCACGCAGGAGGCCCGCCAGATCGCCGTCGCCAAGTGGCTCGCCGAGCGCTTCCAAAGCGACATGACCCTCCTGCGGGGCAACGCCCGCAACGCCCTCCAGGGCAACGAGCAGCTCACCACCGCCGGCCTGATGGTCCGCCAGATGTTCCAGGGCCTGCTCACCGAGCTGGCCCAGTCGCCCGGCCTGGCGCGAAACTTCGCCACCGCCCCGGGCGTCGCCTTCCCGCACGCGAGCCTGGGCCCGGGCCGGGCGCGCCTCTTCATCGAGACCGACACCGCCCTCCTGACGGTCCGCGTCAACTTCCCCCTGCCCCCCTCCCCGCCGGCAGCCGGAGGTCCGACGGCCCAGGACCGAGGACGGCAGGCGGAGCCTCGCAGGGGCGAATGATCCTTCGCCCGAGCACCTTGAGCATGTAGGATGGGCTTCAGCCCATGCGGTGGCCTTCGATGCCTCAAACCGGCTGAGCCGGGATTGTGTCCCACGCCGCGGCGGCGGGACGCAGGGTCCAAACGCCACCCGGATGGCCCCGGCCGCCCGGCCGCAGGGCGATCCGCGTGGTGCGGTCCCGGCGGCCGCCGGGGAAGATCGTCAAGCTGCAGAGTTGACGATCTTCAAATCCGAAAAGGGCCGAAATCACGCGAAAAACGCGAAGATCGTCAAGATCGTCATCTCTTTTATTTGACGATCTTCAAGGACCTGGCCGGTCGGGCGGTCTGAGCACGTGGGATGAGCCGGGAGACCGTACGGTTGCTATGGCCAGCGGGCGACCTCCAATATTGTGAAAAACGGAACAACAACCGAGCAGCCCTCCCCGCCGCCAAGCCCCTCGGAGCCCCCGCGCGGCCTCGCCGCACTCGGCCGCAACCAAAACCCGTTCTCTCGCCAAGACGCAAAGACCGCCAGGAAGATAAGATGGCCGTGTTATTCACCTCGGCGCTCTTGGTGCCTTGGCGCGAGACATAACCCCTCCAGCTTCCACGACCCATGTTGAGCAGACTCGAAAATCGAGCATGAAAGACGACGTTCTGAAGGATTGCAGCACGGAGAAACCGCAGCACGTAGGATGGGCTTTAGCCCATGCGGGTCCTTCAAACTTGAACTGCTCCTGTCCATTCCCCTTGCCCCGATTCACCACGGCCAGTAGGATGCGGGCGGAATGCAAGGCCGCGAGAAGGATTTGGAGGTCGCGACAGGGCGCGGCAATTGGCGGCAACAGAGTACCGTCACCAATCGTAGCCAGAATACGGCGGTGACAGAGGCAATGGGGCCGCGGCCGGGTAGGCCGCGGAGGTCCGGGATGCAATGTCGACGATCCTGCGGAAAAGTAATCTTCAATGGGGCCGCAGAACGTCAAGCCCGATGGGTTACGACGTGCCATAGATTAGACGACGGCGGATGGATCGTTGTTTCAGCGGCGGTTCAAAAAAAGTGAAACAGAGTAGAGCCTTGCGTCGTTATTAATGAGTTGTTACTGTATCCGAAGGATAGCATATACTAAGGAGCACGTACGATGAGTTCATTCGACTGGTCTGTTGTCTACGGGTCCACTTTGCGGCGGCGACTGCGCATTCTCAGCCCAGCCGACTGCGATGATGCGATTCAGGATGCCTGTGTCAAACTCCTGCGCAAATCCGCCGTCCCCACGCTCGCATTGCTCCACAGAACCATATTGAACTCCAACAAGGACCGCATCAAGGCCGAAAGCCGCCGGAAAACCCACGAGCAATTGCACGCGGTTATTGATGTCGACGAGGGTTCTGACCGGCCCGACGCAGAGTCTCATAGTCACGATGTTCGAATGCCACAAGCCCAGCACTGCGATGCGACCGAACACGATCCCGCGGCAAGACTGGAGCGACGGGAAATGAGGACTGCAATTAAGCGCGCCGTCCGAGCGGCGCGATTAGCACAAGACCACCGATGTGCCCTCTGGGCCTGGCTTCGCGACCGCGTCGCGGAGTTTGCCAGACAGCGGGGGATTCCTGAGGTCACGGTGCGCGTCTGGGCAAAGCGCGCGCGCGACGCCCTTCGGCCCCACTTGGAGCGGGAAGGGCTTGGACTGCGTTGAAACACGTCGTCCCTGAGCGTCGTCTTTTTCAAGGCGGGGGCGGAGACCACACGTTGTTCCCGCCTTTTCTCCGGAGTCCGTTGCTCTAGCCCTAATGGGGCGGTAGGATACGCGTGAAACGCAGAGTTGGAGGTCGCGACATGGCGGGGTCACCTATTCCATTTGCCAATGCGTTTAAGGCGTTGACGGGGCACGCTCCGTTTCCCTGGCAGGAGAGGATCTATGATGACTGGCTTGCCCGGGGCGAGACTCCCCCATCCTGCAACCTGCCCACGGGGCTGGGCAAGACGAGCGTCGTCGCCATCTGGCTGATTGCACTGGCAAATGGGGCAAAGGTGCCGCGCCGACTCGTGTATGTTGTCAATCGGCGAACCGTGGTCGATCAAACGACGGCAGAGGTGGAGCGAATCCGGGATCGGATCGAAACCGCCGGGATTGCCGCCGCGCTCCGGCGGGTGTGCCGTTTGGACGATCATGAACCGCCACTGGCCATCAGCACGCTGCGCGGCCAATTCGCCGACAACCGCGAGTGGTCCGCTGATCCAGCTCGGCCCGCCATCATTGTCGGCACGGTCGATATGATCGGCAGCCGCCTGCTGTTCAGCGGTTACGACGTCGGATTCAAGTCTCGCCCCTTGCATGCCGGTTTCCTCGGTCAGGATACTCTGCTCGTTCACGATGAGGCCCACTTGGAGCCGGCCTTCCAAAGGCTGATCGAGACGATTCAGCGGGAACAGGCTCGTTGCTGTGACTTCCGCCCCTTGCGTGTCATGGAACTCACGGCCACGTCCCGTGCGTCGAGTGGCGCCTTCACCCTCGACCAGGATGATCACAGAGACGCCACCGTCAAGAGACGTATCAATGCGAAGAAGTCACTGAGACTCCACGCGCAAACCGATCCGAAGGGGTTGGCCGATCGGATCGCGGATTTGGCGACGCAACACAAGGACAGCGGGGTGGCGGTATTGATCTTCGCCCGTACCGTGGACGACGTGATCAAGATCCGGGAAAAGCTGGCAAGAGCCAAGCTCCAGGTCGAGATGCTCACCGGTACGCTGCGAGGCAAGGAGCGGGACGAGCTTGTCAACAGACCCATCTTCCAGCGCTTTCTCTCGGCCGCAAACCGTTCCAGCAATGTCGAATTGCCAAATGAGACCGTTTATCTGGTCTGCACGAGCGCCGGGGAAGTAGGCGTGAACATCTCGGGCGATCACATGGTGTGTGATCTGACCACGTTCGAGAGCATGGCCCAACGCTTCGGCCGGGTCAATCGTTTCGGGGACCGCACCGACACGCGCATTGACGTAGTGTATCCCGAGACCTTTGACGAAAAGGACAAGCTGACACCGGCACGACAGGTTACGTTGAAGTTGTTGGGGCAATTGCGCGGGGACGCCAGTCCGCAGGCACTTTCCAGACTCGATGCCCAGCAACGCCAAGCGGCCTTTGCGCCCGAGCCGACAATCCTGCCGGCTACGGACATCCTCTTTGACGCCTGGGCACTGACAACCATTCGTGACAAGATGCCCGGGCGTCCGCCTGTCGAGCCCTATCTGCATGGTCTGGCCGAGTGGGAGCCGCCGCGTACCAGCGTCGCCTGGAGACAAGAAGTCGCATCCATTACGAACGAATTGATCGAGCGCCACGGCGACCGTTTCCTCCAGGCACTTCTCGAGGATTACCCCCTCAAGCCTCACGAATTGCTTAACGACACCAGCGAGCGCGTGTACAGGTGCCTCGAAGCAATCGGCAAGCGCGCCGATGGTTCCTGCGCACTCTGGATTGTCGGCGAGCGCGGCGAAATTGAAGTCTCGTCCTTTGGGGAATTGCTCCGGGCAGAGAAGAAGCGGGCCGTCGGCCGTATCAGGGAATGTACGGTTCTGTTACCGCCGGCCGCGGGCGGGTTGAATGAGGGGATGCTCGATGGCACTTCCGAGCACGCCGATGACGTGGCCGACCTGCCTGAGCATCCCTCGGAGCGGCGCATCCGCAAGGTCCGAATGGAGTCCGCGGAGACGCAGGAGGGGGGTGCGACCGATGGCATGCGCCTCGTGCGCAGCATTGAACTGGACCCTGATGAGCCGGACGAAAATGCGCGGAAGGTCTGGGAGTGGTACAAACTCAGGCCGCTGGAGGACACACGCAGTGCCCAGAGACCCGTGGCACTTGCCACACACATCGACGATGCCGAGCGGAATGCGCGCCGGATCGCCGGGGGCCTGTCGCTTCCCAGGGACATGTCTGACGCGCTCGTCCTCGCGGTGAAGCTCCACGACTGCGGCAAGGGCCGGGAGCCTTTCCAGATCGCACTTGGTAACCGGGGTTACCCGGACCTGTTATGGGCCAAGTCAGGCCGGAGGGGCGTTTGGCTGCCCGAGCCGTTCCGCCACGAATTCGCGTCGCTGCTGGACGCAGCCGACGACGCGGAAGTCCAGGAGCTTCCCCCGGCCATGCGCGATCTCGTACTGCACCTGATCGGCGCCCACCACGGCCGCGCCCGGCCTCACGTGCCTGCCGATGAGGCCTTCGACCCGCAGCGCCCAACAACCGCCGTCGAGACGGCAGCGGTCGAGATACCCCGGCGCTTCGCCCGCCTCCAACGTCAGTACGGCCGCTGGGGTCTGGCTTACCTGGAATCCCTGCTTCGAGCCGCCGACTGGGCCGCGAGCGCCGAACCGTCACACTTCCTGGACAGAAACGAGGAGGTGTCCTCATGACCAGCTATCCGCGACCCTCGATCACTGTCAATGTGGACGCGACCAACCCCGGACAATTCTTCGCCTGTTGCGGTTTGCTCGAACTGGCCGAGCGGCTCTGGCGTGGGGCCCAAGGGTGGTTCGACAATCGTGACGGTGCGTTCCACATTGCCGCTGACGGCACTTTGCCCAGGCTGATCGAAGCCCTGGCGACGGCGAAGATGCTCCTCAGCAATGAGGAGGATATCTACGCGACCCCCGTGGTGATCGCCGAGCCGTTCCGGCCTCTCTCCATCGACTGGTGGGAAACAGACCAGACGGGAGCCAGGGACCTGAAAGTCTGGGCCGGCACCATGGAGAGCTTCGGGATTGCCCAAGCCATGCAGCAAGCCCTGAGAAGCGGCGAGTTTCACGGCCCTGACCTCTTTGACGTTGGCATGGTCGTCACAACACCGGGCAACCCGAATAAGAAGAAGGAGCCGTACTACTTCGACGCCCGTCGTGCCGGCAACGCGCATTCGCGCGACATCGGCTTCTCACCGAACGATTTGAATCTCACGAGTGTTGCTCATCCAGCCGTCGAACTGCTCTGTCTCGTCGGGTTGCAGGTGGCGCGCCCGGCGTTTACCGGCCAAACACGCGTCTATGACTACTTTACCTGGAACGTCCCTCTCCCGTCCAGCCTGCTGCTGGCCGCCTCAACCGGCAAGTTGACCCTGCCCAGACAGCGCGGCTACCGCTTCGAAAACTGGTTCCGTACCGGACAGAAGAAACATAAGGCATTCCGTTCCGCCATTCCACTTGATTAAGGAGTTCCAACGATGTCTGAATTGACCAAGTTCGATCACTACCTGAGCGATGATGGTCCCGCCGCGCTCGTCATTCGCGAGCATCTGGCGCCTGTGGAGGGAACAGACGGGGTGTTGTTCCCGGCCACCTTCGCCGGCGGCGATGGCTTCCCCGGCGGGTACAACATCGACACCTTCGGAGATGAAAAGGACGGTAGGAACGTCTGCCTGATCGACAGCGTTGGTTCCCAGGCAAACCGCATCGAGCCCCTGTTCATGCAGGCCAAATACCAGCACTTGGTTCCGCAGGTTGTGATCATGGCGGGTGAGCACGAAGTCAATCTCCTGGAAGCGGGCCACCGCGCCGGGGACGCCTTGCTTCGCTGTTCGGAACTGCAGAAGGAATTGCAGGACGCATTTCGAGCCGTCCTGGCCGGGAACGCAGAACCCCTCGCGCGGGTGGCCCCGACCTCCCTGGTGTTCGGGGTGTGGGATTCGCGGGACACGCAAGCGAAGCTGCCGCGTCTGATTTCATCCACTGTTCGCGCGTTCGACGTTCGGAGGCTGACTCGCGGCGCCGTGTATATCCCGCCCCTCGACTACACCGACATGGATGTATTCAGCGAAGAAGAGAAAGCCAAGGCCGAGGGCAATAACAAGAGCCCGCTCGCCCAAAGGGGATTCGTGCACAATCCGGCGTCGGCTGCGCATGGCGGCGTGATTGCCCGCGGCGGCATTCGGCGTGACGCAGCGCTGGGCCTGGCCGCGCTGCGTCTGCTGCATGCCGGCAAAGACGAGCAAAAGACGCTGGCCCTGCGGCGGTACATTCTGGGGCTCTCGCTCGTGGCGTTCACCTCCCACGGTTCCGGCTACCTGCGCCAGGGCTGCACGCTGGTGCTCGACCCGGCCAAGCCGCGGGATTTTGTCGAAGTGCACGCCGATGGCACGCGCCCGCCGTGCGGTGTCACCCACGATGCGGCGCTTGCGTTCGCCACGGCGGCGGCCAAGGCGTTTGCGGTCAGCGAGAACCGAACCGTGGCCTTCGAGAAGAGCAAGGCCAAGGCCGACGTCAAGAAGAAGGACTGATTTCGGGAGCATCCCATGCCGCGCTATCTGCGTATCACTGTGACGTTCCTCGGCTCGCGTTTTCACGGGCGGGCCGATGCGGGTGAACCGGAGTGGCCCCCGTCGCCGCTGCGCTTGTTTCAGGCTCTCGTGGCGGCCTCGGCCGGACGCTGGAACGAGCGCACCGAGTTGATGCACGCCTCCCCCGCTTTGCGTTGGTTCGAAGCGCAGCCGCACCCGACGATCGTAGCCGGCGGCGCTGTTGCCGCGAGCCATCCGTATCGCTTGTATGTGCCCGACAACGTGACCGACAAGGTGGGCGCATCGTGGTCGAAGGGCCGAGATGCCAGCATTGCCGACTATCGCACGGAGAAGGACGTCTGCCCAATGCACTTGTCCGACGAAACCGTTCACTACCTTTATCCGCTCCCTGACGGCATCTGTCCGCATCTGGACATCCTCACCGCTGCCGCGCGCAGCATTACGCATCTGGGTTGGGGCATCGACATGGTCGCGGGCGATGCCGGCGTCATCTCGGCCGAACAAGCGGCAGCACTGTCCGGGTTTCGTTGGCAGCCGACTCAGGCAGGCGGCACCGCGTTGCGCGTGCCCGGGGAAGGGACGCTCGACGATCTGATGCGCAAGCACCAGGCCTTCCTTGGCCGACTGTCGCACGGGGGGTTCAGGCCGGTGCCGCCGCTGCGGGCCTTCCGCGTGCGCGGCTACCGGCGCACGGACGAACCGGTCCCGCGTCCCTATCGTGTTCTCGAGCTCCGCCAGACCGACGGCAGCCGGTTCCGTTACCCGCACCGCCAGCTCATTCACCTCGCGGGCATGCTCCGCCACCTGGCGATTGCCGCAATGAAGCTGTCGCCCACCGAGGGCGTTGACGGCAACTGGATTGAGACCTACGTGGCAGGGCACTTGGCGGATGGCCAGCGGGAGCATCGGCAACTATCGTACCTGCCCTTGCCGTCGCTAGGCCGGCAGCATCCCGACCCGGGCGTGCGGCGCATCATGATCGCAGCGCCGTTCGGCGATGACGCGTGGCTGGACCACCTGGCGCGGCGTTTGGCGGGTCAGCGGTTGAAACCCCTGCGCGGCGATGAGTTCGGCGTTCATGATCCGCCGGTGCTTGTGCCCTTGAAAGGTGACACCGTTTCGCACAGCTACACGGCACCGGCTCACACCTGGCACAGCTTCACGCCGGTCATCCTTCCTGGCCACGATGACCACAAACCCGAGAAGACACGGAAGCTCATTGAGAAGGCGCTCGCCCAATCTGGAGTTGACCAGCCGTGCGAGTTTGAATGGAGTGCGTTTTCGCGGTTTCCAAAGTCGCTCTCGGCACATAAGTACGACCGCGATAGGCGGCCAACCGGCTATATCCGGCCGGATCATCTATTGAGCCAGACGGCCGTACACTTGACCCTACGATTCAAAGATGGTCTGAAGGTGCCGGGGCCGTTGACGGTGGGTGCCGGGCGGCACTGTGGTTTGGGCCTGTTTGCCGCGCTGGAATCCTCTTAAAGTTGCTGGGATTTCTGGTCGATCTTTAACAAGTTCATAGTGTCTTATGGGAGGGCGGAATCATGGTCGAAGTCTCGACCGTTCATGGTT
>JALORE010000156.1 GCA_025459125.1 Planctomycetota bacterium | reverse complement strand
TCTCGAACGCGCGCGAGTCGCGAAGTTGAGATCCGTCTGGCTTCGTGAGTGTGACAATCAGCTCGCCAGCATCCCCCACCTTGGCAGAGTCCTTCGGACGTAACCTCCAACGTATTCGGCCACCACGCAGTTTCGACTTCGAGTCTATCTCCAACACGCTCGGCTCTGTTCGTATAAGAATCAGATTGCGTGTGTCGTATTCCGAATCTGCATCCGTCTCGACGATAACGCGAACTATCGTCGCAAGATCAATTTCCGGGGCCGTACCAACGCGTACTCCCTCAACTCCAATACGGCCCTTCCGGAGGCGGAGTGGACCCACATCGCCATTACCTTCGAGGTTAGTGCGATGGGAAATAATCAGAAGATCTATCTCAACGGAAAGCTGGACGCAGAGAAACGTACGACGACCCCGCTCAGCAAGAGCACAGCCGATCTGCTGCTCGGCGCCGATGGCAATGGCAGCACGCGCTGGCATTGGCAAGGAATGCTCGACGACATCAACATCTACAACCGGGCTCTGACCGCGGATGAGGTCCAGTTGGTGATGAACCTGGGCACGTTGGGGTCGCCGCAAAAGGCCACGAATCCACACCCGGCGGACGGGCAGACGGATGTGGCTCGGGATGCCATTCTGACCTGGACGCCGGGAGACTCCGTACAAGCGTCCCAGGGCCACAAGCTCTTTCTGAGCACGAGTTTCGCCGATGTCAATGACGGCTCGCCTGCGGCTTTGCTCGGAGTTCACGATGCGAATGCCTATGCGGAGGCCGCGAAACTGCCGCTGGAGTTTGGCCAGACCTACTATTGGCGGGTCGATGAGATCAAGAACGGGGACCCGAACAGCCCGTGGAAAGGCAGCGTCTGGAGCTTCACGACGGAGCCCTATGCCTATCCGATCGCGGGGGCCAAGATCACGGCAACCGCTTCGAGCCAGGCCGCTGGCACCGGCCCGGAAAAGACCATCGACGGCTCCGGACTGACCGGGGGCCTGCACGGCACCGATCCCACGACGATGTGGTTGAGCGCCGGGGTGTTGCCGAACTGGATCCAGTACCAGTTCGACAAGGTTTACAGGGTCTACGAGCTGAAGGTGTGGAACTCCAACCAACTGGTGGAGGCCGCCCTCGGTTACAGCGCCAAGAAGGTCACGATTGAAACCTCTCCGGATGGCACGACGTGGACACCGGTAGCCAATGTGCCGGAGTTCGCCCAAGGAACCGGGGCGGCCAGCTACGCCGCCAATGGCACCGACACCCTGTCGCTCTGGTTCCGGGGCTACCCGACGGCTTTTGCGGACAAGGGCAACAACGCTTACACCGTCAGCGGTGGCGGCACCGACATCGGAGGCACGGGCGATCAGTTCCGGTTTGTCTACAAGCAACTCAGCGGGGACGGCTCGATCACCGTCCGGGTGGACAATCAGACGAACACCAACACCGCGGCCCGGGCGGGCGTCATGATTCGCGGCACCCTCGAGGCGGGCTCCATGCACGCCACGCTGGCGGTGACTCCGGGCAGCAGCATCACGTTACTCTCGCGGGTCGGCGCCGGCGGTGCCACCACTGCCACGGCGGTCACGGCCGGTCTGAAAGCTCCCTACTGGGTCCGGGTAACACGGACCGGCAATAGCTTCAAGGCCGAGTACTCCCCGGATGGCAAAACATGGACACAGGCGGGAGCCAATCTGACCCTGTTATTGGGGAACAACGTGTACGTCGGTCTGGCAGTGAGCAGCCATGATGCGACCCAGCTCGGTGTGGCGGAGTTCTCGAACGTCGCCACCACCGGCACGGTGACGGGGCCATGGCAGGTCTTGGCGATCGGGGCCGCGCAGCCGAGTAACGATCCGGCGGCGCTGTACCTCACGGCGGAGGACAAGGCCGGGAAGAAGAAGATGGTGGTCCATCCGAATCCTTCGGCCACGACGCTGATGGCGTGGACCGAGTGGCGGATTCCGTTGGGCGATTTGAGTTCGGCGGGCGTCAATCTGGCGGCGGTCAAGAAGCTCACGCTGGGCGTGGGCGACCGGACCAACCCGAAAGCGGGTGCCGCCGGCATGCTGTATTTTGACGATATCGCCTACGGACACCCCATCAAGTAGGCCGTGGCAATGTGGGAGCGTCGTCCCGTAATGAGATGCAGAGGCTTCAACTCATTCCTCCATTGGGCCGTGAAGAATCGCCTCATCACACCGGGTCTGGAAGTGAAGAAGATCAAGGCGGAAAGTCCCAGGAGTCTGGGGACAGCGAGGTTGTGAAAGTCCACAGAAAGCCCTCGTCCTCCCCACTGCCACAAGGGCTTGCCGCGTTTGGACATTCTTTCACAACCTCTACATCCCCAGGACTAAGGGACTGAAGAGGTGACCGGTCGGCGCGCCGACGCCGTGCCGTGTTGCGCTGCGGGTGCTAATCCGCGATTACATAGCGACTCATCACTCTGCCAGGATTTCGATGCCGCAGATCTGGGGGTTCTCGATGTTGGGCGTGAAGCCGATCACCAATTGGCCGTTCTCCACGGGCACCCCTTTGTACTCCTTGACCAAGGGCTTGAGGAACCCGACGGCCTTGAATATATCAAGGTCTTTCAACACCGGCTGGCCCGGCACACTGACGGAGAAGACCCTTTGACCCGGTCCCTCGATGCCCTCGAAGGTCTCGGCAAAGTGCAGACGCACGGTGTACTTGCCATTGGGGACCGTGAACTTGTACGAGCCCATGCTGTACCGCTCGGTCTCGTAGATCCGCACCAGGTCGGTGCCGGTGATGCCGACTCCCTCGCGGTCCAGGGTCATGCCGTCGTCCGCGCCCCAGGTCTTGCCTGCGTCCAGTTCCTGGTCCGCGGCCCAGACATTACCCTGCTTGTCTTTGTACGGTGCAAAGGCTCCACAATCGACCCGCAGCACGAACTTCTTGGTAGGCTCGGAGCCGGTCGCAACGGGGGCCGGTCGCGCAGCTTTGACCGAGGCGGCAGCGCCATCCTGGAACAGCAGCGGGGCGAATTCATGCAGGCTGCGCCGCCAGGACTGCCACTCGTGAGCCGTATTCGGAGAGACGTAGAAAACACTGTTGATGCCAGCTTGTTTCAACGCTTCCGCGTTCGCCTTGGGGTCGCCGCCGAAGCCGCCTCTACGGTTTGCGAGTTCGCGGCTGCCGTAGCTGACGAACACCAGCTTCACCTTCTCCTTGAAACCGGGCGTATTGCTGACATCCTCCGCGGAGATGCTGCCGCCGCTGAAGATGCCGATGTGCGAGAACTTGTCGAGGTTCGCCAGGGTGATCTGCCTAGTCTGCATTCCGCCCATGGAAAGGCCGGCCATGGCCCGATGCGGCTGATCGGCCAAGGTGCGATAGTTGGCATCGATGAAGGGGATCAGTTCCTCGGTCATGATCCGCCCGAAGGTGGAGGCGAAGTCGCCGAACCCCCCAGGGCCGCGGCCGCCTGCACGTCCGCCCCGCTCGCCTGCGGCCGCTCCGCGCGCCTGATTCGATGCGCCTGCGGGTGTGGCACCGCCCGGTGCGCCCGGTCCGCGCGCGCCCATGCCCCGGCCGCCACCGCGGGGACCGCCCATGCTGCCATTGTCCATGACGATAATGAAGGGCTTGGCCTTGCCCTCGGCGATCAGGTTGTCCATGATCAGATGGGTCTTTCCCTGATTGGGCCAGCCGGTCTCATCCTCGCCGCCACCGTGCTGGAGATACAGCACGGGATAACGGGCCGCGGGGTTCTTATCATAGTCCGGCGGCGTGTAGACGAAGCAGCGCCGCGTCGTGCTCGTGATCTTGGAGTAATAGAGAGTCTGGCAAATCTGTCCGTGCGGGACATCCTTGAGGGCATATAAGTCCTGGTCCTTGGCCGGGCACTCCACGCCGCTGCCCCAGCGGCCGGCGCCGTAGAAGTACAGGCTGCCAGGGTCGGGAACAGCGGCGCCGTCGATCCAGATCTGGTAGTAATGGAAACCCTCGTCCTGGGGCTTCGATTCACCGCCGGTCCAGACGCCATTTTCGCCCTTGGTCAGGGGGTATCTCACCGCTCCGATATCAAGCTCGACCTTCTGGGCCTCAGGCGCGCGGATGCTGGTGCGGACCCGACCGTCCGAGGTGACCTGAGGATACTGCTTTCCCGGCTGATTGAGGGACGATGGCTTCCACTCGTTCCCGTCCGCCGGCTGACTCGCCTGCGCCAGACATAGCGAACCCGAAAGAGCGAACGACAACACTAGTGGGATCAGATTCTTCATACATTCTCCTTCAATCCTTATCCACGTCACGAGCCTGTGTCGCATGATGTCCTGGCCTTTCGCATGAGACGACTGGTGCCCGGCTGATGTACGAGCCTTGGGCTCGGCGAGAGCACCATCTGCCTGTATTACACCGCTCGGGAAGAGCAGAAGTGAAATAAAAAATGAGGCCCGAGCATGATTTTTACTTCTTGGGCACTTTTCATCGCGCGTTTCGCGGCTTGCCCCGGTGATAAGATAGGCTCAATGAACACGATTGAAAGGCGGCTCTTTACTCGCTATCGTGAGAACCTAGGGCCACGCTGTTGTGGACCCGAAGGCGTGTGGGGAATATTGCCCTGGAGGAACAGACATGACCAGTAGACTCGCTGCATCAGGCTTGATCGCGTGTGCGATATTGGCGACAACCGTCTACGGCCAGAACAACGGCGACACCAAGTCGGCGCCGAGCCCCGCGGCCTCTGTCGGGCTTAAGGACGCCTACGCCGGGCGATTCCTCGTTGGCTGTGCGGGCGACCTCCCCGGGCGTTACTCGGACGCCGAGTTGGCCAACATCAAGGCCAACTACAACATCGTCACTCCGGAAAACTGCATGAAGCCCGGGCCGATACATCCTGCGGAGGGCACATATAATTGGACGACCCCCGATGCGTTGGTCCAGTGGTGCCAGGGCAATAACATCAAGGTCTGGGGCCATACCCTCGTCTGGCACACGCAGACGGGCAGGTGGTTCTTCGAGCCGGGGGCCGATGGCCAGCCGGTGACACGGGAACTGGCGATGGAGCGGTTGAAGAAACACATCATGACGGTGGTCGGACGCTGCCGAGGGCGCGTCCTCGGGTGGGACGTGGTCAATGAGGCCATCGCCGATGGCGGCACCGGCGCGACCGAGAATCTGCGGACTTCCAGTTGGTATAAGGTGATCGGGCCGGATGTCCTGACGCTCGCATTCAAGTGGGCGCATGAGGCTGATCCGAGTGCCCAACTGTATTACAACGACTACAACATTGAGCAGGGCGCTGTGCAGAACAAAGGCAAGCATGCCAGCTCGATGCTGCTGCTCAAGCGTCTCCTCCAGGAGGGCACGCCGATCAACGGGGTAGGCATCCAGGGGCACTGGCATCTGGACACCAACATCGCCGACGTGGAGAAGGCGATTACCGACTATGAGTCGCTGGGGCTGAAAGTCAGTATCAGCGAGCTGGACGTAACGGCCACCGGGACCAACACCGGCGCTTTCCCCACCCGCAGCGGCAGCGGGACCGTGTCCCCCGAGGCATTCCAGAAACAGGCGGAGGTCTATGCCAAGTTGTTCGATGTTTTCAAACGTCATTCCCGCACGATCTCGCGGGTGACGTTCTGGGGCATCAGCGACCGGCGGTCGTGGCGTGCGGGCCAGAGACCGCTGGTGTTTGACGCCCAATTGCAGCCCAAGCCGGCGTTGCAGGCGATTCTCGATGTAGCCTCGGGCAAGAAGGTGCCGACGCAGCCGTGAGGCGGATGACAGGCAATGCGGCAGAACAAGCCAACCTGATCAACGCCTTCTGAAAGGACTCCTCATGAAGACGCGGAACATCCTGCTCGGTTGCCTGGTGGTCGCCGGTTGGGCGGCCGGGGATCTCGGGGCACAGCAACCGGCTGTCATCAAGATCGACCTGGACCGCAAGATCGGGGAAGTGGACCCCAAGATCTACGGCGCCTTCCTGGAGCCGATCCGCAGTGTTGTCTACGGCACGATCTATGATCCCCAATCTCCCCTGGCCGATGAGAATGGACTCCGCAAGGACTTCATCCAACTGGTGAAGGAACTCAAGATCCCGGTGGTCCGGTGGCCCGGAGGCAACTATGTGTCCGGCTACAACTGGGAGGATGGGATTGGCCCCAAGGGGCAACGGCCGGCCCGGCTCGACCTGGCATGGCACCAGATTGAGACCAATCAAATGGGCACCGATGAATACGTCAAACTGTGCCAACTCCTTGGAGCGGAGAATTTCATCTGCATCAACGCCGGCTTGGGGACCCTCGATCAGGCCCGGCACTGGGTGGAATACTGCAATTATCCCAAGGGGACCTATTATTCCGATCTCCGGAGGAAATCCGGCCATGAAGAGCCCTTTGCGGTGAAGTACTGGGCCCTGGGCAACGAAATCGACGGTCCCTGGCAGACGGGGCAGAAGAATGCCGAAGACTACTGCAAATTCGCCCTGGAAGCGGCCAAGATCATGCAACTGGTGGACCGGAACATCAAGTTCATTGCTTGCGGCGCCTCCAATTACCGGCCTGACACCAACAATGCCTGGATCGATTGGAACGACTACGTGTTGCAGCACATGGTGGGCAAGATCGATTATCTGTCCGTTCACCGCTACGTCAGGGAGGCATTGGCGGGCGACACCAGCTTCTCCGGGATGATGTCGCTCGGCCTGGATGTAGATCAGAAGATCGATGTGGTGCAGGCACTGATTGAGAAAGCCATGGTGAAATCCGGATCCAAACGACCGGTCTATATCTCCTTTGACGAATGGTCGGGCGGAGGCAATACCCTCACCGGAGCGCTCATGGTGGCTCAGCACCTCAACTCCTTCATCAGGCATGCCGATATCGTGAAGATGGCGAATATCACCATGCTGTCCAGCCTGGTGGGCAGTGCGCCGGACGGTGACTACAGAAATGCCCTGTTCCTCGGCTTTTCCCTGTATTCCAATAACTCCCTGGGCACCGCGCTGGACGTGTACTGCAACTGCGAGAAATACAGCAACAGGATCTTCAACGACATACCCTATCTCGATGTCACCGCTGTATGGAACGATCCAGCCAAGACTCTGGTCGTCAATGTGGTCAACCGGCACGAGACCAACGCTCTGACCGCCAATGTGATATTGCAGAGTGGCGACTTCACGGGGACGGCAACGGTCAAGGAGATCAACGGCGGCGCCGTCACGGCGACGAACACCAAGACACAGCAAGGGGTTACCATCGCCACCAGGGAAATCCAATTTCAGGGCAGCAGGATAGGCTACAGCTTTCCCGCGCATTCACTTACCCAGATGCTGGTACCTGTCAAATAAGCAGCGGGAAACCTCAAGACCAGGGCGAGCGGCACTGCAATCGCCGTCATGCTGAAGATCAAGGGAGCCTAACATAAAAGACACACATTCTCTTCATCAGGAGTTGCCGATGAGTTCTCTCTTCCATCGCGCTGCCCGCCAGTCCCTCTTGGCGCTAGCCGCAGGCGTGGTCTTCACCACCCTCGCCTGGGCCGCCGACCCCGGCAAAATCGTCGTGCAAGTTGATAAACCCGGGGCCAGAATCAATCCCATGCTCTACGGCCTGATGACCGAAGAGATCAATTTCTCCTATGACGGCGGCCTGTATGGCGAGTTGATCCAGAACCGTATCTTTCGGAATACCCGCGGCCGCGGCCCGGCCCTTGAGGTTGCGGGTGCCACGCCCATCGAGGGGGTCCCCTGTTGGTACGTCGTGACCTCTTCCGACGAGGCGGGCTCCGCCATTCCCGACACCAACGATCCCGTCAACACCACCGCGCTGACGACCAGCCTTAAGCTTACGATTTCCAATGTGCCCGCCGGTGGACGCGTGGGCGTGGCCAATACCGGCTATTGGGGTATCCCCACCAAACCCAACAGCATCTATCCGTGCTCTTTCTACGCCAAAGCTTCCAACGGCTTCACCGGTCCTTTGACCGTCGCTATTGAATCCAACGATAGCAAAACCATTCACGCCTCTGCGACGGTTTCCGCCATCACAGATAAGTGGCAACGCTACAAGGTCACGCTGAAGACCGGTCAACTCACGCCTTCGGCTGACAACCGTTTTGTGATTTGGGCCGCGGCGAAGGGCACGATCAATCTCAACCTCGTGTCGCTCTTTCCGCCCGTGTTCAAGGAACGCACCGGTGCGGCCCTGGGTGGTCGTCCTGTCACCGGTTTTCGCCCTGATATCATGCAGCTCCTGGATGCCATGCACCCGGCATTCCTTCGCTTCCCCGGCGGCAACTACCTCGAAGGGTCCAGTTTTGCCAATCGTTTTGATTTCAAGACCCAGATCGGTCCCTGGGAAGAGCGTCCCGGCCACATGAGCCCCTGGGGCTATCGCTCATCCGACGGTCTGGGCCTGCTGGAATTCCTCGAATGGTGTGAAGAACTGAAGATGGAGCCCGTCCTGGGGGTCTTCGCCGGCCTGTGCCTCAACGGCGGGCGCGACGTGAAGACCGGCGCGGAGCTCAAACCGTTCATCGAGGACGCCCTGGACGAGATCGAGTACATCACCGGCGACGGGAACACCGAATGGGGCGCCCGCCGCGCCAAAGACGGCCACCCGGCTCCCTTCAAGCTGACCTACGTCGAGATCGGGAACGAGGACTTCCTGAACAACGGCCGCAAGACCTATGCGGGACCTGAAGGCCGGTTCGCCATGTTCTACAACGCCATCAAGGCCAAGTACCCCAACATCCAGGTGATCGCCACGGTCAATCCCGGCGAGGGCGTGAAGCTGGATGGAATCGACAATCACCATTACATGCCGCCCGCCGCCGCGATCCGCAGTGCCCATCTCTATGACAACCGCGACCGCCATGGCCCGAAGATCATGGAAGGTGAGTGGGCCTCCCAGGAGGTCCGCGGGCCCAACGGCGGCCAGCGGCCCCTTACGCCCACGTTCCAGGCGGCCCTCTCCGATGCCGCCTTCCTCACCGGCCTGCAACGGAATGCCGACATCGTGATCATGTCCTGCTACGCTCCGCTCTTTACCCGGGTGGATCAGGGCGGCAGCCAATGGCGCACGAACCTTATCGGTTACAATTCTCTGACCAGCTACGGCTCTCCCGCCTACTACACCCAGAAGATGTTCTACAACGCCCGGGGGGACCAGGTGATCCCCATCGCCAACATCAAACCCCAGACAATTCCCACGATCGCCCCGGAGCCTGCGCCGGCCTCCGGCGGACGCGGTGGTCGCGGTGTCGGATCTACCGACCCCAATGAGCCTCTCTATGCGTGCGCCAGCAAAGAGGACACCTCCGGTGACATCATCCTCAAAGTCGTCAATGTCTTTGACGTGGATCAAACCGTGACCGTAGAGCTCGTGGGCGCCAACATCCAGAAGAATGCCAGGGGCCAGGTCATGGCGGGCGAGCTGAACGACACGAACACCGTGGACGATCCGTTCCACACCGTTCCGAAGGACTTCACGATCAATGACGCCGGCTCCCCCTGGAAGCACACCTTCCCCGGCTATTCGATCACAGTCATTCGCTTCAAGACGAAGGGAGCTCGATCATGAGGCAGACTTGATCTTCCTCTGTTGTTCATTAGAATGTGACTTCAGTCGTTGCATGTTCTTCCCTTCTCTCGGTGAAAAGGGGATCCTGTGGTGCAATCCGCAAGAGCTGAACGGATCCGGACAAGGAGCTAAAGATGCCAGACGAATCGCAAGGACTCCCCCTGGACAGCCCCGCCGGCTATCGCCTGGGCAAAGCCGCCGGCAGGATGGCGGTCGCCGCGCAGAAGCTCTCCGTGACGGAGAAGGTCGGCTACAGCATGGCCGACGCCGCCGCGAACTTCGTCTTCATGACGATGATCTTGTTCCAGAAGAACTTCTACACCGACGTCTTCGGCCTCACGGCCATGGCCGCGTCCGCCATTCTGCTCTTCCCGCGCCTGTGGGACGCGGTGGCCGATCCGATCGTGGGCGTGCTCGCGGACCGGACCAACACGCGGTGGGGCAAGTTCCGGCCCTGGATCCTGTTCACGGCCGTGCCGTGGGCGGTCATCATGATTCTGGCCTACACGGCTCCGTCGGGTGGGAGCATGACCACCCTGATCATTTACGCGGCGGTCACAAACACCCTGCTCATGTCCATCTACTCGATGAACAACATGCCCTATGCGGCCCTGGGCGGCGTGATGACGGGGGACGTGCATGAGCGGGCCAAGCTCAATTCTTATCGGTTCGTGGCCGTCAACGTGGCGCAATTCATCGTGGGCGGCTTCACTTTACCGCTGGTCGCCAAGTTCGCGGCCCAGCACGCGGCGGGGGGAGCCGTCCAGGTCGCGGACACGCAGTACGGCTGGCGGATCACCATGACGATCTGGGCGGTCGTGTGCCTGGTCCTGTTCCTGATGACCTTCCTCACGACCCGCGAGCGCATTGTGCCTCCGCCGCAGCAGAAATCGAACGTCCGAGAGGACTTCGCCGATCTGCGGCGGAACAGTCCCTGGAAGATCATGTTCGCGATGACCTTGTTCCATTTCTGCATCCTCTCGTTCCGCGGCGGCGCTTTGTACGACTATTACCAGCATTACGCGGACAAGGCGGCGCTATACGATTGGGTCTCTTCGCTGCACCTGAACCTGACGCAACCGCCTCTGGCGCCCGGAGAGAAGCCCACGGGATTCGTGGATGGTGTGCTCGGCTACGTCGTGCATGCCGACCGATCGAATCTGGCCGGCTCCAACGTGGCCGGTGTGGCCTACAGCATCATCAACATGATCAACACGGCCACGACCATCCTCTTCATCATCCTGACCGCCTCCTTCGCCAAACGGTTCGGCAAGAAGACGGTGGCCGTCACCGGCTTCGGTCTGGCCACGCTCACGTCTCTCTCGTTTTACCTGCTCTCGCCCACGAACATCTGGGGTATGGTGGCCCTGACCGTACTGACCGCGATCGTTTATGCCCCCACCATTGCTCTGGTCTGGGCTATTTACGCGGACGTGGCCGATTACTCGGAATGGAAAACGGGCCGGCGGTTTACCGGCATGGTATTCGCCACGATCGGCTTTGCCCTCAAGTCCGGGCTCGCCCTGGGAGCCGCCTCGGAACTGTGGGTCCTCAAGGGCTTTTTCCACTATGATACGAAACTCCCCGACGCGATCGAGGCGGTCCAGGGCTATCGCGTTTGCAGCAGCCTGCTGGTGGGCGGGCTTTTTGCCGTTTGCACCATCCTGCTGATGTGCTATCCCTTGGGCAAACGCCTTACGATTCAGATGGCCGACGAGTTGGCAGAGCGACGAAGACGCTTCGCCACAGCGTAAACACGACAATCCGACGAAATAGACGCAGTAGTGAAAGGAGCAGGCAGTGAGCATGCAAAAGACAATCACCGTCGCGAGTCTGGCGATCCTGTGGACCGGCGCGGCGCAGGGTTTGGCCGGACAGAACGTGCCCGCGTTGAAAGACGTGTTCAAGGACACATTCCTGATCGGCGGGGCCTTGAACCGGCCGCTGGTCACCGGCAAGGACCCCAATGCGGCTGCCATCGCCGCGAAGCACTTCAATACGGCGACCCCGGAGAACGATTTGAAATGGCAGCTCGTGCATCCCCAGCCCAATCAGTACAACTGGGAGCCGGGCGACGGTTTCGTCGCTTTCTGCGAAAAAAACAAGCTGTTCGCCGTCGGCCATTGCCTGGTTTGGCACGCCCAGACCCCGCGGTGGGTGTTTCAGGACGAGGCGGGCAACACCCTGACACGGGATGCCCTCTTGGTACGGATGAAGGACCACATCATGACCGTCGCCGGCCACTATCGGGGTCGCATCAAAGGGTGGGATGTCGTGAATGAGGCCCTGAATGACAGTGGCGCGCTGCGCGACGACGCACGCGGTCCCTGGTTTCGGATCATCGGTCAAGGTGACCCGAACAAGAAGTACGACCATATCGAGAACGCCTTCCGGTGGGCGCACGAGGCCGACCCCGAGGCCGAGCTCTACTACAACGACTATAATCTGGAAGTGTCGAAAGCCAAGTGCGACGCCGCGGTCGCGCTCGTGAAGTATCTCAAGTCCAAGGGCCTGCGCATCGACGGCGTCGGCATTCAATTGCACGGCGGCTTGACGTACCCCAGCGTCCAAGGTCTCGAATACGCCCTCACGAATTTGGCGGCCACGGGCGTCAAGGTGATGATTACGGAATTGGATATTAGGACGCAGAACCGCGCCCCGCGCGGCGCCGATGTCAGCCAAGTCAACCGCCAGAGCACCAGCGATGCGAATGCCGCGACCGCCGAGACACAGAAGAGGCTTGCCGACAAGTATGTCGAGATCTTCTCCGTGTTGCTCCAGCACAAGAAGGACATCAGCCGTGTCACGTTCTGGGGCGTCTGTGACAAGACCTCCTGGATCGGTGGCTCGCCGCTGCTGTTCGATCAGAACTACGAACCCAAAGAGGCGTTCTTCGCGGTGGTGAAGGCCGCACAGCAATGATCGTCGAGCGTCTCGCGGCGGCGTGGCTCGTTTATAGTGTGCCCGCAAGGGCATATTCGAAGAAACGCCTTGCGGCGTCACTACAAATGGGCACGAGCCGCGCAACCGCAACCGCTTAACGATCCTTGAAGAGAGGAGTCCTCGTGAAGACCAGACCGAAGCCCCAGGCCGAGCCGGGCTATCGCAATCCGAAACTTCCCGTTGAGCGCCGCGTCAGGGACCTGTTGTCGCGCATGACGCTGAAAGAGAAGGTCGCGCAGATGCTCTGCATCTGGCAGCAGAAGAGCAGCACGCTGGTCGACGAGAAAGGCCGGTTCGACCTGCAGAAAGCCAGGACTCGTTTCAAGGAGCGTCTGGGGATCGGTCAGGTCGGCCGGCCCAGCGATGCCGGCGGCGGCCGCAACGCCCGGGAAATGGCGGAGTTGACCAACGACATCCAGAAGTTCTTCGTCGAGAACTCCCGGCTGGGCATCCCGGTTGTCTTCCATGAGGAATGCCTGCATGGACACGCCGCCGTTGATGCGACGCACTTCTCGCAGCCTATCGGATTGGGCGCGACGTTCGATCCTGAGCTGGTGCGCCGGCTGTTCGAGATGACGGCGGCGGAAGCCCGCGCCCGAGGTACGCACCAGGCGCTGACGCCCGTTGTGGATGTAGCGCGCGAGCCGCGGTGGGGACGCGTCGAGGAGACCTACGGCGAGGACCCCTATCTGGTCTCGCGCATGGGGATCGCGGCCGTGCAGGGATTCCAGGGCGACGCGACGTTCCAGGACAAGCAGCACGTCATTGCCACCCTGAAACACTTCGCCGCCCACGGCCAGCCGGAGTCGGGGACCAACTGTGCCCCGGTGAACGTATCGGAGCGCATCTTGCGCGAGGTCTTCCTCTACCCGTTCCAGCAGGCCCTGCACAAGGGCGGCGCCATCAGCGTGATGGCCTCCTACAACGAGATCGACGGCGTCCCCTCCCACGCCAACAAGTGGCTGCTGCACGATGTCCTGCGCAAGGAGTGGGGCTTCAAAGGCTACGTCGTATCGGACTATTTCGCGATCCGCGAGCTGCATGAGCGGCCGGAGCTGTTCGGCAACCACCTGGCCGAGGACGGCCGCCAGGCGGCGGCGCTGGCGGCCAAAGCGGGCGTCAATATTGAATTGCCGGACCCCGATTGCTACCCGCATCTTGTCGATCTCGTCCGCAAAGGCGTCCTGAAGGAGTCTCTCCTCGACGAGCTCGTGGCACCGATGCTGGCCTGGAAATTCCGGCTGGGGCTGTTCGAGGACCCCTACGTGGACCCGGCGGTCGCCGAGCAGATCGTCGGCTGCGAAGCCCACCGCGAGTTGGCGCTCCAGGCGGCGCGCGAGACGATCACGCTGCTCAAGAACGACGGCGGCCTGGCGCCGCTGGACCCGAACAAGACCCAGACCATCGCCGTCATCGGCCCGAACGCCGACCGCCGGATGCTGGGCGGCTACAGCGGCGTGCCCAAGCATTGCACCACTCTGCTGCAGGGCATCCGGAACCGCGTCGGCCCATCGGTCCGCGTTCTCTATCATGAGGGCTGCCAGATCACGATCGGCGGGTCCTGGCAGCAGGACGAGGTCACGCCCAGCAATCCGGACCAGGATCGTCGGAGCATCGCCGAAGCAGTCAAGGTCGCCCAACAGGCCGACGTCGTGATCCTGGCAATCGGCGACAACGAGCAGACGTGCCGCGAGGCCTGGGCGCTGAATCACCTGGGCGACCGTGCCTCGCTCGACCTGGTCGGCCTGCAGGATGAGCTGGTCGACGCCATTGCCGCCACGGGTAAGCCGATCATTGCGGTCCTCTTCAACGGTCGGCCCATTTCCATTCGCAACCTCACCGCCAAAGCGTCGGTCATTTTCGAATGCTGGTATCTGGGCCAGGAGACCGGCCGGGCGCTGGCGGAGGCCCTCTTGGGCGACCTCAACCCTGGCGGCAAGCTTCCCATCACCATCCCCCGTTCCGTCGGCCACATTCCCGCCTACTACAACCACAAGCCCGCCGCCCGGCGCGGCTATCTGTTCGACGACGTGACGCCCCTCTACGCGTTCGGCTTCGGCCTCAGCTACACCCAGTTCCAATTCGGCAAGCCCCGCCTGAAGAAGTCTACCATCGCCAGAAATGAACCGACGACGGTTCGGGTCGATGTGACCAATACGGGCCCCCGGACCGGCGACGAGGTCGTGCAGATGTACATCCGGGACAAAGTCAGCTCGGTCACGCGCCCGGTCAAGGAGTTGAAGGGTTTTCAGCGGATCACTCTGGCGCCGGGCGAGACGAAGAGAATCGCGCTGGAAATCACGCCGGAGCACCTGGCGTTCTACAACATCGACATGGAATACGTGGCCGAACCCGGTGCCTTCGAGATCATGGTCGGCAACTCCTCCCAGGATCA